>DASWRX010000020.1:0-38819 GCA_036402955.1 Thermoanaerobaculia bacterium
ATGGACGATCCAGCCGATCCGGAGGAGCTCAACCGTCTCAATCAGCGGCTGTTGGAGCGGGTCAACGCCCGCCAGCGGGTGTTCCTGACCAGCACCATGCTCGGGAACCGTTTCGCGCTGCGCATCTGCGTCCTCTCCTTCCGCACCCATCGCGACCGGATGGAGGAGGGGCTGGAGGACCTGGAGGCGGCGCGGCGGGAGGTGATGGGCGTCAGCGGATGACCGCCGCCTTGATCATCCCCAGCACGCCGGCCCGGATCATCGCGACCGAGATGGCGGCCAGAAAGAGGCTGGCCACCTTGGCGATGGCGCGGGAGACGGCCGGACCGGCGAAGCGGCCGATGTGCGGGCTCGCCAGCAGCGTCAGCAGGACGAGGAGCATGTTGACGATCAGCGACAGCAGGGTCGGGGCATAGCCGAAAGCCTCGCGGGAGACGAGGATGGAGGTGATGGCCGCCGGTCCCATGATCAGCGGGATGCCGATGGGGACGATGCCCACCGAGGCGGGGTCGTCCTCGCCGCCGCCCGTGGGGTCCCGCCGCCGGAAGTCGCCGAAGATCAGGTTGGAGATGCTGAGCACCAGCAGGATCAGCCCGCCGCCCACCCGGAGGTCGTTGACGGTGATGCCGAGAAGGGAAAAGATCAACTGGCCCGCGAAGAGGATCAGCACCGAGAGCCCGACGGCGGTGAGCATCGCCTGCAGCGTCAGCCGCCGGCGGTCGGCCGCGGAGAGGTTCTCGGTCACGCTCAGGTAGATGGGGATGATCCCCATCGGGTTGATGGCCACGAAGAGCGGCAGGAAGCTTTCGATGTAGGGCCGCATGGTGGGATCCTCAGGATCCCGGGGAGCATATCGCGCGATGGCCATGATGAGATCAGCCACCTTGAGATCAGCCGTCCGGATTCTGGTTCCGGCCCTCTGCGCCGTCCTGACCGCCGGGTGCGCCTCGCTGCACCGGCGGCCGGGGACGGGGGACATCGCCTTCCGGCTGCACTGGAAGGGCGAGGAGGACCTGGACCTCCACGTCCAGGAGCCCTCGGGCGCGACCCTCTTCTTCCTGAGCCGCAAGTCGGAATCCGGCGGGGAGCTCGACGTCGACTGCAACTCCGCCGCCGACCGCATCTGCTGGACGCCGATCGAGAACGTGTTCTGGCCCGTGGGCCGGGCCACGGAGGGGGACTATACCTACTGGGTCGAGTTCTTCCAGCACGGCCAGGCGCAGCGACCCGCGCCCTTCGCCCTCGAAGTCCTCCTGGGCAAGAAGGTGGTTCATACAGAAACGGGCACGATAAGCGCCGCGTCCCCTTCCTCCGCCAGGTTCCACTTCCAGTACCGGCGCGACCCCCGCCCCGGACGATGACTCATGGATCGAACATGGCCATGGGGCAGACGATGCGCGAGGCTACTCTATCAGTACCATTAGTAGATCTTTCCGTATCCCGCCCAAACGCTTTTTGGACCGCCTGGTTCTTTCTCCTGAAAGGGTCATCGGGACAGCTGTAGAACTGCTTCTTTCCTACTGGGAAGGCATCATCGTCCCGGTAGGGAATATACTTGGCCGGATCGCCCGCGGCGATATTGTAATATTCGGCAAAATGACATCCGACACCATCATCACAGTGCGATGGATCTCCGGTAAACAGATTGGCCACCATGATGTCAGGGCATCCTCGGGACCCACAACCAAGATCGAGGTTTATTTTATTTCCGTGCTTCGTATCTTCTAGAACTACCTCAGTTGAAAACGGGAACCTCAGCTCGAACATTGCATATTCCGCGAGGGCCTGTCGATGCGTGGAGTAATGGTCCCCCTCCTTGAATTTAAATGAGTGAATCTTGTAGTCGCACCTCGTCTCTGAAGCATCATCACATCGAGGCCCGCCTTCCTGATCGAGCTGACACGATCGCTCGGATAGCCAGTTGAACTTCAAGCCGGCTCGAGTGGCTGCTGGAATCTTGCTGTCATCAACATGCACCGCCTTCCCATCCTGCACATTTGACATCCGCACCAGCCATGAGAAATCAGCGACGTCATCATCTTTGTTAGGCTTGATATCATCCGGCTTGGCCTTTAAAGCTCTATGCAGACCTATCTGCTGCTCTGCAAAAGAAATTCTTATGCTGTCGCCGAGGTAGCAGGTGCACCATGAATCAAGAATCTCTGAGCCTTGGCGAAATTCTTCTACCATACAGCACATCCCCCTTGATTCGAACTCGCTCGGACAGGATTCCGCCCTATCACTCTGGGGGCAGACACTCCTTCTATTCATTTCAAATGTCAATGTAGGCGTATGGTACTGAGCCTTCATCACGTAAGCAGTCATAACACTCGCACCAGAGGCACCCGGGTCGCTCGGAACAAACGCGATCAATCCATGGAAAAAAATCCGCAGAACCAGATCACTCATCTCCAATCCTTTCTCTGTCGAGGGAACAGCGCGCGTTTGCCCCAATGAGCTGGAAACCGGCCCAGTGCACCGGCGCCGTGTCCGGCGTCGACAGCAGGTCCAACTGGGCCCGCCGCAGAGCATCGACAGCGCTGTGCCCGGAACGAAAATATCGGTGAAAAAGAACCAGCAGTTTCTCCGACTTCTGATCGTCGATGCTCCACAAGCTGCCGACCACCACCGGCACGCCCGAGGAAAGAAGGGCACGGGCAAGGCTGGCGACTCCTTCTCCGCTCCTGCCATCAGAGCTGAGACTTTCACAGGAAGATAGAATGACGACCTGCGCCCTTACTCCACGTGCCTGGAATAAATCTCGAGAGTACAAGATCCCCGAGTCATTGGGACCTGGAGCGAAAGCCAGAAATGACGAGAGCGGCGCAGCGGGAAAGGCGGCAGAGTGGCCTGCAAAGTGAACTACATCGAAACGGGCCAAGCCTTCAAGGAAACTGAACCGTGTGGCATCTCTGCCCAGAAGCAGACGAGCGTCGGGATATAAGCCTTTGACGTTCCTGGCTTCCCGTTCAGAGTAAGACAAGCTCGGTAAATTCGGCGCAAGCAGAGGGTCGAGAGTCGGGTTCCCAAGCACCAGAATCTTTAATGCCTGCGAACGGCCCAGGACGCGTTCACGCTCCAATGCGTCGAGATAAGTGTTGACGCTGGGCGCAATGCTCAAGCTGTAGCTTTCCACCAAATATTTGGAGGAACCACGGTCGGGGAGCGCGGCGAAAGGGACCTCATACAGGCGTCGATCGGGCACTAATACCAGGTGATTCACTCCTTGGATCGATCCGCGGATTTTTCCAATCAACAATTGGGAAAGATCGCGCGACCGCGCATCTCGATACTGAGCAGCCGATCTCCTCAGGATTTTGCCTCGAAAGTCTTCCACCAGGCTCTGGACCTCCTCGGCCGTGATATCGGTCTTAACGAGGGATAAAGAGCTGCGACGTATTACCCAGGTTAGTAAAGACTTGGGAAGCACGCTGTACTCGACCACAGCGACGTTCCTGGGCAGGTTCTTCTGGACCTCCTCATTTTTTAAGGGCGGATGCTGCCGGTCGCTTTCTGCCGACGTCATCAGCTCACGCAATACTTGCGCTTTGGTGCTCTCTGCATAGTCCAGTGCCAAGCCCTTACGGCCAAGCCGGGCTTGCAGCGCCACCATGTCATCAAAGATCCCTCGAAATTCGTCCAGGAATAAAGCCCGCAGATTATCATCGCTGACAGCGGATCGCTGCCTTTGGAGCGCCTGGATCGCCAAATCGAAGTCCCTTTCCGCAGCGGTTTCCTGATTGAGCGCCAGATAAGACCGCGCCCTCTCGGCATGCAGCAACGCAAGCTGCTGCCGGTAGCTCGTGCTCTCGTAGGTCTTGATGGCCTGATTCAAGTGAACGAGACTTGCCGCCGGACTCTCCTGCTTGAGGACCTCGCCTTCCATCGAGAGCAAATCTCCGCGCAGGGATTCCTGCGCTGCGTTGTCTGTGTACTTCGCCACCAAGAGCCGAGCCTCCCGGAGATCCTTCCTTGCCTCCTCCCACTGCCTCAGGCGGCAGTGGGCTAGGACCCTCCAGCGTAGACAATAGAATGATTCCACAGTCGGTGCGTAAGAATCGCCCAGTGCTTCACGCATGAAGACTAGGGCGGTTGCCGGTTTATCTTCCCGGAGAGCCGATTCACTACCCGTTTCCAGAAACTCCTGCCGTCGCAAGGGATCCCTCAGATTACCCATCAGGCTCATGGAGTCTAGATAAAACTTCCAGGCTGCTGGCAGGTCACCAAGATTCGTCAGACACTCGGCGGTCAGCGAGCGGACGAGCGCGACGTTCTCGCTCTCTTGAAGCGCCTCGAAATCCGATAGGGCCAAACGATACTCGGCGAGAGACTCCATCGGCCGTGCCTGAATTCCATCGATAAGGCCCTTCACCCAAAAGGCACGTCCTTTGAGACTCCTGAATCTCATTCGGTTGGCCAAGAGTCCGTTCAGCGAGACCAGAGCTCGCCCATAATGAAAGAGCTGCATCTCGCAGACCGCAAACCGAAAGATTGACCATTGAACAAAGGGGCTTTTGCCACGATCCAACAGGTCATGCGCCCTTGTGAAGCGATCGCGAGCCTCTGTAAACCGTCCTCCGCCATAGGACTGCAGCCCTTCCTGATAAGAAGCGTGCCCAGCCGTCAGCAAATCAAAACGGCTCGAATCTCGTGAGGAAGCCGCCCGATCGATCGTCTCCACGGTGTCGGCGACCATGCGCTCTCCGTTGGCCGCCACCAGCGCGGCGCCGATGGCACGGGCCGTATCCAGGCTGCGCTTCGCCTCCTCGCTCCGCTTCGCGAGCTCCGCCTTCGCCCAATCTCCGAATAGCTTCTCTTCTGCGTATTCCCGGGCGGCTTGGGGAAAGCGATCGACGATTCGTCTCACGGCCGCTGGATCGTTTCTCGAAACCGCGGCTTCGAGGCTCCGTACTTGGACGGCCCAGCGGCTCGCGGCATCAGGTCCAACAAGGGCTTGCCTACGGGCTCGGGCTTCTCGCCCCCAGCCGGATTTCGGATCGAGGCGAGGATAATCGTCCCAAGCGGAACGCGCCTGATTGCGGAGGAAGAGGCGGTCCAGGGCCAGGGCTCGGTTGAAGCGCGCCTCCGGGAGCTTCGGATCGATCGAGACGGCGTTCTCCGCGGCCTCCAGGGCTTTCACGCGAGAATAGGCGTCGCCGTTCGCCTGGGCATCCGCGAGATAGGCGGCGGAGAGATCGGACAGCAAAGCCGCGCTGGCCGGCTGCGCCGCGACGGCGCGTTCCAGGCCTTCCACGGCCTGCCGCGGGTTTCCGTCGATCAGACGGACCAGAGCCCGATCGGCGATCGCCTGAGGAGTGTCGCCGGAGATCCGTTGAAGAATCTTGCGGAGCGCGATCCGCCGGTCCCTGGTGAGTGGCCGCGCGGGATGGGAAGGGTCATAGGGTGCGTAGGCAAAACCGCCGGTGAGGCGGCCCTCGAGGAGCCGGCATGGACCCAGGACCTCGGCCAGCTCGGCGCGCTTCGTCGGGCGCGAGGAAGGTCTGTGGAGCCACAGGTAGGTCACCAGCCCTGTGATGAGAGCCAAAGAGAGCAGACTCGCGAAGGTCGCCGTTCGACGGCTCATCCGCCTCCCTCGGTGAGACAGAGAGACACACCCAAGCTCAGACAGGAACGTTTAGTTTAGCATCAGGCAGGCAGGATAAACGGTAGAGGAGAAATGGAGGGCGGGGAGACAGGGCGGTCCCGGCAGGACCGCCCTGTCAAACCAGCGGGTCGGCCCTACTTCCCCGGCGTCTGGCCGGTGACCTGGAGCTGGTTGACGACGGTCTTGACGCCGTCGACGCCGCGGGCGACCTTCTCGGCTTCGGCCTTCTGCTCGGCGAGCGCGACCTTGCCGGTCAGGGTGACCTGGCCGTTCGAGGTGTCCACGTTGACGTAGAGGGCGTTGATCGCCGGATCGCCCGCCAGTTGGGTCTTCACCTTGGCGGTGATGCTGGCGTCGCTCAGCATCTCCTTGGCCGCGGGCACGACCTTGGTCTCCATCTGCGTCTGGACCTTGTCGGCGCCGCGCTGGAGGGCGGCGCCCGCCTGGTCGGCCCCGGCCTTGAGCTGGTCGCCCGCGGCCTTGAAGTCCTTGTTGGCCTGGTTGACGTTCTGATCGACCTTCTGGCCGTTCACGTGGACCTGGGTGTTGCCCTGCGCGTCCCGCTCCGCGTGCACGGCGCTGTCGGGATTGTTGCAGCCGGCCAGCGGGATCATCACGACTCCCAGCCAGACCGCCGCCGGGATGGAGAGTGCTCTGAGTCTCATGGTGTCGTCTCCTTTCGAGGGATGCCCCTCGCGGAAGAGAACGTAGCAATTCCCGCACCCACCGCGAGGCCGGCGCCAAAACCTGCAAGCTGAAAAAAGGGGGGAGGCGGGCTGGTCTCTGGACTCAGGACGCCTCCCCTTTCAGGGAGGGGCCGCGAAAGGCTGCTTCGCGCCGTGCTGCGTTTGCGTTCTCGGGAGCGTTTCCCGATGCTGCCGGTCCACCGTACTACCGGCCTGCGATTCTGGAAGTTTGCATCTTCCATGCCAAAAAGGAGGCCACGAAAACCGCGGACGCGGTTGCAGGCCGGCGCCGCTCTCTGGAGCGGGCGGTGAAAGTTTTACAGGATGGGCAGCGGGACTCGCGCCGGGGTTGCCGCCACCCGCGCCATGCCGCTGTAGACGTTGAAGCGGTCGCCGCGCAGGAAGCCGATGAGGGTGAGGCCGAAGCGGTCCGCCAGCTCCACGGCCAGGCTGCTGGGAGCGGAGACGGCGCAGACGATCGGCACTCCCGCCACCAGGCATTTCTGGAGGATCTCGTAGCTGGAGCGGCCGCTCACCAGGACCAGGTGGCCGGTGAGCGGCAGCAGGTCCTCGCCGAAGGCCCAGCCGATCAGCTTGTCGAGGGCGTTGTGGCGCCCCACGTCCTCGCGGACGACGAGGAGGTTCCCCGCCGGATCGAACAGGGCCGCCGCGTGGAGGCCGCCGGTGGACTCGAACAATCCCTGCGCCTCGCGCAGGCGCGCCGGCAGGCCGGTGATGATCTCGGGCGAGACCTCGGGCCCCGCCGGGATCTCCGCCGAGACCCGCACCGTCAGCGCGTCGAGGCTGGCCTTGCCGCAGACGCCACAGGCGCTGGTCGAGAAGAAGTGCCGCTCGAGCCCGGCGAGCTCCGGCTCCGGCAGGCCGTCCTCCAGCTCGACCTCGACGATGTTGGCGCAGCCCTCACCGGACTCGGAGCAGGGCTCGACCCGGCGCACCTCGTCGCGCCGCCGGATCACCCCTTCGGCGAAGAGGAAGCCCAGGGCCAGCTCGGGGTCGCACCCCGGCGTCCGCATGGTGATGGCCACCGTGCGCCGCCGCTCCCCCTGGATCAGGCGGATCTCGAGCGGCTCCTCGGTGGCCAGCTCGTCGGGCCGTTCCTCGGCGTCTCCGGCGTTGACCCGGTAGACCCGGGCGCCGGTCGTGCCGGGCCTGGCGATGCGGAAGCGCATGGCTTAGCTTCTCACAGATGAGCAGGGAGCGGGCGCAGCATGCTGCGCCCTCAGAGAGCTCCGGCCCGCGAGGGCCTGCCAGAGCCGCGGCCAGAGATCGAACCCCACCAGGGACGCCGCCAGATAGAGCAGGTAGGCCAGCGCGGGCGAGCTCGCGAGGCCGGGCGCGACCTTTTCCGGCAGCCAGAAAAGCAGGGCGAAGACGAGGCCCATGGAGAGGGCGCCGCCGGCCACCATGCCGATCCTGCCGCGCGCCGTGCGCGGCGGCGCGAAGGCCGGCCGCGCCAGGATGCAGCCGGCGACGAGGCCGCAGGCTCCCGGCTCCGCCCCGGCGGCGAACGCCAGGCCGAGGGTCACGGCTCCCACCAGCGGCTCCCAGGAGCGCCGCCAGACCCGCGGACCGGTCCAATCCCCCGCCGCCCAGGCGAAGATCGCGCCGAGGATGAAGCCGCCGCCCACGTCCTCCGGCAGGTGGACTCCCAGGTAGAGCCGCGACAGCCCCACCAGCAGCACGATCATTCCGGCGGCGATCCACAGCCATCGCCGCTGGTAACGGAACGCGTAGGCCAGGTAGAACGTGGCGGCGTTCTGCGCGTGGCCGCTGGGGAAGCCGTGCCCCAGGGCCGTCCGCTCCGCCGACGCCGTGCTCACCAGCCGGTCGCCCTCGAACGGGCGGGCGGTCCCGAACAGCTCCTTGAGCATGCGGTTGGCCAGGAACGAGATCGCGAACGCGATCGACAGCCGCCGGCCGAAGACCGGATCGACCAGCCAGTAGTAGAGCAGGAGGAGCGGCCAGAGCGCCGCGCTGGTGCCGAGACCGGTAAAGAACAGGAAGAGCGGATGCAGATGGGGGCCAAAAAGATGCTGCAGGAAGTGGATCGTACCCATCGCGGTCCAAAAAGGCATGCATCTTGCGTTCCCACAGCTCCCTGGAGGAGATGATTCCATGGCGCGAGCGATCTGGAAAGGGAGTATCAGCTTCGGTCTGGTCAACATCCCGGTCGGCCTGTACGCGGCCGAGACGCGGAACGACATCAGCTTCAAGCTGCTCGACAAGAAGACGATGTCGCCCATCCACTACAAGCGCGTCAGCGAGGAGAGCGGCAAGGAGGTGCCGTGGGACGAGACCGTCCGCGGCTACGAGTTCGAGTCGGGCCAGTACGTGGTCCTCTCGGACCAGGACCTGAAAAGCGCCGCTCCCGAGGCCACGCAGACGATCGACATCGTGGACTTCGTGGACCTCGACGAGATCAGCCCCCTCTACTTCGACAAGCCCTACTATCTCGGTCCCGACAAGAAGGGGGCCAAGGCCTACGCGCTGCTGCGCGAGACGCTGCGCCGCACGGGCAAGGTGGGCATCGCCAAGGTGGTGATCCGCACCCGCGAGTACCTGGCCGCCGTGGTGGCCCGCGGCGATGTGCTGACGCTCGAGCTGATGCGCTACGCCCACGAGCTGCGCGACCCTGCCGAGCTCGACGTCCCCCACGGCAAGGGGGGGGTCAGCGACCGCGAGGTCGACATGGCCGAGCGCCTGGTGGAGGGGATGGTCTCCGCCTGGGACCCCGAGAAGTACAAGGACACCTACCGCAACGACCTGATGAAGATGATCGAGAAGCGGGTCGAGGCCGGCCAGCTCGAAAAGTCCGCGGAGCCGGCGCCGAAGCCGGAAAAGGCCCGCAGCAATGTGATCGATCTGATGGCTCTCCTCAAGCAGAGCGTCGAGCAGGGCGGGAAGGCGCCGAAGAAGGCCGCCGCCAAGAAGGCCCCGGCCAGGAAGACGCCTGCCAAGCCCGCCAAGAAGGCCGCCGCCCACAAGCCGGCCAAGCACGCGCCGGCCGCGAAGAAACGGAAGAGCGCCTGAGGATTGGGTCCTACGATCATGGGCCTCACGGAATACAAGAAGAAGCGAAACTTCCGCTCCACCCCGGAGCCCGAGGGCAAGGTCAAGCAGGCGAAGGGGAGCTCCTTCGTCATCCAGAAGCACGCGGCGACCCGCCTGCACTACGACTTCCGGCTGGAGATGGAGGGGGTGCTGCGGAGCTGGGCGGTGCCCAAGGGGCCGAGCCTCGATCCCGGCGAGAAGCGGCTGGCGGTGCACGTCGAGGACCATCCGATCGACTACGGCGGCTTCGAGGGGATCATCCCGAAGGGACAATACGGCGGCGGCACGGTGCTCCTCTGGGACCGCGGCACCTGGATTCCCGAGGGGGATCCGGTCGCGGCCTACAAGAAGGGCAACCTCAAGTTCCGGCTCGAGGGGGAGAAGCTCCACGGCGGCTGGGCCCTGGTGCGCATGGGCGGACGCAACCAGCGCAACCAGGAGGAGGGGCACGAGAACTGGCTCCTGATCAAGGAGAAGGACGAGGCCGCCGTGCCCGGCAGCGGCGACGCCGTGGTCCAGGAGTATCCCGCGAGCGTCGACACCGGCCTGAGCCTGGAGGAGATCGCCGCCGACCCCGAGCGCGTCTGGCAATCGAACCGTTCCGAGAAAGCCGAGAAGACCGCCAGCTTCAAGGACAAGATCGCGGCGAAGGTGGCCACGAAAGCCGCCAAGAGGACGGCGCTGAAGCAGACCGCGGCAAAGAAGACCGTCGCGAAAAAGGTTGCCAAAGAACCCGCCTCCGAGGCCGCCGCCATCCCCGGCGCCCGCAAGGCCGCGATGCCCTCGACGATCGAGCCCGCGCTCGCCACTCTCGTGGCGGAGGTCCCGGACGAGGGCGATTGGTTCCACGAGATCAAGTACGACGGCTATCGCGCGCTCTGCGAGATCCGCGACGGCGAGGCCCGCCTCATCACTCGTCACGGCAAGGACTGGACCGACCGCTTCTCGCCCGTGGCCGAGGCGGCGGCGACGCTCCCGGCGCGGCAGGCGATCCTCGACGGCGAGGTGGTGGTCCTGGAGCCGGACGGCACCAGCAGCTTCCAGGCCCTGCAGAACGCCCTCTCGGAGAACCGGCAGGGCGATCTCGTCTACTTCGCCTTCGACCTGCTCTACCTGGACGGCTACGACCTGCGGGGCGCCCCGCTGCTCGCCCGCAAGCAGGCGTTGACCCGGCTCCTCCCGGGCCGCTCAGGAAACCTCCGGATGGGCGATCACATCGAGGGGGACGGCGAGGCCTTCTTCCACCAGGCCTGCAAGTTCGGCCTTGAGGGGATCGTCTGCAAGCGCGCCGACGCCCCCTACCGCGCCGGCCGCGGCAAGGACTGGCTCAAGGTGAAGTGCCTGCAGCGCCAGGAATTCGCGATCGTGGGCTTCACCGATCCGGAGAAGTCCCGCGTCGGCTTCGGCGCGCTGCTGCTCGCCGTCAACGACGACCAGGGGAAGCTCGTCTTCGCCGGCAAGGTGGGCACCGGCTTCAACGACCGCGCCCTGCGCGAGCTGCGCGCCCGCATGGACAAGCTGGAGATCGACAAACCGGCGTTCAAGAACCCCCCGCGGGGCGCCGAGGCCCGCCGCAGCCACTGGCTGAAGCCGAAGCTCGTCGGCGAGGTGGCTTTCACCGAGTGGACCCGCGAGGGCATCCTGCGCCATCCCACGTTCCAGGGACTGCGCGAAGACAAGAGCCCGGAGGAGATCGTGCGCGAGACACCTCAGGACCTGCCGAAGGAAGCCGGGAAAGCGAAGACGGCCAAGGCCAAGGCCAAGGCTCCCGGGAAGACGGTGGCCAGAAAGACGGCCATGGTGAAGGGCGACAAGCCGGCCCTCCACGACGCTCCCGAGCAGGTGGCGGTCGCCGCCCAGGGACGGGGCAAGAGGGAGAGCGAAATCGCCGGGGTGCGCTTCAGCAATCCCGAGAAGGTCCTCTATCCCGAGCAGGGGGTGACCAAGGGGGAGCTGGGGCTCTACTACGCGCGGATCGCCGACTGGATCCTCCCCCATCTCGCCAACCGGCCGCTCACCCTGGTGCGCTGCCCCGAGGGGCGGGCCAGGCAGTGCTTCTACCAGAAGCACGTCAACGAGCGCTTCCCGCCGGCGGTCTACCGGGTGAACGTCGGCGAGCCCGAGCCCTACGGCGCCATCGACTCCCTGGAAGGCCTGCTCGGGCTGGCGCAGATGGGCGTGCTGGAGATCCACGTCTGGGGCGCGCACCGCGACCGCATCGAGCAGCCGGACTACGTGGTCTTCGACTTCGATCCCGACGAGGGGCTGGACTGGGACCGGGTGGTCGCGGGAGCGCTCGCCATGCGCGCGTTCCTGGAGGATCTCGGCCTGCGGACCTTCCTCAAGACCACCGGCGGCAAGGGTCTCCACGTGGTGCTCCCCATCGCCCGCCGGGACGGCTGGGACGAGGTCAAGGCGTTCACCAAGGCGGTCGCCGAGAAGATGGTCGCGACCCACCCGGCGAAATACACCTCCAAGCTCCCGAAGGCCAGCCGCAAGGGGAAGATCTTCATCGACTACCTGCGCAACGGCCGCGGCGCCACCTCGATCTGCGCCTACTCCACCCGCGCCCGGGCCAACGCGCCGGTCTCCACGCCGCTGTTCTGGGAGGAGCTGGAGACGGACGTGCGCGGCAACACCTACACCGTCCGCACCCTCCCCGAACGGCTGGAGAGCCTGCCGTCCGATCCCTGGGCGGACTTCTTCAAGGTCCGCCAGTCGATCACGGCGGCGATGAGGAAGGCCGTGGGGATGAAATAGGGACGGCCACGCGGGCGTCCACCCAGCTCTTGAGCAGGGTGGCGAGGAGGATCACGGCGGCGCCCGCGAGCGACCAGACGCCCGGCCGCTCGCCGTGGACCAGCCAGCTCCAGATGGGATTGAGCACCGGCTCGAGCAGCAGCAGCAGCGACGCCTCGAAGGCGCTCACCTTCTCCAGCCCGCGGACCAGGAAGAAGTAGGCGACGCCGATCTGGAAGACCCCGAGGTAGCCCACCAGGAGCCAGTCCGTGGGCCGGGCCACCACGACAGGCCAGGCGAACGGCAGGCAGAGCAGCGCCGCGAAGACGTTGCCCCAGAAGGCTCCCGCCGGTCCCCACGACTCCCCGCCCCGGCCGAGCGCCCGCAGCCCCATCACCGTCAGCGCCCAGGAGAGCCCCGAGACGACCGACAGGATGTTGCCGAGCTTCGGGTTCGGCGCCGTGGCCGAGACCGGGTCGAACCCGACGAAGAACAGCCCGAGACCCGCCGCCAGGGCGGCCATGAAGACCACGTCGCGCGCCCGGATCCTCTCCTTGAGCAGCCAGGGACTGAGCAGCAGCACGTAGAGCGGCGCCGTCGACTGCAGGTAGATGGCGCTCGCCGAGGTGGTGAGCTTGTTGGCCAGCACGAAGAGGATCATCGTGGCCGCGAAGGCGAGGCCCACCCCGAGCACCTTCAGGTTGGGCCGGCGCCGCGCCTCCTTCATCAGCACGAGGAGCGCCACCGCGGCGATGGTCGAGCGCAGGCACGCCACCTGCCACCCCGCGAGGTGGACCGCCTTGATGACCGCGCCTCCCGAGGAGAACAGCGCCGCCGCGGCGAGCACCTCCAGGCGCGAGGCGAGGGGGGTGGAAGGGTGGGGCTTTTCCATGCGCCGGAGGATCTTAGCTCGTAGGGTGCGCTCTGCGCACCGTCATCGTTCACGGTGCGCAGAGCGCACCCTACGAACCCACCCCGAGTTGGCGAAACCCCTCCGCCTGAGCTAGCCTGTCCACTCCAGGAAAGGACCCCGGCGTTCCATGTCCGAGCAGCGCAAGATCTTCGTTCTCGATACCAGCGTCATCCTCCACGACTTCAACGCTCTCCACAACTTCAAGGAGCATGACGTCGCGATCCCGATCACGGTGCTCGAGGAGCTGGACCAGTTCAAGAAGGGCAACTCGGTCCTCAACCTCCAGGCCCGCGAGTTCATCCGCCAGCTCGACAAGCTGTCGGACCACAACATGCTGCAGGAGTGGATTCCGCTCGACGGTCCGGCGCGCGGCAAGTTCCGCGTGCTCACCGAGGAGAGCGGCGGCATCGACGCCGGCGAGGTCTTCGGCTCGCGCAAGGCCGACCACCGCATCCTCAACACCGTCCTGAGCCTCGCCCGCTCGCAGCCCGACCGCCCGGTGATCCTGGTCAGCAAGGACATCAACCTGCGCCTCAAGGCGCGGGCCCTCAACGTCGCCGCCGAGGATTACGACGCGGTCAAGATCAAGGACCTCTCCCATCTCCCCAAGGGCAAGGACGAGGTCGAGGTGGCGGACGGCGGCGCCATCGACCGTCTCTACCAGGAGGAGTCGCTGCCGGTCGAGGCCGTGCTCGCCGGGCGCCCGCCGTCCAACCACTACTACATCCTGCGCAGCGGCTCGAAGTCGGCCCTCGCCTACTACAACCCGCGCACCGACCGCATCGAGCGGGTGGTCAAGCCGCTCGCCTTCGGCATCTCGCCGCGCAATGCCGAGCAGACCTTCGCGCTGCACGCCGTGCTCAACCCGGACGTGCCGCTGGTCACCCTCTCCGGCGCCGCCGGCACCGGCAAGACCCTGCTCGCCCTGGCCGGGGCCATGGAGCAGCGGCGGCATTTCCGGCAGATCTACCTGGCGCGCCCCATCGTGCCCCTGTCGAACCGCGACATCGGATTCCTGCCGGGGGACATCCAGTCCAAGATCAATCCGTTCATGCAGCCGCTCTGGGACAACCTCGGGATCATCAAGAACCAGTTCGACGAAAAGGAGCGGGAGTACAAGAAGGTCGACGAGATGGTGGAGACCGAGAAGCTCCACATCGTGCCGCTCGCCTACATCCGCGGCCGTAGCCTCTCGAACGTCATCTTCATCGTGGACGAGGCGCAGAACCTGACCCCCCACGAGGTCAAGACGATCATCACCCGCGCCGGCGAGCGGACCAAGGTCATCCTGACCGGGGACATCTTCCAGATCGACACCCCCTACCTCGACGCCAGCAGCAATGGCCTCTCCTACCTGATCGACCGCGTGCGGGGCAACCCCCTCTACGCCCACGTCAACCTGGAGAAGGGCGAGCGCTCGGCGCTGGCGAATCTGGCGAGCAACCTGCTGTAACGCAGGAGGGCGGGGACAAGCCCCGCCCCTACTTTAGGATGGAACGTAGGGGCGGGGCTTGTCCCCGCCCGGGGGGATGGGGGTTTTACCCCGCCTTCCGCAACTTCCCGGCCTCCACTTTTTGTAGACTCTCCTCGCCGAGGTACCACCGCGGCGAGCCCGGCGGGGCCGCTTCCCAGACCAGCCCGAACTCGCGGGTGGCGGCGCCGAGGATGCGCTCCATGGCCTCGTCCACCGAATCGGTGAACAGGAGCCGGTCGCAGTCCGCGGGCAGGATCGTCCCCTCCGGCACCATGCCATGACAGAGAAAATCCCTCAGCGGCTGCCAGAACTCGGTGCCCATCAGAATCAGGGGAAAATTCTTGATCTTCCCCGTCTGGATCAGCGTCGCGCACTCGAAGATCTCGTCCATGGTGCCGAAGCCGCCGGGCAGCACCACGAAGGCGTAGGAGTACTTGACCAGCATCACCTTGCGGACGAAGAAGTAGCGGAACTCGATCCAGCGGTCGACGTAGGGATTCGGCTTCTGCTCCTTGGGCAGGACGATGTTGCAGCCGATCGACGGCGCTCCCACGTCGCGGGCGCCGCGGTTGGCGGCCTCCATGATCCCCGGGCCGCCGCCGGTCAGCACGGTGAAGCCGGCGCGGCCGAGCCGGCGCCCCATCTCGCGGGCGAGAGCGTAGTAGCGATGGTCCTCCGTGAACCGGGCCGAGCCGAAGACGGTGACGCACGGCCCCACGAAGTGCAGGCCGCGGAAGCCGCGGATGAAGTCGGCGCCGATCCGCAGCAGCCGCCGGAGCTCGGACGCGCGGGTGTGTGGCCCTTCGAGGAAGTGGCCGTCCTCGGCCTGCTCGGTCCCCTTGCCCCAGCGTGGCTCCTCGCCGCTCTGCGCCGCGGCCTCCTTCTCCACCCGGGGAACGGGTCCGGGAGATTTCTCGGGTCGGGTCTCTTCCATGGCGGTCAGCTTAGCAAAGGGCGCGCCGGGTCCCGCGTTCTCCTGCCCCTCGTTCTCCTGCTCCTCGCCCTCGCCGCCCCGGCCACCGCCGCCCAGCGCTTTCCCAACGTGGTCATCCTCACCGTCGACACCCTGCGGGCGGACCACGTCTCGGCCTACGGCTATACCCGTCCCACGACGCCCAACATCGACCGCCTGCTGGCGAGCGGCGTCCGCTTCACCGAGGCCCGCACCGTCGAGCCGCTGACCACGCCGGCGCTCGGCTCGATGCTCACCTCGCTCTATCCCCACGAGCACGGCGCTACCCGCAACGGCCTGCGGCTGCGGCCGGGGCTGCCCTCCGTGGCCCGGGCGCTCGGGCGTCGCGGCTACCGGACCGCCGCCTTCGTCGGCAACTGGACGCTGAAGGACCGCATCTCGGGATTCGCCGAGCATTTCGGCCGCTACGACGAGGTCTTCACCCGCAAGCGCTGGCTCGGCCTGTTCAAGGACGAGGCCAACGCCGGGGACCTCACCGACGCCGCCCTCGCCTGGCTGCGGGACGCCCGCGCCGGCCACCGTCCCTTCCTCCTCTGGGTCCACTACGTCGAGCCGCACGCCCCCTACCGGCTCCACGCGGAGCTCGTCCGGCCGCTGGGTATTCCCGAGCCCTCGGGGCGCGGCGACGTCTCCCGCGTGGACCGCTACGACACCGAAATCGCCTTCGCCGACCGCCATCTCGGCCGGCTGCTCGCGGCCTTCGACCAGGATCCGGATCTCAGGGCCAACACCCTGTTCGTCTTCGCCGCCGATCATGGCGAGAGCCTGGGCGAGCACGGTTACTGGGGACACGGCCGCAACCTCTACGAGCCCACGCTGCGCATCCCGCTCGGGCTCGCCTGGACGGGGAAGATCCGGCCCGGCACGATCGTCGACGCACCGGCCATGAACCTGGACGTCGCTCCCACCATCCTCGGGCTCGCCGGACTCGCCATCCCGACGGGCTTCCAGGGCTACGACTGGACCTCCGTGCTCCAGGGCGCGCCGCCGCCGCGTGGCCGGATCACCTGGTTCCAGGCCCACAAAGGCGCGGTGCTCTCCACCCGGGAAGCCGCGAGCGCCCGCCGCAAGGGGCTGCTCGAGGTCGGTGCGATGGTGGACGGCCGCAAGGAGATCCTGCGCCTGACGGAAGGCCGCTGGGCGACCTTCGATCTGACGCGGGACCCCCGGGAGACCCGCGCCTTCGCCGCGGGGGACGGCCAGCTCTCGCAACGCCTCCGCGAGTGGATGGAGGCCGTCCAGAAGGGCCTCGCCGCCTCCGACCGTCTCGTCCCCGCGGCCGTCGGTGCCGAGGACGCGGCGCGGTTGCGGGCGCTGGGCTATCTCCAGTAGTTCCTCAGTAGATCCCTCTGCTATCTTCCCCACTCGGAGACCCATGCCGTGGCGACCACCATCAAACCCATCTTCCTGCTGGCCGACAGCCAGCTCCTCTTCTGGCGCGACGAGGAGGGCAAGCACTTCCTCGACCGCGCCCGGGCGCTGATCGAGACCGACGAGCCCGGCCGCGCCCTGAGAGCCGCCTATCTCGGCGCCTCCAACGGCGACGCCCCCGAGTTCTACGAGCTGTTCGTGGGCGCCATGGGCGAGATCGACATCCGGGATTGCCATCACGTGCCCGCGCGGCCGTCGGCCCAGGACCTCGCCTTTCTGGATCAGGCGGACCTCATCCTGCTCGCCGGCGGCGACGTGCGGCGGGGCTGGGAGGCCTTCGCGGCGAGCGGCGTCAAGGACAAGCTCACCGAGCGCTACTACGCCGGCGCCCTGCTGATGGGCGTCTCCGCCGGCGCCGTGCAACTCGGGCTCAAGGGCTCGGACGAGGACGGCTCCCAGACCTTCGACGCCCTGCGGCTGGTGCCCTTCGTGGTGGACGCCCACGACGAGCCCTCCTGGACGCGCCTGCTGGGCCTGGTCGCCCGGGCGGGCGAGCATGCCCGCGGCTTCGGCATTCCCTCGGGCGGCGGCGCGATCTACCACCCCGACTACTCCGTGGAGCCGGTCCGCAATCCCCTGACCGAGGTCGAGCTCGGCGAGAACGGGCCGCGCCAGGCGCTGGTCTTCCCCGGCGATACCGCCGAAGCCCCGCCGGAGGAGCGCCCGCGCGTGATGAGCCCGGAGGAGATCCTCGAGAGCACCCTGCGGGAGCTCGGACCGCAAGAGCCCGACCCGGAAGATCCGGTCAATTGATCCCGCTCGATGATTTGACCCGATTGGCCTGATGAAGCTCTACGCGATCGCCGATCTTCACCTCCGCTACGAGGTGACCCGGCAAGCCCTGCAGGCGCTGCGGCCCCATCCCTACGACTGGCTGATCCTGGCCGGGGACGTCGGCGAGACCGAGGAGCACCTCCGCTTCGCCCTGGGCGTCCTCGCCGAGCGCTTCGCCCGCCTGCTCTGGGTGCCGGGCAACCACGACCTGTGGACGATCCCCACCAAGCCGGGCGACCTGCGGGGGCAGGCGAAGTACGAGCGGCTGGTGGCGATCTGCCGGGAGTACGGCGTGCTGACGCCCGAGGACTCCTACGTGACCTGGCCGGGCGAGGGGGAGCGGTGCGTGCTGGCGCCCACGTTCGTGCTCTACGACTACACCTTCCGGCCGGACGACGTGCCGGTCGAGGAGGCGGTCGAGTGGGCGGCCGAGGAGAACCTCCTCTGCTCCGACGAGGTCCTCCTCCACCCCGATCCGTTCCCGTCGCGGTCGGCCTGGTGCCACGAGCGCGTGCGCCTCACCGAGCCGCGCCTGGCCGAGGCGGCGGCGCGGGGGCCGCTGGTGATCATCAACCATTTCCCGCTGCGGCAGGATCTCGCGGTGCTGCCGCGCATCCCGCGCTTCTCGATCTGGTGCGGCACCCGGCTGACCGAGAGCTGGCACACTCGCTTCCGCGCGCGGACGGTCGTCTACGGCCATCTCCACATCCGCGCCACCCACGTCCGCGACGGCGTCCGCTTCGAGGAGGCCTCGCTCGGCTATCCGCAGAACTGGGACCCCACGCGTGGCATCGATCCCTACCTTCGCCAGATCCTCCCCCACCCCGGCGCCGCTCCCGCCGAGGCCAAGCCGCTCGAAGGGTCGGTGTACCGGCCGCAGGGGTAGATCCCCGCCAGCAGAATGACGGCGCCTAGACCCGCCGGGGCAGGCCGAGCCGCAGCAGCGCGAGGAGCACGATCCCCAGCAGGCCGTCGGCGAGCGGGAAGGTCCAGAATCCCGACGGCAGGCCCGCTCCCGCCGTCAGCAGGTAGACGATCCAGGAGACGCTCGCGAAGACGCGGGCCCAGCCGGTGAGCCGGGAGTAGAGGGGGTCGCGGGTGGGATCCTGCGCCGCCGGCAGGTAGAAGGCCGCGCCCAGCAGCAACAGCATGGCGGTATTGAAGAGCCAGGGGCCCTGGATCATCTCCGCTCGCCCTCCCGCCACCTGCTGGATCAGGAGGGCCGGATAGCAGAACGCGGACGCGGCGAAGCTGAGGTTCTCCAGAATGCCGATCCAGGCGAAGAGCCGGTAACCTTTGAGATAGCCGTTCACAGGGTCTCCCCGGCGCGTTTCGCGCCTCAGAACTTCTTCAGGTATTCGACCAGGGCGTCCTTCTCCTCGGGCGAGAGCTGGGTGCCGAAGAGATGCCCCTGGTTGCCGTTGCCCGGCAGCGAGGTGTCGTAGAGGAAGTAGGACCTCCCCTTCTCGGCGGCGACGCCGGAGACGAAGCCGAGGCGCTTCTGGTCGTAGACGTCGTACCCCCGGTAGAAGCGGGCCGGCCGCTTCTCAGGGGGCTCCAGCAGGTCGCGCATCGTCGGCACCGAACCGTTGTGCAGATAGGGGGCACGCGCCCAGATGCCGTCGAGCGGCTGGTTGGCGTAGCCGTTCGTCTTCCGGAAGTGGTGGAAACGGTACGGGGAGCCCGGATAGAGATCGTACTGGTTCGCCGCGAAGGTGGAGGTGTAGGAGTGCAGGCGGAAGGGATCGGTGCCGATGTCGGCGATCGGCGTCACCGTCCCCACCCGCGAGCCCACCGCCTGCCCCTCCCTGAAATGGTGGTCGGCGTGGCAGTCGGAGCAGTACTGGCGGTAGAGGGGCTCGCCGCGGGCGGCCAGGGCGTCGTCGACCGCGAACGGATACCTGGGCGGCGGCAGCGTCCAGGCCCAGTCGCGGACCCGCTTCAGCGCCGCGTGATCGATGGTGGTCGGCGTCACCCCCGCGCCCAGGGAGGCCGAGAGATTGCGCTCGTCGACCGAGTTGTTGTTGCCGTCCCAGTGCAGCCACATGCCGTCCGGCGCCTGCGGCAGCGACTGGGCGCGCGCCTTCTGGTTCCACAGCGACGGGTAGTCGGAGGCGCCGATCAGCTCGTCGTGCGGCAGCCGCTCGAGCGGCCAGTTGAACTGGATCGACTTGTAGGGATTGAAGGTGTCGACCCGGCCCGCGCCCCAGGGGGTGACGTCGTCCTGCAGCAGGATGCCGATCCGCCGCTGCAGCTTGAGGGTCGTCAGCTTCACCTGGTTGACCAGCGCCAGGCGATAGAGCGCGCGGTCGAGCGTGCCCAGATCCCCTCCCGCGGCCGCGATCTTGCCCAGCAGGTTGTCGGCCGTCAGCCGCTCGTCGAGCGAGCAGTCGAGGATGAAGCCGAACAACCGCCGGATGTCGAGCTGGTTGGCCGGCATGCCGAGGACGAGCTGCGGCCGGCTCGCCGGCGTCTCCCGCACCGTGCCGGTGTGGCAGACGGCGCAGTTCAGCCCCACCTGGTCGAACCCCAGCCGCCAGCGCCGCGAGACGCCGACCGGCAGGTCGTGGCCCGGCTCGTAGAGCATCCCGAGCGAGGCGTAGCCGCCCGGCAGCTTCTCCGGGCAGATCTCGGGGAGGACCTTGAACACCCAGTAGGGCGGCAGCACGCCGCCGATCGGAGCGGTCAGCGAGCCCCCCGGCTCGGCGCCGATCGAGCCGTACTTGAAATGCTCCCCGATGTCCGCATACTCGACCGGCCGGTCGGCGGTGAAACGCCGCACCAGCCAGCCGATCGCCACCACGATCACCACCAGCGCGAGCAGCAGGAGCAGCCGCCGCCGGGTCCTGCGCTCCTGGCGATCGACCGGGCTCTCGCGCACCTCGTCGGTCAAGGTCCGGTCCAGCGTGCGAACGCGCGTCTCATCGCCGCTCATGGCAATCTCCTCACAGAGTCTTCAGATACTCGACCAGGGCCCGCTTCTCGTCGGGAGTGAGGGTCGTCCCCCACAGGTGCCCGGAGTTGCTGTTGCCGGGGACGTTGACGTCCAGCTCGGAGCCGAAGCGCTGGGCGTCCTCGCCGTTGGCGACGAATCCCACCTTCTCCTTGTCGTACACGTCGTAGCCGGCCCAGAATTGCTTGGGCCGGCTCTCCACCGGCTCCAGCAGCTCGGTGAGCGTCGGCACCGAGCCGTTGTGCAGGTAGGGAGCGCGCAGCCAGACGCCGTCCAGCAGCACGGCGGTGTAGCCGTTCGTCTTCTGGAAGTTGTTGAACTTCCAGGGATAGTTGGCGGCGTAGGCGTTGTAGTGGTCGGCCGCTTCCTGGGTCCAACTGTCCAGGCGGTGACGGTCGGTGCCCACCTCGGTGATCGGGATCACCTTGCCGGTGCGCGCGCCGCCCACCGCGTGGCATTCGGCGCAGTGGCTCTGGTAGAGGGGAGCCCCCCTGCTCGCCAGCGCCTGGTCGACCGGGAAGGGGTAGCGCGGCACCGGCGCGTTGAGCAGCCAGTCCTCCACCCGCTTGAGGTCGGCGAGCGGCAGCGTCTTCGGGGTCACCGAGTCGCCGAGCGCCGAGCTGAGGACGACGTCCCGCAGCGGCCCGTGCAGCAGGCCGTCCCAGTGATAGACGTAGCCGTGGTCGACCCGGGTCTTCATGTTCCACACCGACTCCATGTCGGTGTTGGCGATGCTGTTGTCCATCGGCACGCCGAGGTAGCGGAACTTGGCGGGGTTGAAGGGATCGATGCGCCCGCGCCCCCACGCCGGCCGGCTGTCCATCCAGGCCATGCTCTGCTTGAACTCCAGCAGCCCCTTCTTGGTCTGCGGGATGAGGATGTAGCGGTAGAGCAGCCGGTCGATGAACCCCAGCTTGTAGACCGGCGCGAGCTGGGTCAGGATGTTGTCGGCGTTGAACCGCGGATCGCTCGCGCAGGCGAACAGGAACCGGAAATATCCCTGGGTGTCGAACTGGTGGGCGGGGGCGCCGACGTAGATGGTCGGCTTCTCGTAGCGGTTCTCGCGCACCGTCGCCGTGTGGCAGAGGGCGCAGTTGATGCCCACCATGGGCTGGCCGATCGTCCGCTTGGGCAGCCCGATGGGCAGCTCCTTGCCCTCTTCCCAGGCGAAGCCGAGCGAGACGTAGCCGCCGGGACCCGGCAGGTACTCGGGGAACATCCGCGGCAGCACCAGCCAGATCCAGAAGGGCACCCGCAGCCCGTCCTTCTCGGTGCCGATCGAGCCGTACTTGAAGTTGTCGAGGGACGACTCGTAGACCAGCGGCTCCTCGCGCAGCAGCCGCGACCACAGCACGTAGCCGCTGACCCCGACCAGGATCAGGATCACGATCAGCCAGATCCACTTTCGGTTGGACTTCCCGCTATTCGCCATCGCTCTGTCTCCTCGTTCGTCCTGAAGCCGGCTCGCGGCGTCAGAGAGTTTTCATGTACTCGATGAGGGCGTTCTTCTCTTCCGGCGACAGGGTGGTGCCGTACAGATGGCCGCCGTTGTCGTTGCCGGGCACGGAGCGGTCCTGGCGGAAGAAGGTGCGTCCGAAGGCCTGCGGGACGTTGGAAACGAAACCGACGTTCACCGGATCGTAGACGTCGTAGCCGCGATAGAGGACCGGCGGCCGCTTCGCCGGCGGCGCGAGCAGATCGCGCAGCGTCGGCACCGAGCCGTTGTGCAGATAGGGCGCGCGCGCCCAGATGCCGTCGAGCGCCTGGCAGGCGTAGCCGTTGCTCTTGCGCCAGTGGGTGAAGCGCCAGGGGAAGCCGGCGTAGAGGGTGGCCTGGTTGACCGTCAGGTCGTAGGTGTAGTTGTGCAGGCGGTAAGGATCGGTGCCGATCTCCGCGAGCGGGACGGTGGTGCCGATGTACTTGCTGCCGAAATCGTGACAGCTCGAGCACTGCTGCTTGTAGATCGGCGCGCCGCGGGCGGCGAGCGCCGCGTCGACCGCGTAGGGATACTTGGGCGGCGGGAACTTGCGCAGCCAGTCGTCGATGCGCTTGAGGGAGTCGTAGTCGAGCGAGGTGGGGCTGGCGCCGGTGCCCAGCGCGGCGCCGAGGTTGCGCTCGTTGACCGAATTGTTGTTGCCGTCCCAGTGCAGGTAGAGCCCCTCGCGCGGCGCCTGGTTCCAGATCTGCGGGAAGTCGGCGGGGCCGATCAGCTCGTTGACCGGCACCTTGTGCATCGGATAATTGAGCTGCAGCGCCTTGTAGGGATTGAAGGTGTCCACCCGCCCGATCCCCCATGGCGGCACCTGCGGGTTGAGCATCAGGGCGCTCAGCCGGTCGCGGGCCTGCAACAGCCCGAGCCGCGTCTGATTGATCAGCACGTAGCGGTAGAGCGCGCGATCGATCGGATCGAGCTTCGCCCCCATCTTCTCCATCACCGGGATCATCTGGTCGGGAGTGAAGCGCTGGTCGAGGGCGCAGGCGAACAGGAACTTGAAATATCCCTGGATGTCGAACTGGTGCGCCGGCATGCCGATGTAGATCCGCGGCTTGCTCTGCGGCGTGTCGCGCACCGTGCCGGTGTGGCAGAAGGCGCAGTTGAGCCCCACGCCGTCGAAGCCCAGCAGCCGCCGGCGGGAGAAGCCGATCGGCAGGTCCTTGCCGTCCTCGTAGACGAACCCCAGCGATTGGTACCCCTTGCCCGGCAGGTACTCGGGGAACATCACCGGCAGCGCCTTGAACACCCAGTACGGCGGCGAGAAACCCTCGCTCCCCAGCGAGCCGTACTTGTAGTGCTCGGCGATGTTCTCGTAAGTCACCGGCTGGTTGGTGCCGAAGCGATGGGCGAAGTAGAGCCCGATCAGCACCAGCGCGAGCAGGACGATGAGCAGCGTCCGCCGCCGCCGCGGGGGCCTGCGGTCGGCGGACGGTCCGGGCACGGTTTCCTCGGTCATGGCATGGCTCCTCCCTGAGGAGAGGGGATTGAATGGCGGACGCCGGTTTTGCGAGCGCCGGACTTGCGGGCGTCGGCGAGGATCACGTCGCTCGCCTTCTCGGCGATCATGTAGACCGCGAGCACGATGAACAGCCCCGGGATGTGCGGGAAGACCGAGGCGTCGACCACCCGCAGCCCCTGCGTGCCGCGCACCCGGAACTCGGAGTCGAGCACCGCCGACGGATCGTCCGGCCGGCCGATCTTGCAGGTGCAGGAGGCGTGGTGACCCCAGGCCTCGTTGCGGACGAACCGGCGGATCTGCTCGGGGGAGCTGGTCCCAGGGCCCGGCACCACCTCCGCCTCGACCCGGCGGCCATAGCCGGCGGTGATGCTGCGGATGAACTCGACCGCGCCGGCCACCGCCTCGAGGTCCTTGCCGGCGGGATCGGTGCCCGGATCGAAATAATGGAAATCGATCTCCGGCACGTCGCGCGGATCGGCCGAGCGGATCGCCACCCGGCCGGCGGTGTTGTGGGTGCTCCCCTTGAGCACCGTCCAACTGAAATAGCGCCGCGCCGCCTGGGTCGCCTTGGAATAGCCGGGGTAATAGCCGCGGAAGTCGGTCACCAGGCCGAACAGGAACAGATCGGGATCGCGCAGCTTGGGGGACGACCGCTTGATGATCGACATCGCCGCGCCGTTGGTGGTGTAGGGCCCCCCCCCGCCGAGCCACTGCGTGAACGCGGCGTCGGGCTTCTCGCCCGGCTTCGGCGCCACCAGGGAGGCTCCCGCGAACGTCGAGAAATCCTTCTTCATCTTCAGCACCACCGAGATCTCGTAGCGGTCCTGGAGGTTCGTCCCCACGCCGGGGAGGTCGACCCGCACCGGGATGCAGTGGCGCCGCAGGAGGTCGGCGGGGCCGATCCCTGAGAGCTGCAACAATTGCGGCGTGTTGAAGGCGCCGCCGGCGAGGATCACCTCGCGGCTGGCCCGGGCCTGGCAACGGCGGCCGGAGCTCTCCGGCCGGTAGCCGGGATCGGCCCGGTAGAGGTGCTCCCCCTCCAGGTACTCCACGCCGACGGCCCGCTGCTGGTCGTCGAACAGGACGCGGGTGGCGAGCGCGCCCAGCTTGATGGTGAGGAGGTCCGGACACTCCTTCTGCACGGCGAGCAGCCGCTCGCGGGTGCCGGTGCGCCGGCCGGACGAGCGGGTGAGCGGCGTGATCCGGAACCCTTCCGACCGCGTGGCCACCGACCACCAGCTATTGGGATCGCCGCTGGTGACCAGGAAGAAGAGGAAGCGGACGAGGTGCGCGACCGCGTTGCCCCCCGAGCTCAGCAGGCTCTTGAGCGCGGACCACATCACCAGCCAGCGCAGGATGCGGTCGCCGAGCAGCAGGCCGAAATCGGCCTTCTCGCTGCGCAGCCAGCCGCCGAAGCCGTGCCGGCTGGGGTTCCAGCGGCACAGGCGATGGAGGCTGCGCAGGAGCCCGCGGTACCCGCAGTCCTCCAGCCGCTCGTAGTAGCGGCGCATCGCCCACGGCCGCCAGGAGCGGTCGCCGGTCAGCTCGGCGATCCGCTCCCAGTCGCTGTTGTGGGGATAGGCGAAGATCAGCGCGTTGTGGGCCGTGCACCCGCCGAGCGTGCTGGCGCGCGGATAGAAGATCCCCCGCTCTTGCGGGCAGTACTTGGTGTCGAGCTTCTGCTGCTCCTCGTCCTCATAGTGGCGGACGAAGAATTTCCACGACACGTCGTCCTCCTCCGAGCA
Organism: Thermoanaerobaculia bacterium; assembly: GCA_036402955.1. Lineage (GTDB taxonomy): Bacteria > Acidobacteriota > Thermoanaerobaculia > Multivoradales > UBA5704 > DATARR01. The sequence goes on from DASWRX010000020.1 coordinate 25,320, forward strand.
GGTGGGGTGGAACGCCGGCACCTGGTAGTTGTAGCTCTCGGGCGCGCCGCCGGCCTCCAGCAGCAGCACCTTGTGGCCGGCGCGGGCGAGGTTGGCCGCCACCGGGCCGCCGCCCGCCCCGGAGCCCACCACGATGTACTCCCAGCCGTCGTCCACGTCTTTGTTCACATCGATGTCCAAGCCGTTCTCCAAAACCTTTTCCAAGCCTTCTATAGAGTCTTCAGGAACTCGATCAGGTCTCGCTTCTCCTGATCGGAGAGCTCCTTGCCGAACTCGTGTCCGCGATTGACGATGAAGTCCGGGCAGACGTTGACGCCGATGAGGTCCGGCACCAGCTCCCGCAGCCGCGCGGCGGTCGCCGCCTCGCTCTTGCCCTTGACCGCCCCCAGTCCCTTCTTGATGTCGTGCAGCGTGCGCAGCAGGGTCCACAGGCCCACCTGGGGATCGTTGCCGCCGGCGTTGATGTTGGCGAGCAGGTTGACCGGCGTGCCGGCCGGGATCGGCCCGAGCTTCACCTTGCCGTCGTCGACCAGCCCGACCAGCCGGGCGCCCAGGCTCTGGAGGGCCGGCAGAGCGGCGGTGTCCACCGTCAGGTTGGTCACGCTCTGGGTGCGGTGATAGAAGGGCTTGCGCCGCTCCGGCCAGAGGAGCTGCGAGATCGAATCCTCGAAGGCCTCCATCCTCCCCTTCAACGACGGATCGCCGGTGAACGATCCCACCTCGTTGTTGTGCAGGAAGGGGGCGGTGGCCCACACCGCGATCAGCGATGGCACCCGCTGGTAGCCGCGGCCGCCGCCCGGCGCGTCCCACGAGAAGGTCTTCTTCCCGATCGGATCATAAAGGTTTACGGGACCCACGGACGGCAGGTCCTTGTAGCTCTGGGAGGAGAAGTTGTCCCACACGTGGCCGGCGATCGAGTTGCTGGCCATCGAGCTGCAGATCTCGGTCTGGAGCAGGGTGACCGGGATGCGGGCGTCGGTCGACAGATAGTTCCCCTTCAGGAAGTCCGGATCGTTGGCGAGCTGCGTCATCTGCGTCTTGAACTCCGGCGTCTCCGTCCACTTCCAGTAGTTGTTCCAGCAGTCGAGGTAGCGATCGCCGATGCACCCCTTCTCGCCCAGCCGGGGGATCCCCGCCGTCTGCGGCTGCGGCGGCTGCTTGCTCGAATGGCAGCGGGCGCAGCTCTGGGCGAAGACGACCCTGCCGCGCTGGAGGGTCGGCGCGTCGGCCTGCAGGTAGTCCGCGCCCCCCGGCGCCTCCGCCAGGGGCATCGGGGAGCCGCCGCGGATCAGATAGGCGGCCATGTCGTGGGAGCGCTTCTGGGTGGCGTTCCAGTAGACCGAGTTCTCCTGCGCCGCCTTCACCGTGATCGGCGACTGCTTGCCCAGCCCGACCACCGGGCTGATGTGCCGGATCCACTCCTGGTGGTACTCGCCGATGTTGAGGTAGACGCGGGTGAGCGCGGCGTCCACCCCCACCGAGTCGGCGCCGTCCCAGAGGATGTGCGGCACGCCGAAGGTGTAGTCCGGTTTGTGCGTCGCCACCTCGGGCAGGAGCAGGGCGGGGCCGGCCGACGTCTCGATGGCGCGCTGCTTGCCGTTCTCGAGCCGCGCGCCGAGGTTGAAGATGGCGTTCAACGCCCGCGGGTTGTTGACGTTGTCGTGGGGGACGAACGAGGTGTCGACCGAGCCGGGGCGCTGGCTGCCCAGCATGTGCCAGATGAAGTTGTCGGGGGTGACGTTGGCGCCGAACACCCGGCCGAACCAGAAGTACTGGGCGCCGATGGTCCCCGACAGATCGGCCAGCTTGGGATTCTCGGGATCGGCGGGCGGGTGCAGCGGATGCGGGCTGACGTGGCAGAACGAGCACGCCATCCCCACCCGGTAGGGGCGCACCAGATCGCGGCGGGTGAAGAACTTGGGATCGGTGTAGAAGGCGTCCGTCTTCATCGCCTGCATCCAGCGCTGCTTCGCCGCGGCGTCGAAGTTGGGATTGGGATAGACGCGCAGCCCCAGCACGCCGGAGGGGCGGCCGTACACCTTGGGATCGAAGCTGTCCGCCGCCCCGGCGTCGCGGTCGAGGCAGAGGCCGTACTCGTCCGGCGCGGTCGGCTTGACGAAACCGGGCTGATTGATCAGACCCGTGTAGCAGAAGCGGGTGTCGCGGTTGTAGTAGCGATAGGGGGGCTGGCCCGGCTGCGGCCACATCGCGCTGTCGCAGACCCCGCTGGCGTAATAGGCCCGGTCGCCGGTCTCGTGGCCGCCCTGCGCGTTGGTGGGGCCCACGTCGCTGTAGGAGCTCTCGCCGTAGCCCCCGTCCGCGTTGGGGTTGGTGGTCGCGGCCCGCCGCTCGGAGGCCCGCGCCCGCTGCTCCTGCGCCGGCGAGCAGGGGTAAGAGGAGATCGTCTTCAGCAGGTCGAAGGTGCCGAAGCTGTTGTCCGCCAGCCAGTCCCAGAACGCCTCGTCCCCTCCCGTCCACGCCATCCAGGTGTTGCGGCCGCGGATCTCGGCCGGCGTGAGCCGGGCGCCGCCGTCCATGTCGTGGAAATAGTCCGCCTCGTTGGCCGCCTGATCGAAGAACGCCAGCGGGACGTGACGCTCCATCGCCTCGTCCTGCGCCGGGATGCTGCGCCGCCAGGAGCTGTACAGGAACCACAGCAGGCCGATCCCCAGGACCACGATGATGGCCACGACGATCTTCTTCCTCTTGGTGCTCGCCATTTTGTGACTCCTCGCTCAGAAGGTCTTCATGAATTCGATCAGGGCGCGCTTGTCCGCGTCGCCGCCGATCGCCGCCACGAACCGCTCGTGACCCTTGTTCTCCACGAAATCGGGCGCCGCGTTGAGGTCGAGCAGCAGCTTGCGGAGCTGGTCGCGCAGGACCTCGTTGCCGAGCACCTCGCGGACGATCCGCTCCTTGCGCGCCTGCGTCCCGGCGTCCCGCTTCGCCAGCAGCGAGGCGGCGAGGCCGGACGACAGCTTCGGCGCCAGTTGGTGGAGCGGCAGGTTGCCCAGCACTTTGACCGGATAGCGCGGCGGCAGCGGCACCAGCAGCCCGTCGGGGAGCGCCAGCCAGGTGACGTGGTCCCGCGTCCGCTTGACGTAGGGTCCCACCCGCCCCTCGGGATCGGTGCGCCGCTCCGGCCACAGGAGCTGCTCGGCGGCGTCCTCGAAGGCGCGCAGGCGCCCCGCGACGCCGGCGTCCTGGACCGGCCGGCCCACCGAGTTGTTGTGGAAGAAGGGAGCCGTGGCCCACAGGCTGACCAGCGAGGCCGTGCGGTAGTAGCCGCGCCCTCCCGCCGGCGGGCAGAACTCCAGGCCCTTCCCCGGCCGGAACGGGTCCGGCAGGGTGAGCCGCCCGAGCGGCGGCAGGTTCTTGTAGGTCAGCGACGAGAAGTCCTGCCAGACGTTCCCCGCCAGCGCGTTGGTCGCCATGCTGCGGGTGAGGTTCACCCCCACCAGCGGCGCCGGATAGCGCCGGTCGTCGGAGAGGAAGTTGCCGGCCAGGAAATCGGCCCGGCGGACCAGCTCGCGCATCCGCCGTTGCCATTCGTCGGGATGGGTCTCGCGATCGACCGCCGGCTGCTTGCTGGAGTGGCAGCCGGCGCAATGGTCGGCGAACACCTCGCCGCCTCGCGCCAGCACCGCGGCATCGGCCGTCATCGCCGCGGCGCCGCCCGGCGCCTGCGCCAGCTTGAACGGCTTCTGCGTCGCGAAGAAGGCCGCGAGATCGGCCATCCGCAGCTCGGTCTGGTTCCAGGAGTCGGCGCCGTCGTAGCCCGGGGTGCGCATGGCCCGCGCGATGCGGAAGGGCTGCTGCGGCCGGGGCTCGCCCCCCAGCAGCAGATAGGCGTCGTGCTGGTTGAGCCAGTAATTGCCCAGCATGCCGATGTTGACGTAGACCCGTAGCGCCGCCAGCGGCAGGCTCGCCGAGTCGGCGCCGTCCTTGAGGATGTGGGGCACCCGCTGCCGGTGGCCGTTCGGCATCTCCTCCGCCGACGACTCGGCCAGGCGGGCGCCGATCTCGAACAGGGAATTGATGGCGCTCGGATTGTCCAGATCGTCGGTGGCGATGCGCGAGGTGTCGCTGGTGCCGGGCGGCTGCGCCAGCAGATAGTCGGTGTAGAAGGCGTCCTCCCCGAACTCCAGCATCCAGGCGAAGAGCGGGCCTTCCCTGAGATAGACGTTGCCGAGCAGGCCGGTGACGTTCTCCCAGCCCGGGCGCGCCGGGTCCGCCGGCGGGCGCTCGGGGTTGAAGGAAATGTGGCAGAAGCCGCAGCTCAGCCCCACCAGATAGGGCGGCTGGTAGCAGTCCTGGTTGCTGGCCCGCGCCGTCGCCGCCGGATCGTCAAGCTCGTGTCCCGGCCGCGCGCCGGGATTGCAGCCCGCCGGCGGATTCCAGGGATCGGCCGGATTCCACGTTCCCGGGCGGTAGTCCGGGTTGTCGAACAGCCGCATCCCCAGGATGCCGGAGGGGCGGCCCAGCCAGCGCTCCGTCCGCGGCGAGACGTCCGTCTCGGCGACGCGGTCGAGACAGAGGCCGTAGGCGTCGGCCCGGCAGCGCCCCGCCGCGTCGCGCTCCGGCGGCTGCGTGGCGGGATCGTTGATCAGTCCGAACTTCGCGAACCGCTCCTCGCGGTCGAGCCGGTTGTTGTCGAGGAGCTTCAGCAGGTTCAGCTTGCCGTGGCTGCGCTGGGCGAGGTCGCGCCAGGTGTACTGGTCGCCGCCGGTCCAGTGGAACCAGGTGTCCCAGCCGAGCCGCTGGCCGTCGCTCCACTCGGGGTGCTGGCGCAGGTAGGGGTGATCGCGGATCTCCGCCAGGCGCGCGGCCTTGAAATCCTCGTACTCTTGCCGGTCCCGCTCCCAGGCCCCGTGAGCGGCGGGATCCGCGGCCTGCGCCGCGCGGCGCAGGCTCGACAGATAGTCGACGCCGCCGTCGAGCCCGGGCTCGGGCCGGACGGCGGACGCCGCGACGTCACAGCCGGCCCGGCATCCGCCCAGCAGCCCGGCCGCCAATCCGATCCCGGACAGCATCGCCGCGACGCGCCTCAAACAGTGGCGCCCTCCCCCGCCGGCGCCTCGACGCGCGCGGAGTACCCCCGCGCGCCGGCGTCCGGCCGGCTCTCCTGGCGGTCCCGGAACCAGCAGGACGCGGCCACCAGCAGGACGATCACCAGCAGCGCCAGCAGGAGCCACCGGTGGTGCCGCAGCAGCACCCGGTCCACGGGGCTCTCGCGGACCTCGTCCACCAGCACCCCCTCACCCGTCTTCGTATGGGTTTCGCTCATCGGCTCACCTCACGGGAAGGGCGGCGGTTGGTAGACGGACATCACCTGATCGATCATCTCGTCGCGGCTGCCGAAGCGCCGCTCGTCGTAGCACCCGAGCGGGTTGGCGATGGCGTTGATCAGGCAGCGGTTGCAGAACGAGCACGGGCGCTCGGGAACGTCGCGGCCGGAGGCCAGGACGTGCGGCAGATCGTTGTTGGCGATCAGCGGCCGCGCCATCGCCACGCCGTCGAAGTATCCTTCGGTGATCCCCTTGCGGATCAGCGCGCCGTCCTGGAAACCGCCGGTGTTGAGCACCGGGATCCTGACCTGCTCCTTGATCGCCTTGCAGAGCTGCATGCTGACCCCCTCCACCGGATACTTCTTCTTGGTCCGGTTCCACAGCAGCAGGAAGAGGGGGCGCAGGAGCTTGAAATGGAACAGCGTGTAATTGGGGAAGAACCCCCGCACGCCGCTCGATGCCATGCCGCCGTACCACCAGTTCAGCTCGTCCGGCGGGAAGGCCCCGGGCGGCACCAGCGGGTGCGGGAACGTGCTGCCCGCCGAGACGTGCAGGCCGTCGGCGCCGTCCTCCTCCACCCACTGGCAGATCTGGATGTACTCCTCGGGAGTGTTCCCCTTCTTCTCCCAGGGATAGAGCGCGTTGTTGAGATCGATCGCGTTCATCTTGACCTGCAGATGGAAGTCGTTCCCCACCTCCTTGCGGATGGCGAGGATCACCTCGTGCAGGAAGCGGTAGCGGTTGCGCAGCGAGCCGCCATATTCGTCCGTGCGGTCGTTGATGCCCGAGCTCAGGAACTGGGTGAAGAGATAGCCGTGCGAGGCGTGCAGCTCGATGCCGTCCAGCCCCGCCTCGCGCGCCCGCCGGGCGCCCTGGGCGAAGTAGTAGACGAGGTTCTGGATGTCGTCCCTGGTGGCCGCCTCGGAGAGCAGGCCGTGGAAGCTGTCGGTGCGGCCGGTCGACGAGAGCCCCTTGTTCATCAGGTTCTCGACGCCGCCCACGTCGCGCTGCCGGCCCGAGTGGCTCAACTGCATGATGAACTTGCAGTCGTACTCGTGGACCTTCTCGCCGACTTTGCGCCAGAAGGGGATCCGGTCATCGCTGTCGATCATCGCGTAGTTGGGCAGGATGCGCCCGCGGCGATGGACCGGCACGAAGGAGGAGATGATGGCGCCGATGCCACCCTTGGCGAACTTCTCCTCCCAGTTGATCCGCGCCTGGTTGCCCGAGCCGTCGTAGTTGTCCCACCGGCCCGAGATGCTCGACCGGAAGAGACGGCTCTTGACGGTCAGGTTCCTGAACTGCAGCGGCTGGAAAATGACGTCGCTGGCCATGGTTTTCGCGCCCCTCCTCCGCAACGGTCTGCTGTTTCTTATTGGGCGGGGGAACCCCTAGAAAGTTACAGCCCGTCCCTCCCACCGGAACGCGCTGCCAAAGAATCCCCACAACCCTTCTTCCGTATTTTCTTGAATCTATCCTACTCGCAGGCGGGTGGAAGTCAAGGTGGTTCTCTGTTGTTGCCGGGGCTTTGAGGAGGACCAATATGTCTATGGGCGACCGCCTTTCCAGCCCCCTCACACCGCCGGCTTCACTCCGATCGACCGGTACAGCTCGGCCGGGTCGTAGATCACGCCGTCCTTGACGGTGAGGACCACCCGCCGGATGTCGCTGATGCTCTTGGTGGGGTCGCCGTCCACCAGGATCAGGTCGGCGAGCTTGCCGGGGGCGATCGTGCCGAGATCGCGATCGAGCTTCATCACCCGGGCCGCTCCCAGGGTCGCGATGCGCAGCACCTCGGGAGCCGGGAGACCCGCCGCGACGTAGAGCTCGAGCTCGCGGTGGAGGTCGAAGCCCGCGGTGGAGTCGGTGCCCGCCACGATCGGGATGCCCGCGTCGTGAAGGAGGCGCACCATGGCGACGCAGGCACGGTAGGAGTCGCGGTAGCGCTGCTCCTGGTCCGGCGGAATCGCCAGGCTCCCCCCGAACAGCGTGCGCCGCAACTGATACGGCAGCCGGTCCGCCACCGGCGCCAGGCTCGGGCGCACCTCGTCGGAGCGGGCGGTGAACAGGTCCTCGTAGATGTTGAGGGTGGGATCCACCACCGTGTGCCGCTCCTTGAGCAGCCGGAGGAACGCCCGCACCGGCTCGGAAGCGAGGTCGATCCCGGCGGCGTGCTCGCCGACGGCGGTCATCCGCGCCATCGTGCGGGTGTCGACCCCCGGAAGGAAGTTGAGGAACAGGAAGTTGACGTGCTGGAGCTCGTCGAATCCCTCGCGCACCGCGTCCGCGGCCGTCATCCCGAAGGGGATGTGGCCGGAGACGCGCCGGCCGTGCCGGTGCGCCTCGGCGACGATCCCGGGCACCAGCTTGGGATCGAGCGAGCTGTAGATCTTGATCTGCGCGTAACCCATCTCGACGTAGTGGTCCACCGCGGCGCGCGCCTTCTCCTCGGTGTCGACCAGCACGTTGGTCGGACTGGCGTAGGGGCCGGGGCCCTCGATGACGCCGGCCAGCACCACCCGCGGTCCCACGGCGTCGCCGGATTCCCACCGGCGCTTGAGGTCGAGCAGGTAGTCCATGTCGTTGGCCATGTCGCGGCCGGTGGTCACGCCGGCGGCCAGATCGAGGAGGCCGTCGCTCTCGGTGAAGTGCTGGTGCATGTCCCAGAGGCCGGGCAGCAGCATGCGGCCGTGGGCGTCGACGACCTGGGCCCCGGCGGGCACCGGGACCTCGCCGTCCCGGCCGACGGCCTGGATGCGGTTGCCGGAGACGACGACGGTGACGTTGGGCGTCACCGTGCCCGCCTCCGGATCGAACAGCCGGGCCCCCTTCACCGCCAGCGCTCCGGACGGGCGGTGGGAGAGCCGCGCCGCGACGGCCTTCCACCGCGACGCCACGGCCTGGGTCTGCGCCTTGATCATCGCCGGCGCCGCATCCTCCAACCCTTGCGGGACGGAGGTGATGAAACCGTCGTAGCGGCCGAAGAAGACGCCCGAGCCGTCCATCCAGACGTAGAGCGGAGAGGCGAGACCGGTGAGGAGGTAGAGCGAGAGGTCGCGCGTCTTCCCGCCGCCCGCGATCCGCGCCGCGCCGACCTTCTCGAGGCGTCCCTCCCCCTCGGGCAACAGCGGCAGGCGATGTTGGGGGTCGTGCAGCAGCGCCATCGCCAGCAGACCGGCCTCCAGGCTGAGGCCGCCACGGGTGACGTAGAAGGCGGGCTGGGCGATCTTCTTCTCACCCTTCTCCGGCCCGCCGCTCCAGGCGGCCCGGCCGCCGGCGATCTCGACCCGCTCGTCGACGGGGTGCTGCCAGTAGTCGACGCCCGTGAGGTGCTCCCGCAGCGGAATGCCCGCGGCGTCGAGACGGAGCCGCGAGGTGAAGCTCTCGCCGCGCCCGCGGTCTTTCACCTCCAGGGTGAGAACGCTGTCGCCGTCCGCCTGGACGCGAAAGACCGCGAGCCCCACCGGCCGCAGGTTGCCGAAGAAGACGGTGTAGCGAAGCTCCTCGCCCGGCCGGAACAGGGCCGGCGACGCCGCAGCCCCGAGCCCGGAACAGACGAGGACCCCCAGCGTGAAGAGACAGACTCTCTTCATGTTTCTCCCCAAATCCAGCCCCTCTCACCAGCGGGCAAAAAGATCCATCAATGTGCGGCGATGTTACAACAGATGAGCCCTCATTCCACGGGCTTGACCCCGACCTCCCGCCAGAGCGCCGCCGGATCGTAGACGACGCCGTCCTTGACGGTGAGGACGACGCGGCGGACGTCGGAGATGCGGGCCACCGGATCGCCGTCCACCAGGATCATGTCGGCGAGCTTGCCCGGAGCGACCGAGCCCAGGTCCCCGTCCCGCTTCATGACGCGCGCCGCGCCGAGTGTGGCGATGCGCAGCGCGGCGGGAGCCGGAATGCCGGAATCCACGTAGAGCTCCAGCTCGCGGTGAAGGGTGAAGCCGGCCATGGCGTCGGTGCCGGCGACGATCGTCACGCCGGCGTCGTAGAGGGCCTTCACCAGGTTCTGCATCGTCCGGTAGGAGTCGCGGTAGCGCTGCACCTCGCCGGCCGGCGGATTGAGGCCGCCGGCGTAGAGGCCGCGCTGCACCTGCGGCGGCAGGCGGTCCGCCACCGCGGCGAGGCCGGGATCGATCTCGCCGGCCTCGGTCCTGAACATCCCCTCGAAGGTGGCGAGCGTGGGGTCGGAGACGGTGCCGCGCGCCTTGAGCAGAGCGATGAAATCCTGCACCCGCTGGGAGTGGAGATCCAGCTCGGCGCCGTGCTTGGCCACCTCGGAGAAGCGGGCGGGGGTGCGGGTGTCGATCTTCGGGTCGAGGAAGTTGAGCATGAGAAAATTCACGTGCTGGATCTCGTCGAATCCCGCGCGCACGGCCTGCTCCGCGCTCATGCCGTTGGGGATGTGGCCGGAGACGCGCAGGCCCAGCTCGTGAGCGCGCTTGACGATCGGCGGCACCAGCCTGGGATCGAGCGAGCTGTAGAGCTTGATCTGCACGTAGCCGAGCTTGGCGTAGCGGTCCACCCACTCCAGGGCCTGCGCCTCGGTCGAGACCAGCGCCTTGGTGGGACCGGCGTAGGGGCCGGGGCCGTCCAGGAAGCCCGCCATCAGCACGCGCGGGCCGGTCCCCTCCCCCGAGTCCCAGCGCTTGCGCATGTCGAGGAGGTGGTCGACGTCGTTGGCGAGGTCGCGCACGCTGGTCACGCCGGCCGCCAGATCGAAGATCCCCTGCTCCTCCGAGAGGTGGACGTGCATGTCCCAGAGCCCCGGCAGCAGCGCCTTGCCGCCGGCGTCCACCACCTCCACGCCCGGCGGGATCGTCACCTCGCCGTCCGGGCCGACGGCCTGGATGCGATTGCCGGCGACCACCACGGTGGTGTCCGGCCGGGTGGTGCCGGTCGCGGGATCGAAGAGCCGGGCGTGACGGATGGCGAGCCCGCCCCCTTGCGGATGATGCGCGAGCTTGCCGGCGAGACCCCGGTACCAGGCCTTCTCGGCGGCGTCCTGGGCGTGGGTGAGGTCCGGCACCACGTCCACCCAGCCCTCGCGGAACAGGGCCCCCCAACCGCCGACGCTGGCGAAGAGCCGCCGGTCGTCGTCGAGCCAGAGATAGCCGGGCGTGAAGCCGGGGCCGGCGATCGAGTAGAGATGGACGGTCTGGGAGTGACCGGCGGCCCGCACCGGCAGGGAGGTGACCTCCTCGAGCCGCGCCTCGCCGGTGGGCAGGAGGGCGATGCGGTGGTCCGGCGACGCCAGCAGCGCCCTCACCAGCAGCTCGCTCTCCTGCGGCGGAGCGTTCAGGCTGGCGAAGAAGGCGGGCTCCCGGACCTCGCGGTCCCCCTTCTCGGCGGAGCTCTTCCAGGTCGCGTGGCCGTCCTTCCGCTCGAACGTCTCCGCCACCGGATTCTTCCAGTAATCGTTGCCGGTGGTCTCCAGGAAGACCGGCAATCCCTTGTCGTCGAGCCGGTAGCGGCTGGTGGTGTTGGAGCCCCGCCCGCGATCGTTGAACTCGAAGCTGTAGACCAGGGTGCCGTCCGGCTCGACGCGGGAGACCGCGGAGCCCGCCCGGTTGCCGGAGAAGAGGAATCCGTAGTGGATCTCCCGCGGCTGGGCGGCGGCAGCGATGCCCGGCGATGCCGCTGTCGCCGGAGGCCTGGACGGCGCCGTCTGGCAGGCGGCGGCGGTCAGGCAGACGAGGATCGCGGGAACGAAGGACGGCCGGGTTCTGCGCATACGGATCTCCTGTTTGAGCGCGGGCGCGATTATACCGGGAGGTCTGGAGGTCTGCCGGAGAGATCTACGGAATCGGTCCGGCCAGGTTGCGCCGGTGGATTCGTTTCTCCCCTCTGCCGCACCCTCTCTTAGGGACCTTCAACGTCTCGATCACAAGGAGACCCTCATGCCCGACTCACGCGCGCTCCGGTCCGCCTGGCCGGCCCTCGTCCTGCTGCTGGCGGCCTCCGGCCTCCAGGCGCAGACGTCACTCCCCCATGGGACGGTCACCGACAACGGCACGGTCACCTGTCCGACGTCCACCGATCCCAACCACAACCCCACGCCGCCGGTGCCGGCGGGAGGGAGCCTCGTCTGCCACAACCTCACCGTCTCGGGGTGCGGCCCCGACGCCACGGCCACGATCTGGATCGTCAAGCTCAATCCCGCCGCGACGCTCAAGGGGACGATCTTCCTGCACGGCGGTGGCGGCGGCACGATGAACTTCACCTCCGGAGGCACCGAGCTCTCCTCCTATCGCCATACCCTCGAATCCAATTACGAGAGCGATGGATTTCAGCTCGTCGACATCCAGTGGACGCCCCACGGCGGGGTGACCGGCGACTGGGAATTCACCACGCCGCCGAGCACCCTGGACGGCGCCTGCAAGCCGGCGTCGGTCGCCGCCTGGATCTTCGCCAACCCCGGCATCCACGACGGCCGGCGCGACATCGGCTTCTGCGGCCAGGGGCACAGCGGCGGCTCGGCCGCGATGGCCTACCTGATGACCTTCTACGGGCTCAAGAACTACTTCGACTACGTCATGCTCACCGCCGGCCCCGTCTTCGGACGGATCGACTGCGGCTGCGACACCGGCGCCGCGGGCTGCGGCATGCAGCAGATCTGCCCCGAGCTGCCGCTCGCCAACATGCAGAGCCATCTCGCCTACTCGATGGACAAATGGAGCTGGATCGACCGCAACGAGGGGACCGGCAGTTGCGGCACGATCAACGACGGGACGAATCCCGGGGATCCGATGTGGAGGGCCGACAGCGTGGTGGGAGCGGGCGCCGACCTCAGCTACCCGAAGACGGGCGTCAGCGACTGGCAATGCGTCCATTACCAGAACAACACCCTGAACAACGCGCCCGCCGAAGGATCGTTCTTCATCCACGCCGTCTCGCAGCTCGCGCCGGGCCAGCGCCCGCAGGTCTTCTGCTCGAGCACGGGGTGCGACTGGGAGGCGATCTACCAGGCGACGATCGGCGGCGTGCCCGCCACGACGCTGATGGCGCAGACCATGGCGGCGGGCTGCATCCCGCGCCATTGATCCGCGCCATTGATCCGCGCATTAAATAGATGCTAGCGGCCGATCTGCTGCATCAGCCGGTCGACCGGGACCTTCCCCGTCTGGGTCACCGGCACCGTGATCTCGCCGAGGACGGGGACGGCGAAGCGGAGATCGGCCTCGAGATCGTAGTCCGGGTTCCTGCGGTTGCCGAGGGTGCGGACGACCCGCAGGAGATCGTCGAAGCGGATGGTCACCGGCAGCTCGACGGCGGTGCGGCCGGCGGCGGCGATCTCCGTGCGCCGGTCGTAGCTGCCGTCGAGGAGAGGCTGGCCGTTGAGGCGCAGCTTGTAGCCGATGCCGTCGAGCACCAGCGCCACGTCGTTGGGGTTGTCCACCTGGAACTGCACGATCACATCGGCCCCGCTGAGAGTCGTGCCCGCCAGCTTGAGGCCGGTGACGTCCACGCGCGGCTGCTCCATGCGGGCGAGGCTGCCGAGGCCCGAGCAGCCCGCGAGGACGAAAAGAACGGCGGCGAGGAGGGATCGAGAGCGGTGGATCATGGTCGTCTCCTTTTCAACCCGCGAATCGCCGTGGGGTGCGCTGCGCGCACCGTCGCGCGCTCTTGGTGCGCACAGCGCACCCTACCACTCCACCCCCAGCTTCAGCCGCAGGTCCCGGTTGCGGTCGCGATAATAGAGATGCCCCTCGCGCCGGCCGTGAAGGTAGAGGTCGCGCAGGATCTCGACGTCCTTGCGGCAGTACGCCTCCACCAGGTCGAGCCGTCCCTGGCGCACCCATTCGAGGGACTGGAGACCGTCCGCCGACTTCCCCACCCCCAGCGTCTCCTGGGCGAGGTGGCCCATGCCCACCCGGAAGCCGAGGCGGGAAGCGATGTCCTCCAGCAGGTCGAGCGTCGGCAGGGTGCGCGCGAAGTCCTCCCCCGTGTAGCCGGAGAGGACCAGGTAATCGAAACGCTTGATGTTGTAGCCGATCACCAGCGACGCGCCGCGCAGGGCCGCCACCAGCTCGCGCACGCGGTCCTCCGCGAAGACCTCGAAACGCCCCTCCTCCAGGTGGCAGACCACCCCGACGGCCACCCCCATGCGGTAGGCCTTGTGCCAGCCCCCCACGTCGGCCGCCGAGCGGAGGGTCTCGATGTCGAAGAGGATCGTGCGCGGCTCGCCCTCCCGGACCCGGGAGGG
>DASWRX010000021.1:0-29192 GCA_036402955.1 Thermoanaerobaculia bacterium
GCCACGGTCACCGTGATCCGGCCGCGGCGGACGAGGCGGTCGTCGCCGCGCAGGAGGGAGCGGGTGCCCTGGATCGCCGCCGGGACGACCGGGACGCCGGCGTCCACGGCCACCGCGAAGGTGCCCATGCGGAAGGGCAGAAGACCGGGATAGCGGTGGAAGGTCCCCTCGGGGAAGATGACGACCGACTCACCGTTCTGTAGCGCCTCCAGGGCCTTGCGCGTCTCGCCGGCGCTCTGGGCGGTGTCGAAGCGCTCCACGAAGATCGCTCCCAGGCGCCGCAGGAAGACGCGGGAGATGACGCTATTCTCCAACTCGCGCTTCACCACGAAGGCGAACTGCGGCGGCAGCAGGGCCGTCAGCGCGATGCCGTCCAGGTAGCTCGTGTGGTTGGGCGCCACGATCCGCGGCCCGCCCGTCTCCAGGTTCCCGGCCCCCTCCAGACGGAGCGGCATGCCGATCCAGGCGAACAGGAAGCGGCCGACCCCGCGCGCCAGCCGCCGGCGGAGCGCCAGGCCCGGCGCCAGGACGACGGCGAGCCAGAGGGGGACCGCGAACAGGGCCACCGAGCCGTAGGCCCAGGCGGCGTAGAGGATCTCGCCCAGCGAGCGGGCGCGGCGCGACGCCTGCGTCCGCAGCCCCGAGAGGGCCAGGTGGGCGATCTGCACCCCCAGGCCCGTGGCGCCGCGGCCCATCTTTCCCGACTCGTAGACCTCACGCGCCGAGGAGCGCCGGATCTTACCGCTGGAGGTCTTGGGCACCGTGTTCGGCGCCACCAGGGCCACCGCGTCTGCGGGCGTGCCCAGGAGGTCGACCGTGACGTCCTGGATGCCCTGGCGGATCGTCTCCAGCGCCTCCTCGTTGCGCTCGCGGGTCTCGGCCATCACCACCAGGCGCTCGGTGCCGGTGGCCGGATCGGGGCTGCCGAACACGGCCACGCACCCCTTGCGGACGCCCGGCACCTCGCCCACGGCCCCCTCCAGCTCCTGGGGATAGAGATTGCGGCCGCCGCGGATGATGATGTCCTTGACCCGGCCGGTGATGTAGACCTCGCCGCGCGCGATGTAGGCGCGGTCGCCCGAGTCCCGCCAGTCGCCGTGGACGAGCTTCGCCGTGGCCTCGGGGTTGCGGAAGTAGCCGCTGGACGCCGAGGGACCCTTGAACTCCAGCCGCCCCTCCTGCCGCTCCCCCACCTCGCGGCCGGCGCCGTCCACGATCCGGATCTCGTGATCGGGCAGCGGGATGCCGCAGGAGACGAAGCGGAGGGCATTGGGATCGTCCCCTGCAATCTCTGCGTTCGTGGCGTTCTCAGCAGCCGCCGCCTCCACGGGGACGGCGCGCCCGGAGCGCTGGAAGAGCTCGCGGTCCACCCGGTCCACGAGAGGCGGCCGGCCCAGCGGCGGAAAGGCCACGGCCAGGGAGCTCTCGGCCAGGCCGTAGACCGGCGCCAGGGCTCCGGGCCGGAAGCCGTGGGCGACGAAGCGGTCGGTGAAGCGGCGCAGCGCGTCCGGGCTCACCGGCTCGGCGCCGTTGAGCGCCATGCGCCAGGAAGAGAGATCGAGCCCCGCGATCTCCTCCTCCGGGATCTTGGCCGCGCACAGCTCGTAGGCGAAGTTGGGCGCCGCCGACAGCGTCCCGCGGTGGCGGTGGATGGCCCACAGCCAGCGCGACGGCCGCGCCAGGAAGGCCAGCGGCGACATCAGGACGAGCTGCATGCCGAAGTAGAGCGAGCCCATCCAGCAGCCGATCAGCCCCATGTCGTGATAGAGCGGCAGCCAGCTCACCACCACGTCGTCCGGGCGGATGGCCGCTCCCTGGCCGATGGCCCGCAGGTTGGCCAGCAGATTGGCGTGGGTGAGCACCACGCCCTTGGGATGGCCCGTGCTGCCGGAGGTGAACTGGAGGAAGGCGACGTCCTCCGGCCGCACCGGGGGCGCGCTGAAATTGTTTGCGGGATCGGAGGAGAGCTCCGCCACCGTGACCACGCGCCGCAGCCCCGGAAGCTGGGCGCCCAGCAGGCGGGCCAGGGAGAGGACCTCGGGAAACGTGATCAGAACCTCCGCTCCGGCGGTGCGCAGGATGCCGGCCTGGCGGCGCAGATGGTCCTCGATCTGACTCTTGCGGGCCGGCGGATAGAGCGGCACGGGAATGCCGCCCGCGAGCTGGGCGCCGAAGAAGGCGGCGAAGTATTCGAAGCCGCTGGGGAGCATGATCCCCACCGCGGCTCCCGGCCCGACGCCCAGGCGGGCCAGCCCGGCGGCCACGGCGCGGACCCGGGCGGCCAGACCGCCGTAGGTCAGCTCCTCGGGCTCGCCGTCGCCGGGATAGAAAAGGATGTGCCGCCGCTCGGGATGGCGCTGGGCGTGCCAGTCCAGCACCTCGAGCAGGGTCCGCGTGCGGTCCGGCGCCGCCTCGCCCGCGGCGAGCGGCGTCAGGACGTCGAAGCCCTCCTTCGGCGCGGCGGCGGGGTGGGCGGCGGCCAGCGCCTGGAGGAGATCCCGCGGCGTCTCGGCCGCGCCCAGCACCTCGTCCGGAAGGCGCACGCCGAACCGCTTCTCCACGCGGGCCAGCAGCTCGACCCGTCCCAGGCTGTCCAGCCCGAGGTCACGCTCCAGCGAGTCGTCGAGCGAGGGATCGCGCGGCCTGCGCCCCGGCTGCAACTCCTGGGCGAGGCCCTGGATGATCTCCAGGATGGCGGCGGGGGCCGCAGCCCGCGCTTGCTCGGTAACCGGCGACATGGCCGCGATTCTAAACCCCGCACGAGGCGAGGCGGGGAATCATGGAAGATTGGCGAGGTCGGGAAGAACGACTCCGCGAGCACGGCCCACCGCGATCTCCCGCACCACCGCCTCAGGGACGAGGATCTCTCCGTAGAAGGAGGGCAGGAGGCCGAGAAGGTCGAGTTGATGGAGATATTGGAGGGGAGAGGTGTCGACGATGACGTCAGGCATTCTCGAGGTCCCGGCGGAGCTCCTCTTCTGTCATGCGGAACGTGGAGACCCCATAGTCGCCCAGCTTGGTCAGGAAAAGGGTACGAGGGACCCCCGCCAGCTCGGCGGCGACCCCGGAGGACAGCTTCCCCATCTCGTAGAGCTTGACGGCGGCCGCCATCCGCAGCTCGTCCCCCATCTTGTCTTCCGAGACCTTCAGCGCAAGGAGTGAATTCTCTGGGATGTCCAAGACGATCTGACTCATTGAAGCTCCTGATCTCGAAAGGCTCGCTCCTGGCTTTGGGCAAGGTGCGGCAGAGCAGGATTCTACGCCCTACCGCACCCTGACACGATAGCCTCCGGCCGCCCTTACGGCCCCGGCTCGGCGTGCGGGATGGCCCGCAGGTACTCGTAGATGGCCCGGATGTCGGTGTCGGTCATGTCCTGGTAGGTCGGCCAGGGCATCACCTGCAGGAGCCGGCCGTGCTCCGCGGGGTCGGGGTCGTGGCCGGTGCGCAGGACGTTCTTGAACTGCGCCAGGGTCAGGCCGGCGGGCAGGCCGTGCTCGTCGGGCGTGATGTTCGCCGAGGTGAACGGTCCGAACTGCTGGCCGCCGGCGAGGTAGTGCGCGGCGTTGACCTTCTTCGGCTGACCCTGGAACGGATCGCCGCCGGGCAGGTAGGACGGGTTGGTGTGGCAGTCGTTGCAGCCGCCCTGGGCGTTGACGATGTAGCTCCCCAGGCCGACCAGATCGTGGTTCCGGTTGCGCAGGGTCAGGTGGACCGGCGCGATCTGGAAGCCGCGGGCGATCCGCTCGGCTGCGGGATCGCCCGTGGTGGCCTTCTGTCCCTGGGATACCCCGGCCAGACCGAGAGCCAGACCTGTGAGAGCGAGCGGTACGACGAGCTTCTTGTTCATGGGTTCGTTCCCTCCTTGGATGTCTTTCCAGTCTATCTCCGATCGGACCACGACCGCGTATCATCTCCGCGTATCATAGGGCCGCGGGGAGTCGTGTCGGGAAGCCCTCGAAGCCGCCTCCATCCGCGGGCAAGACAGGAGGGGGGCCGATGCTTTTTCTGACTTCGATCGTCGACCGGCCCGTCGAGGGCAAGACCGGCGAGAGGATCGGCCAGATCGAGGACCTGATCGTCCGCATCGGCGACGACCGCTATCCGCCGATCTCCGGGCTGGTCGTCCGCGACGGCCGGCGCCGTTTCTTCGTGTCGGCGGCCCGCCTCCAGGGCCTCAACGGCGTCGCCCGGCTCGGCACCTCGACCGTGGACCTCCAGCCGTTCGCCCGCCGCTCCGGCGAGGTGCTGCTGCGCCGCGACGTGCTCGATCACCAGCTCATCGACATCACCGGCCGGCGGATCGTCCGCGTCAACGACGTCCAGCTCACCCCCTTCGACGGCAGCTACCGCGTCATCGGCGTGGACATCAGCGCCCGCGCGCTGCTGCGCCGGCTCGGCCCCCGCTCGCTCGCCGGCCGCATCGTCGGCCGCCAGATCATCGACTGGACGGACGTCCAGTACCTGGCGAGCACCGCGCCGGTGCAGCTCAAGGTCTCCTACGACCGCCTGGCCGATCTCAACCCGGTGGATCTCGCGCGCATCGTCGACGCCCTCTCCTTCCGCGAGAGCGCCGAGATCGTGGCCGCCCTCGACGAGGAGACCGCCGCCGAGACCCTCGAGGAGGTCAGCGACGAGCGCGTGGCCGACCTGCTCGAGGGGATGGACCAGGAGCGCGCCGCCGACATCCTGGAGGAGATGACCCCGGCCGCCGCGGCCGACGCCCTGGAGGATCTCGACGAGGACGTCGCCGAGCAGCTCCTGGCCCGCATGGAGCCCGAGGAGGCAGCCGACGTCCAGGTCCACCTCGAGTACGACGAGGACAGCGTGGGCCGCATCATGAACCGCGACCTCGTGTGCGTTCCCGAGAGCGCCACGGTGGGCGACGCGCTGGCGGCGATCCGCTCGCTCGAGGAGGTCCCCGATCCCCTGCTCGCCGTCTACGTTGTCGCCCTGGACAACCCCGACGTGCTGAAGGGCCTGGTGCGCCTGCGCACGCTCATCCTCTCCGACCCCGCGACCCCGCTCGCCGACGTGATGGAGGAGGACGTGCCGGCCGTCGGTCCCGAGGACCGCGCCGAGCGGGCCGCCCAGGTGCTCGCCGAGTACAACCTGCTCGCCGTGCCGGTGCTCGACGAGAGCCACCGCCTGCTCGGCATCCTGACCGTGGACGACGCCCTCGCCGTGCTGCTGCCCGAGGTGTGGCAGCGCCGCCGGACCTTCACCTGATGCGCAAGCGAATCTGGCTCTATCTGGCGGCCCTCGGTCCGGGCCTGCTGGCGGCGAGCGCCGGCAACGACGCCGGCGGCATCGCCACCTATGCCTCGGCCGGCGCCTCCTACGGTTACGGCCTGCTGTGGGCGATGGTGATCGTCACCGTCTGCGTCGGCGTCGTGCAGGAGATGAGCGCCCGTATGGGGGCGATCACCGGCAAGGGGTTCTCGGACCTGGTGCGCGAGAGCTTCACCCTGCGCCAGACGGCGCTGATCCTGCTGACGCTGCTGATCGCCAACTTCGGCATCATCGTCTCCGAGTTCATCGGCGTCGCCGCCGCGGCCGAGCTGTTCGGCGTCAGCCGCTACGTCGCCGTGCCGCTCGCCGCCGTCTTCGTCTGGCTGCTGGTCACCCGCGGCTCCTACGGCTGGGTGGAGCGGATCTTCCTCATCCTCACCCTGGCGTTTCTGGCCTACATCGGCGCCGCCTTCCTCGCCCGCCCGGACTGGCACGCGGTGCTCGTCGAGACCGTCCGGCCGGAGCTCCATTTCGACTACGGCTACCTCAACCTGCTGATCGCGCTGATCGGCACCACGATCTCTCCCTACATGCAGCTCTACGTCCAGTCGTCGGTCGTCGAGAAGGGGGTGACTCCGGACGAATACCGCTACACCCTCTTCGACGTGATCGTGGGGACCGTCTCGGCGGGGATCGTGGCGGCCTTCATCATCATCGCCACGGCGGCGACCCTCCACGCGCACGGCGTCACCGTCAACATCGAGACCGCCGCCGACGCCGCGCGGGCCCTGGAGCCCATCGCCGGGCGCTACGCGGAGGCGCTCTTCGCCGTCGGGCTGCTGGGGGCTTCCCTGCTCGCGGCGGGGGTGCTGCCGCTCTCCACCACCTACATGCTGAGCGAGGCGCTGGGCTTCGAGCGCGGCGTCTCGCGCTCGTGGTCGGAGGCGCCGATCTTCATGGGGATCCTCACCGGGCTGATCCTCCTCGGCGCCGCCGTGGCCCTGATCCCCGGCCTGCCGCTGTTCCAGGTCCTCGTGGGCGTCTACGTGCTCAACGGCCTGCTGCTGCCGGTGGAGCTGTTCGCCATCCTGCGCCTGATCAACGACCGCGAGCTGATGGGCGACCACGTCAACGGCCCCCTCTACAACGCCTTCGCCTGGGGGATCGCGATCGTGGTCAGCGTGCTGTCCCTGGCGCTGATCGGAATGAAGGTGGCGGGGTGGTTCCGGTAGAACGTTGCAACCTCACGCCTCCCGCGGCAGCAGGAGCTGCTCGGCGGGCGAGAAGATGCGCCCGCGGATGAGCAGCGTGCTGACCAGCGAGGTCAGCCCCGAGGCGGCGAAGATCATGGCCAGCACCACGAACTGGTAGATCGCCGCGTAGACCGGATTCGCCCCGGAGAGCAGCATCCCCGCCATCAGCCCGGGGATCCACACGATGCCGAGCGAGCGCAGGGAATCGATGGCGGGGATCAGGCTGGCCTCGAACGAGGCCTGCACGTAGGGCGAGACGCTGTTGCGCGCCTCCGCCCCCAGCGCCAGCGCGGTCTCCACCTCGCCGACGTGCGCCCGCACGTCCGAGCGGAAGCGGTTCAGCGCCAGCCCGTTGGTGTTCATCGCGTTGGCGATCAGCATGCTGCCCACCGGCACCAGGGTGGTGATGGCGGTGTCGATGACGCCGAGGCAGGTCATCAGCGCGATCACCGAGCCGGCGCCGGCGGCGATCGCCCAGGTGGAGACCGCGAAGGCGCCCGGCAGCCCCTTCGCCCGCCGCGCCGAGGTGGCGCCGGCGGCGACGATCATGCCGGCCAGCAGGAACCCGCTCGTCCACCACGGACCGCGCAGCAGCACGACCAGGATGGAGCCGACCGCGACGATCTGGACGAGCCCGCGGACCATGGCGACCACGGCCTCGCTCTCGAGATGAATGCCGCGCCGGCGCGCCAGCAGCACCACGACCCCCGCCGCCAGGGCCGCCGCGAGGGCCTGCGCCAGTCCGAGCTGCAGGGGAGTGTGAAAGAACAGTTTAAGCATGCAACACCTCCGCGATCGATCCGGCGCGCACCACCCGGCCGCGCTCGAGCGCCAGCGCGCGGTCCGCCAGGCGCGCCGCCTGATCCATGTCGTGAGTGACCATGACGCAGCCGAGCCCCTGGTCGCGCACGATCGCGCGGACCAGGGCTTCGATCCCGCGCTTCGCGGCGTCGTCGAGAGCCGACGTCGGCTCGTCCAGCAGCAGGACCAGGGGAGCGTTGGCCAGGGTGCGGGCCACCGAGACGCGCTGCATCTCGCCGCCGGAGAGGTTCGCCACGCTGCGGCCGGCGTAGCCTTCGAGACCCACCCGGGTGAGGAGATCGTCGACGGCGGGGTCCGGCAGCCGCTCGCCGCGCTGCGCCGGGCCGAACCGCAGGTTGTCCGCCACCGAGCCCGGAAAGAGGTACGGCCGCTGGGTCACCATCCCCACCTTGCGGCGCAGCTCGCGGGGCGCGAGGGTGCGGTAGTCGGTCCCCTGGAGATACACGGTGCCGTGGGTCGGCTCGTCCAGCCGGTTCAGCAGGCGCAGCAGGGAGCTCTTGCCCGCGCCGCTGGGGCCGACGATGGCCAGCACCTCGCCCGCGCGGGCCTCGAAGCTCGCGTCCTCGACCAGCACTTTGCCATCGGCGACGCGGCCCAGGCTCTCGGCGCGCAGGATGGCGGTGACGGAGTCGGCGATCACTGCGCGCGTCCGTCAGCGGGCGGGCCGGTCGCCGCGCCGCTGCTCCCCGATCCACCGGTCGACGTTCTCCTCCAGCACGTTGAGCGGAATCGAGCCGCTGCCGATCACCACGTCATGGAAGGCGCGGACGTCGAAGCCTGCCCCGAGATCCTGCTCGGCCTTGTGGCGCAGCTCCTTGATCTTCAGCTCGCCGAGCTTGTAGGCGAGCGCCTGCCCGGGCCAGGAGATGTAGCGGTCCACCTCGGTCTCCACCTCGTGGAGCGGCAGCGCCGTGCGGGTCGCCAGGTAGTCGATCGCCTGCTGGCGCGTCCAGCCCATCGAGTGAACGCCGGTGTCCACCACCAGACGGCAGGCCCGCCACATCTCGTAGGTCAGCCGGCCGAAGTTGCTGTAAGGGTCGTCGTACATGCCCATCTCGACCCCCAGCCACTCCGAGTAGAGCCCCCAGCCCTCGCCGAAGGCCGAGAGGTAGGAGAACCGGCGGAAGTCCGGGAGATGCTCCAGCTCGCGGCTGCGGGCGATCTGCAGGTGATGGCCCGGCACCGCCTCGTGGAGGGCGAGCGCGGTCAGGTTGTAGAACGGCCGGCTCTCGAGCTGGTAGGTGTTGACCCAGAAGATGCCCGCCTGCGTGCTCCCCTGGGGGGCCTCGACGTAGCGGCCCGAGGTGTACTTGGGAGCGATGTCCGGCGGCACCGGCTGCACGGTATAGGGGAGGCGCGGCAGCGTCCTGAACTCCGACGGCAGCTTGCCGTCGATCTTCTTGGCGATGAACGACGCCCGCTCGAGCAGCTCCTGCGGCGTCTTGGCGTAGAACCGCGGATCGGTGCGCAGGAACTTGAGGAAGGCCGCGAAATCCCCCTTGAAGCCCACCTGCCGCATCACCGCGTCCATCTCCTTCGAGATGCGGTCGACCTCGGAGAGGCCGATCTTGTGGATCTCCTGCGGGGACAGGTCGAGCGTGGTGTACTGCCGGATCTGCTGCTGGTAGAAGGCGCGGCCGTTGGGCAGCGCCGTGGCCGCGAGGGTGGCGCGGGCGTGGGGCAGGTACTCCTTCTGGTAGAAGTCGAGGAAGGCCCGGTAGCCGGCGACGCCGCCGTCCACGACCGCCGACCGCCCCTCCCGGCGCAGGCGCTCCCGCTCCCCTTCCGGCACCGTGGAGGGGAACGTCTCGAACGGCTTCCAGAACACGCTCTTCGCCGGATCGTCCACCACGTGGGCGGAGATCGTCGTGTCGTAGCCGTTGAGCGTCGCGCGGGGCACCGTCATGCCGCGCTGGATTCCCATCCGCATCAGCTCGATCTGCTCCCGGACGTAGCGGGGCCAGGCGAGGAGGCGGCTGACGTAGTTCTCGTAGTCCTTGACCGTGGCGAGCGGCATGTCCTCGGGCAGGCGGGAGAAGCCGGAGTGGAACCCTGAGTCGGCGTTGAAGGGCATCTGGTAGTCGCCCAGCTCGAAGCCCGCGATGCCGTCCTCGAGCTGCCGCTTGAAGATGTCATAGTTGACCTGGTCGTCCGCCGGCAGCTTCGAGCGGTCGATCGCGTTGAGCTCGCCGAGGAACCCCTTGGCCTCCGCGTTGCCGCGCTGGAGGTCGGCCAGGGTGGCGGATGGCAGCCGGTCGTCGTACTCGTGCCGTCCCACCGAGGTGGCGAGGAACGGGTCCTCCTTCAGGCGTAGCTCCCACTCGCGCTGGAACAGGTCGTGGAGCCGCGACGTCTCGTCGGCCGCGAGGGCCGGGGCGGCGAGCAGCAGGAGGGAGAGAAGGATGAGCGGTCGTTTCATGTCGGGTCCCCCGGAACGATGTCGTAGCGCAGTGTATCGCGGAGAGATGCCCGAAAGGGGAACGCGTCAGGCCCCCTCCTCCTGCCACCCCTGAGCGCCGATGAGCGGCACGAAACGCACGCCGCCCAGATTCTCGCGAGTGTAGCGGCCGTCCGGAAGGTGGCGCACCCGCACCAGGGTCTGGGTGCGCGGGTCGGGTCCGATGGGGATCACCAGCCGGCCGCCGGTGGCGAGCTGGTCGAGCAGGGCCTGGGGCACCTCGGGCCCGCCGGCCGCCACCGCGATGGCGTCGTAGGGCGCCCGCTCCGCCCAGCCGAGGGTGCCGTCCTCGTGGATGACGTGGACGTTCGCGATTCCGAGCCGCTCCATCCGTTCCCGCGCCGCGCGGGCGAGCGACGCGTGACGCTCGACCGTCCAGACCTCGCGGGCGAGGCGCGAGAGCACCGCCGCCGCGTATCCCGAGCCGGCGCCGATCTCCAGCACCTTGTCCCCGGGACGAAGCTCCAGGGCCTCCGCCATCAGGGCCACGACGTAGGGCTGCGAGATCGTCTGCTCCTCGCCGATGGGGAGCGGGCCGTCCTCGTAGGCGAACCGGGCCAGCGCCTCGGGCACGAAGGCCTCCCGCGGCACGGTCCGCAACGCCTCGAGCACCCTCTCGTCCCGCACTCCCCGGGCCGCGATCTGGCGGTCGACCATCTCCCGGCGCAGGGTCGTGTGATCGAGGTCCGCCATGAGGTTCATCGTACACGGTTAGAATCATGGGCTTAACTTCTTGGGAGATCGAGATGCGCCTGAGCCCGCCGTCCAGATTGTCCAGATTGTCATCCACAGTGATCATGGGATTCCTGCTCCTGACCGCGCCGGCGTTCGCCGCGGACGTGTACAGTTTCATTGTGGACCAGCAGGGGGGAACCGCTTTCTCCTCGAAGGACGGGATCGTCATCGACGACAGCGCGATCAAAGGAACCGTGGTTCTCGAGGGCAGGAAGTATCGCGCCGAGCTCGCGCCGGACCCGGACTCCCCGCGCCCGTACCAGGCGGTGATCTCGAAGGACGGAGGCGAACACGAGATCGCCCTGAACCTCCAGAGCCATACGTTCTACGAGCCGCCGGCGGCCACCCTCACCTCGTCTCTCCTCCATCTCTTTCCCGTCGGCGACGGCACGGTGAGCAATGTGAAGCTGGACACCGTGGAGGCGCCCGCCCCGGAGACGGTGGCGGGAATTCAGGCCCGGCGGCACGAGATCAGGCTCTCCTACGACATCACTATCGTGCTCCCACCCCCCGGCGGCGCTCCCGGAGTCCCCAAGGGCCGCTCCGAGACGGTGCGCGGCAAGGTGAAGGTCGACGCGATCTACTGGCTGGCGGAAGGCAGGACGCCGGCGCTGCCGAGGCTCCTCCGGCCCGAGATCAGCACCGGCTTCGCCGAGATCGATCCCAGGCTGGCCGCCGCCATCGCGGCCCTGCAGGGCATCCCCGTGAAGCAGCAGGTGACCATCACCACTGAGGGAGATCAATCGACGGAGCCGCAGACGAGCGTCCGCACGGCGGTCCTCCAGAACCACAAGACGCAGGAATCCAAGGCCTCGCTGTTCGAGATCCCGAGCGGATTCAAGAGGCACGAGCCGGAGATGGCCCGGCCGGGGATGGGAGCTCTCCCTCCGCGGTAGGTGCGCGGGGTCAGGTCATGGCGCACATGGAACGCGATGCGGTGGTCGTAGGCGCGGGGCCCAACGGGCTCGCCGCGGCCATCGTGCTGGCGCAGGCGGGCTGGTCCGTAGAGGTCTTCGAGGCGGGTGAGACGGTGGGGGGCGGCGCGCGCTCGGCCGAGCTGACGCTCCCCGGATTCGTTCACGACGTCTGCTCGGCGATCCACCCCCTCGCGGTGGGCGCGCCGTTCCTGCGCGGCCTGCGTCTGGAGCGGTTCGGGCTGCGCTGGATCGATCCGCCGTTCCCGCTGGCGCACCCGTTCGACGACGGCACCGCCGCGGTGCTGGCGCGGGGCTTCCCGGAGACCGGCGAGAGCTTCGGGGACCGCCACGACGCCCGCGCCTGGGAGCGCCTGTTCCGCCCCTTCTCGCAAGGATGGATGGAGCTCTCCCCGGACCTCCTCGGCCCGCTCGGCTGGCCGCGCCATCCGTTCCGGATGGCCCGCTTCGGCCTGGTGGGGATGCGCGGGGCGGCCGGGCTCGCGAAGAGCCGGTTTCACGGCTTTCGCGCCCGCGGCCTGTTCGCCGGCCTCGCCGCCCATTCGTTCCTGCCGATCGATCGGATCCCCACCGCCGCCGTCGGGCTGATGCTGGGCGTCACCGGCCACGCCGTGGGCTGGCCGCAGCCGGAAGGGGGCGCGCAGCGGATTCCGGACGCCATGGCGGCATTGCTCCGCGAGGCGGGAGGCGAGATCCGCACCGGCCGGCGGGTGACGTCGCTCGACGAGCTGCCACGGGCCCGCGCCTACCTCTTCGACCTCACACCGGCCCAGCTCCTGAAGATCGACGGCCTCCGCTGGCCCGACCGCTACCGCCGGCGGCTGGCCCGCTACCGCTACGGCCCAGGGGTCTTCAAGGTCGACTGGGCGCTCGCGGAGCCGATCCCCTGGCGGGCCGCGGCGTGCCGGCGAGCGGGGACGGTCCATCTCGGCGGGCCGCTCGAGGAGGTCGCGGCCTCGGAGGGAGCCGCCTGGAACGGGCGCGACCCCACGCGGCCGTTCACTCTGGTGGGCCAGGCGACCCTGTTCGATCCCACGCGCGCTCCCGCGGGCCGCCACACGGGCTGGGCCTACTGCCACGTGCCCAACGGTTCGACGAAGGATTTCACGGCGCTGCTCGAAACTCAGATCGAGCGTTTCGCGCCCGGCTTCCGGGACGTCATCCTGGCCCGTCACACGATGAACACGGCCCAGCTCGAGGCCTACAATCCCAACCTGGTGGGGGGCGACATCAACGGCGGCGCCGCGACGCTGGCGCAGCTCTTCACCCGGCCCGTGGCGCGCCTCGTCCCCTATGCGACGCCGGACCCGCGGGTGTTCATCTGCTCGTCCAGCACGCCCCCCTCGGGCGGCGTGCACGGCATGTGCGGCTACCACGCGGCGCGGGTGGCGCTCCGTAGTTCCGCCGCGGACCGAGGCAAGCCGGAGTAGAACGCGATCACCTGCCGCAGCTCGTCCTCGGAGAAGGCATCAGCGTAGATGCGGTCCCGGCCCATTACAGCCGCGACTCGCTCGTCTCCTCCAGGATCACCCATTTTCCCTGCGCGTCGGGGCCGACCAGCAGGGACATCGGGCTGGAGTACTTCTTCAGCACCGAGTAGCGGGTGACCTTGATGCGCACCTTGTCCCCCTCCTGCGTGTAGCTCTCGTTGGAGTAGTTGCTGATGTCTCCCTTGACCTTGGCGTCGGCCATGCCTTCCCGGATGACGTGCTTGTATCTCAACGCCGGGATCTGCAGCGGCGTCACCTTGCCGTCCGAATAGATCCGCTTGTTCAGGATCTTCGCGTCGTCCGTATACAGATCGGCCATCGCCGGATCGAACGCGTGCTCCAGTTGGACGTAGCGGGCGAACAGGGCCTTGGCCTTGGCGATGGCGTCGCCCGGGGCGGCGGGCCTGGACGCGGCGGGCCTGGACGCGGCCTTCGCCGGGGAGACGGTGGTCTTGGTGGGGGCGGCGGCCGCGACCTGGCAGAAGGCCAGGGCGGAGATGGCGATAAGGGCGAGCGTTCTCTTCATGGAATCTCCTGGAAAAACTACGGACGGGAGATTCTAGCGGACTCTACATCAGCTTCACGAACAGCTCGTTGCGGCGGATGAAGGCGTCGGTGAGGACGAAGAGCACCGGGTCCCGCCGCTGGCTCTTGTACTCGCGGAGCACCCGCAGCTTGGCCACCTCGTCGGGGGGCGACATCGGGAAGAGGGTCCAGGGCTGGTCCGCGAAGCGGCCGGGGGGCAGCAGGGGGTGGCGCGGCGCCCGCAGGAAGGGATAGGGGAAGTCGCGGGCATGGACCAGATAGCCCAGGCGGTGACGGGGACCGAGGACGAGATGCTCCAGGATGCCGAGGACGACGCGGCCGGTGGCGCGATGGTCCGGGTGGGAGTCGAAGGCCACGGGGAAGACCACGATGTCGGGCCGGGTCTTGTCGAGGACGGTCCGCAGGTCCCTCTCGAGGTTGGCCAGCCGGTAGTCGGCGCCGGGCGAGACGGCCTGTTGATAGGGGACCGCGGTGCGGCCGGTCCCCGGCGAGCGGATCACCTGGTCCGGATGCTCCAGCATGGGCAGGATGCCGCGGTCGGGATAGCCCAGGAAGTAGAGGCGGCCGGGCGGCAGGCCCAGGCGGGACATGGCGGCGACGGCCTCCCGGATGCGGCGCTCCCCCTCCGCCAGGTAGTCCGCCGCCCGCGGCCGCAACGTGCGGTCCATGATCTCGGCGGAGGTGCGGTTGCAGTCCCCGGCGGTGACGTAGGCGACCGAGATCTCGGCCCCGCGCCGCAGGCCGGCGGCGGCGTAGCCGGCGGCGGCGATCGCCTCGTCGTCGATGTGCGGCGCCACGATCAGCACCCGGTCTCCCTTGGTGGGCGGATCGAGGATGGGCCAGACCTTCGCCTTCCGGCCGCGCCAGCCAAAGCCGCACAGGAGCAGCAGGCCGGCGGCCGCCACGAGAGCGAGGAGCCAGGCGCGTCTAGAGCCGTTTCCCATAGATGACCTTCCATTCGCGACCGCCGTCCTCCGGCGGCGGCTTGAAGGCGGGCCGGCGGCTCAAGGGGCGAAAGCCCAGCCGCTCGAAGAAGCGGCGGCCCGGCTCGTTGGTCTCATAGACCACGGCCCGCACGCCCGCCAGCCCGTGGCTCCGCGCCTCGGCGAGGAACCGCTCCACCAGGCGCGCGCCCACGGACCGGCGGCGGGATTCGGGGAGGAGATTGACGTGCAGGTGACCGGGGTAGCCGTCCTCAGTGCCCTCATCGTCTGCGGTGCCCGCCCGCCGGCCGTCGGCGAGGAACCCGGGCAGGCGGGCGAGCAGCCGCCAGAGGTTCCGGCGCCGGAGCAGCCCGCGGCCGAGGGAGCGCGCCACCGCGGCGGGCACCACGCGCCAGGCCTGGATGCGCTCGAAGCGACGCTCGTCGAAGCCGCCCGCCAGGTAGCCGACCACCCGCTCCTCGCGCTCGGCCACCCAGAGGATCCCGGCGTCGAAATCGGTGTAGGCCTGGATCATCAGGTCGACGAAGAGGCCGGGCTCGATCACCCCGTCCCCTCCCCCGCCGTAGGCCGTCGAGAGGCAGATCGCGCGCACCGCCTCGCGATCCCGCGGCTCGTAAGGCCGGATCCGCGTCGCCTGCTCGTCCTGGATCGTCATCCACGCCCTCCGGATGGGATTCTATCCGGCGGGTCAACCCAGGACGCCCGCGAGGTCCTCCGGCAGCACCCAGTCGGCGCGGCCGATCGTCTCCCAGGCGAACGCCGGGACGAGATCGGCCGGCCGGCAGGGCTCGGGGCGATCGCGCAGGCCGAGGGAATGGGCGAGATAGCCCACGACCGCCTCTGGTCTCACCCCCGCCTCGCGCAGGGAGCCGAGGGTGAGCCCCTGGTCGCGCTTGGAGAGCTTCTCCCCCCGCGCGTTGACCAGCAGCGGCACGTGGGCGTAGGCCGGCGGCGTGCCGCCGAGGGCCTCGACGAGCTGGATCTGCCGCGCCGTCGAGGCGAGGAGGTCCGACCCGCGCACCACGTCGTCGATCTCCATGGCGAGGTCGTCCACCACCACGGCGAGCTGATAGGCCCAGAGCCCGTCGCGGCGCTTCAACACGAAGTCCCCTACCGCGAGGTCCACCCGCTCCACGAGCGGTCCCTGGACGCGGTCCACGAACGAGACCGGCCGGTCGTGCACCAGGAAGCGGATCGCCGCGTCGAGCTGTCCGGTGGCACCCGCGGCCGAAAACCAGCCGGGATCGAAATCGCGCGGCCGTAGCGAGCTCGGATAGGGCGCCTCCTCCGCGCCGTGCGGCGCGGAGGCCAGAGCCTGGAGGTCCTTGCGCGAGAGACGGCAGGGGAAGAGCCGGCCGGCGGCGGCGAGACGGCGGAGCGCCTCCCCGTAGAAGGCCGATCGCTCCGACTGCGCATAGGGGGCGAAAGGACCGCCCACGTCCGGCCCCTCGTCCCAGTCCAGCCCGAGCCAGGCGAGATCCGCCATCTGCGCCGCGGCCATGCCGGACACCATGCGGGGCGTATCGAGATCCTCCAGCCGCCAGATGAAGGCGCCGCCGCGGCTGCGCGCCGAGAGCCAGGCCACGAGCGCCGTGCGGGCGTTGCCGACGTGGATCCCCCCCGTGGGGGACGGGGCGTAGCGGCCGCGGCTAGGCGGCAGACCGTCTCCTTCTGCCGGCGGCGAGATAGACGCCCAAGCCGATGAGGTTGGTGACCACGATCAGGCCCGCGATCTTGGCCGCGAACATGGCACGGCTCTCCACCTCGATGATGGGGACGATCGAGAGCGCGACGTAGAGCAGGGTCATCAGGAGACCGGAGAGGGCGCAGGCGCGCAGCCAGAGCGGCGGGCGCGGCTGGACGCTCTTCAGCCCGGCGAGCGGGATGGCGAACATCACCACGTAGGTCAGCGCGTAGAACAGGCCCGAGGCGTTCCACAGCAATTGAAACGCCTCCTGCTTGCCCACGCCGACCAGCCCGGCGAGCCCCAGCGCCAGCGTGGCGGCGCCCACGAAGAGGATCGAGTTCACCGGCGTCCGGTAGCGGGCGTGGAGCCGGGTGAACCATTCCGGCAGCAGCCGGTCCCAGCCGGCCACCATCGGCAGGCGAGTGTTGCCGCCGAACATCACGCTCGACTGGGCCACCCGGATGCACAGCAGGGCCAGGATGGCGATCGACGCGATGGGCACGACGAGATTCAGCGAGCGGAAACCCTCGCTCAACACCTGCGGAATGGGAGCGATCAGATCGATCCGGTCCCGTGGGATCAGCGCCAGCACCGAGCTCGTGCCGAGGATGAACATGCCGGCGATGACCGGCGCCGCCAGCGCCACCGAGCGGGTGACGGCGCGCACCGGATCGCGGCACTCTCCCGAGTGGATGGCCACGTATTCGAATCCGCCCAGCGCGCCGAAGCCCATCTTCCCCAGCAGGTTCAGGCTCATCAGGGAGAGCACGGGCATCTCGATCCGCAGCGGATGGTAGGCCGGCAGGGAACCGTGCGCCAGGTTCAGCCAGGGGAGGATCAGGATGGCGAGGAAGGTGGCCAGCATCAGCGCGCCGCCGGCCTTGTGGACCCACTTGCCGACGCCCAGGCCCACCGTCGTCAGCAGCACCAGGGCGCCGATCAGCGCCAGGCTGACGGCGCCGATGAACACCTTGCTGCCGGTGAGCCTCTCGCTGTCCGGGCCCAGGACGTAGCGCAGGTATTGCGTGACCTGCAGCCCGATCTCCGACGTGTTCAGGATGGCGAACAGCCACAGGTTCCAGGCCACCAGGAAGCCCAGCAGCTCGTTGAATCCCAGCTTGGCCCACTGGTAGAGGCCGCCCTCGAGCGGCATGATCCGGTTGAGATAGATCACCACCACCGCCGAGGGCAGGTAGAAGAACAGCATCGCGAGGAGCCAGAGGACGACGTGCGAGGGCCCCTGCTTGGCGGCGACGCCGATCCAGGGGAGGCCGACGATGAACAGGATCTGGGTGAGCACCAGATCGCCCAGCCCGAGCTCTTTCCGGAAGGCGCCGCTGCGCGCCTCGATGCGCCGCTCTTCCTGCCGCAACCGCGAGGTCGCGTCGCTGCCGGTCTCGGTCATGGACCGGAGAAGGATATCAGGCGGGCGGGCCGGGCGGCGCCATCCCGAGCAGCTCGCGGTCGATGCGGTCCAGCACCTCGCGGTCCACCGCGAGATCGAACTTGCGGGCGAAGTGATAGCGCCCGGAGGCCAGCGCCGGCAGGTCCGCGACGGTGAGGGTGCGCGGCGCGCCCTTGACCGCCCGCGAGTAGTCGATGTAGCGATGGCTGTCGTTGACCAGCTCGAAACGCCCGCTGTTGACGAGCACCGTCGGCACGATGGACTCCTCGGGGATCACGGTCCCGCGGTAGTGCCGCACCACCTCCGGGTGCGCGGCCAGGAAGTCGCGCAGGTAGAGCACGGTGCGGCGCGGCAGGGAGAACCAGGGCCAGCCGCCATGACAGCGGAAGCCTTGGTGGAACGGCGTGCGCAGCGCCCGCACGCCGAGGAGCGCGCCGTAGTCGAGGTAGACGTGCAGGGGCAGGAAGCGCGTCAGCGGCCTCAGGGCCCGGAGCACCGGCTCGGCCTGCGGCGACAGGCGCCAATAGCGGTACCAGTACCGCGCCCGGGCCTTGCGCCAGGACCAGGGGCTGGCGGACGACCGCACGTCCCAGAAGTCGATGAAGCCGTCGCAGGTGGCGCCGCCGAGGAAGGCCTCGATCGCGGCCACGGGCCTCACCGGGTAGTCCTGCCCGGTGAGGTTCACCAGCCAGTCGTAGGAGATCCGCTCGCGCTCGAGCCAGTCCACGACGTCGAGGTAGGTCTGGACCTGGCACCCGTAATCCGTGCGGATCATCGGCCGCGCGGGCCGCAGCAGGTGGACGTCCAGCTCCGCCAGGGGCGCCGTGTCGAGGTCGCAGTTGGCGAAGTCGTGGACGACGACGATCGGCGCCCGCGGGCTGCCGGCGCGCAGCCTGCGGAGCAGCCGGTAGATCTGCTCCGGATCGCGGTGGGTCTGGACGAAGTAGCAGACGGTGGCGGTCATGCCGCGGGGATCGCCGCCGGGGCGAGCCGGCGCAGCAGGGCTTCATACTCGTCGAGCACGCGGGGCATCCCGGTGAGCTCGCACACCTGCCGCATGCGCTCGAGCCCCCGCCGCCATTCGGGCGAGCCGAAGGAAGCCCGCGCCCGCTCGATGGCGGCCAGGATCGAGTCCCGCTCGGGCTCGCAGTAGTAGGGGTAGTCCTCCCCCAGCAGCTCGACCGTGCTCACGTCGCGGGTGGTGATCAGGTTGGCGTCGCACGCCGCCGCCGTCGAGACCTTGCAGTTCGGCTTGTAGAGGAGCTCCCGTCCCGGCTCGCGGATCGAGAGATGGCAGTTGTATCTCAGCCCAGCCTCGAAGTACCCATGGTCCACGTACTCGACCTCCGGCAGCTCCCCCCACAGGGAGAGCGACCGCCGCAGGCCCAGGTAGCCGAGGGACATCCGATCCTGCGGCGCCCGGTTGGCGGAGAACCGCGGGTCCCACTGGTGATAGATCACACAGTCGGCGTTCCCCGGCCGCCCGAAGTCCGCGAGCTGCCGCCGGTTCTTGAACATCAGCGAGTCGTAGAGCCAGCGATTCTTGATCCGCCGCTTGAACACCACCGTGTCCTGGACGTCGAGCACCAGCCGGTTGCCGCGCGCCCTGGCGAGCAGCAGGTGATCGATACGGGAGGTCTTGATGAAGATCAGGACGCCGTGGCGCACGCTTCCCAGCTCGGCCACGGGGATCGACCGGGCGTTCCAGCCGCGGGCCTGGAGGCCCTCCGCGATCTGGTCGGCTCCCATCACGGTCGAGCCCTTCTCGTAATACTTGACGAAGGCGACCGGGAAGTCTGGAGTCATGACCGGGGAAGGTTATCAGGAACGTGGCCGCACTCACGCCGCGCCGATCCTCAGCACCTTGGCCCCCCGGATCCGCCGCTCCTTCAGCTCGCGCAGGGCCTGGTTCGCCGCCGCCAGCGGAAACTCCTGGACTTCCGGACGGATGGGGGTCGCGGCCGCCTCCGCGAGAAACTCCCGGACGTCGCTGCGGGCCACGTTGGCGACGCTCTTGATCTCCTTCTCCATCCAGAGCTGGGAGGGATAGTCGAGGCCCAGGAGCGCCGCCTTGTCCCGCTCCTCCTTGCGGATCGCGTTGATCACCAGCCGTCCCGCCGGCTCCAGGTTCTTCAGCGCCTCGACGACCGGCTGCCAGGCGGGCGTGGTGTCGATGATCGCCGCCAGCTTCTCGGGCGGCTCCTCGCCGGAGCCCCCGGCCCAGGCGGCGCCCAGCTCGCGCGCGAACCTCCGCTCCCCCTCGCTGCGGGCGAAGACGTGGACCCGGGTGGCGGGATAGCGGTGCCGCACGATCTGGAGAACCAGGTGGGCCGAGGCGCCGAACCCGGTCAGGCCGAGGGCTTCCCCGTCCGCGATCCCCGCGAGCTTCAGCGACCGATAGCCGATCGCCCCGGCGCAGAGCAGGGGGGCCGCCTCGACGTCCGAGAAGACGTCCGGAATCGGATGGGCGAAGAGGGCCGGCACGGTCATGAATTCGGCGTAGCCGCCGTCGGCGTCACGCCCGGTCGCCGCGAAGAAGGGGCAGAGATTCTCGTTGCCCTCCCGGCAGTACTTGCACCGGCCGCACGCCGACCCGATCCAGGGGACGCCGACCCGGTCCCCCTCGCGGAACCCCTCGACGCCGGCCCCGAGCGCGTCCACCCGTCCCACCACCTGATGGCCGGGCACCACCGGCAGGCGCGGCGGCGGCAGGCGGCCCTCGATCTCGTCCAGCTCCGTGTGGCAGACCCCGCACGCCGAGATCCGGATGCGGACCTCCCCGTCCCCGGGAACGGGAACCGGCAGGTCGGTCAGCTCCAGGGGCTCGGGGTTCGCTTCGAGACTCGCGAGAGCGCGAAGGATCATCGCTCGCATGGCGGATCTTGCTTTCGCGTGGAGACCGGGGAGATCCACGCCGGGCGGCGGAATCTCCCCGGAGATCGGGCGCTTACGGCGCGCAGGAGGTCACGGCGGCGTCGTCCAGGAACCAGACGTCGCTCGCCTTCGAGACCTCGGAGCCCGCCGAGAAGAAGAGGCGCAACGACCGGCCCGAGCAATCGCCGCCGACGGCGGCGCGGCAGACGGCGTCGAGGTCGACCACCGTGTTCACGGGCGAGAGGTCGCGCCCCTTGGAAAGGGTGGCGCCGGAGAGGATCGCCGAAGCCGGCACGGTGACCGCCGGGCCGCCGTCCACCGCGACCCGGAGCGAGCCGCCGTTGGCGCCGCTGACGAAGTGCCGCCGGTGCCAGAGCGAGAGCTGCGTCTCGGTCGCTCCCTGCGGCACCAGGACGTTGGCCACCCCGGTCCCGACGCTGTCGGTGAAGAGGTTCATCGTCCGGCAGGCGACGGCCGTCTTCGGGAAGGTGACCGGCGCCGTCCAGATCTCCTCGTGCTGGTTGCGGCGGTCCGTCCAGGAGGGGAAGAAGGTGCCGGCGATCCCCGAGAGGGCGTTGTAGTCCCCGAACTGGTTGCCGTCGTCCGGAACCGCCTGATCGCTCGGCGCCGAGCTGACCCGGACCGGAGTGCCGAAGCTGGCCCCGCCGTTGGTGGAGCCCTGAAAGAAGACGTTGACCGCCGTCCGGGCCTCGCCGACCGTGTCGTAGTACATGACCCCCAGCGCGCCCGATGCCTCATCCACCACCATCCAGGGGTTGAACTGGTCGTTCTTGCTGGACTGGTTGTTGATCATCCGCGGCTTGGTCCACTTGGTGCCGCCGTTGGTCGAGCGGGTGAACCAGATCCGGGTCTTGCAGGCGGAGCCGACGTTGTCCTGCGGGTCGTCGTACGGGGTACGGCAACCGGCGCTGCCGGTCAGATCGTTCCAGACGGCGTAGACGCTGATGGTCTTGCCGCTGGTGTACGTCCCGGCGGACACGTAGACCAGCACGCCGCGGTCGACCTGGGCCGGGACGAGAGTCTGGAAGGACTGGAAGGTCGAGCCGATCGAGATCGGCTTCGAGAAGGACTGGCCGCCGTTGAGCGACTTGCTGAAGAAGATCTTGCGGTTGCCGGTGTCCGGCCAGAAGGCGTACACGTTGCCGGCGGAGTCGGTCTTGATGTCGGCGCCGATCCCGGTGCCGGCGGTCTCGGAGCCGCTGATCGGGAGCGGGTCGGACCAGGAGCCGCCGGGCGTATGGTGAGTCACATAGACCGTGCGGCCGTTGTGCCAGATGACGTAGATGGTGTCCTTGCGGGGCGACGCGTCGTTGTGGTCCACCCACATCATCTGCTTGTCGCTCGCGGTCTGGTCGGCGGAGATCTTGCCGTCGTCCGTCCAGGTGGCGCCGCCATCCTTCGAGTGGAAGGCCCGCAGATGGAGGCTGAGCGCGTCGCCGGAGCCGAAGATGCCGATCGTCGTCGCCCACACCGTGCCGTCGGAAGTCCAGTCCACGGCGGGGTCGGACTGGAAGTCCTCATCGGTGGGGTGCGGCAGACTCGTCGACTTCCAGGTGGCGCCGCCGTCGCCGGAGTAGTAGATGGCCAGAGTGCCGCCGGAGCGGATGTTGTTGGACGCCGACACGATGCGGCTCGGATCCCAGTAGCTCACCCGGATGTCCGACTCCGACCGGGGATAGAACAGAGGCCCCGAGAGGCTGAGGTCGCCGCCGGCGCCGGCGGCGGGGCCGGTGCCGGTGCCGGTGCCGCCGCCGTGCGGCTTCGCCTTCTCGGCCGCGCCCGCGGCGGGCGCTCCCGGCTTCAGATCCGGATGGGAAACCATCCACTCACGAACCTCGTTGAGCACCAGGGGATAGCCGCCCGTGGCGTCGCCGGCCAGGTACTCCATGTCCGGATGCTGCTTGCGCCAGAGCACCCGCAGCCAGAGGGGCACGGGGATCTTGTCGGTCGCCTCCTCGGGCCGGAGGACCTGGAAGTCCTGGTTGCGCGCGATCAGCTTCTCGAGCGGGCTCCCCGCGGGAACCCGGTCCTTGGCCAGTTGGCCCTGCAGGGAGGGCCAGGGGCCCTGGACGGCGGCGCCGGCGGTTCCAGCGGTGAACAGGCCGGCCGCCAGCAGCGCGCAGGCAGACAGGAGGAGTCGCTTCTTCATGGGTGGGATCTCCTGGGGCGGTGAGTGAGTAGGAGGGGTCGAAAGACCCGGGTCGCCCTCTTGAGGTGTGTCAAAGTGCAGGATTCCATTTCTACAACAACTCCATTATACGCCAGGATAGTCCCGGCGGATATGGTGGAGTAGCTTAAAGTCGGTCCGTTCAAGGAAGGGCCCGCTCCCGCTGGCCAGCAGGTAGGATCTGCCCATGAACGGAATCGAAGCGGTTCTCTTCGACTGCGACGGCGTGGTCCTCGACAGCGAGACGGTCTGGGACCGCTGCGAGGCCGAGTTCCTCAGCCGGCGCGGGATCGCCTTCGACGTCGCGCGCACCAAGCCCCTGATCACGGGCCTGAGCCAGCGGGCGGGCGTCCTCCTCCTCCAGGAGCAATATGGCGTCGAGGGGGACCCGGACGCGCTGGTCCGGGAGCGGCTGGAGATCATCCGCGGGCTGTTCGCGCGGGAGGTCCGGTTCACCCCGGGCTTCCCGGAGTTCTACGAGGGGAAGGTCCGCGGCCGCTACGCGACCTGCATCGCCACCTCGATGCCCGAGGAGCTGTTCGCGGTGGCCGACCGCAAGCTGGGGATCGCCCGCTTCTTCGACGGCCGGGTCTACTTTCCCTCCGACGTCGGGGGCCGGGCCAAACCGGAGCCGGACATCTTCCTCTACGCCGCCGCCCGGCTCGGCACGCGCCCTGAGCGCTGCCTCGTCATCGAGGACTCCCCGCGCGGCCTCGAAGCCGCCCGCCGCGCCGGCATGACCTCGATCGGCCTCGCCACCACCCATGGGCCGGAGATGCTGGGGGAAGCTGACCGCGTGGTGACCGGATTCGCGGACATCGAGCTGCCGCCTGCGCCGCGCTAGACTCCTTGCCCGTAGAAGGGAAGGAGCGCCGTGGACTTCACCGTCTCGCCACAGATCCGCGATCTCGCCGCCGCCACCCGGCGCCTGGTCGACGAGGAGATCATCCCGCTCGAGCGGACCGTGCTGGAGCGGGGGTTCGGCGCCGCCGGGCCGGAGATCTCGGCGCTCCGCTCGCGGTTGCGGCAGGAGGGCCTGCTGGCTCTCCACATGCCCCGGGAGTGGGGGGGCGGCGGATTCTCCCTCCTCGATTTCGCGCCGATCGGCGAGGAGCTGGGGCGGAGCGTGATCGGCCACTACCTCTTCAACGTCCAGGCCCCGGACGCCGGCAACATGGAGCTGCTCCTCCACCACGGCACGCCCGAGCAGAAGGAGCGCTGGCTCCGCCCCCTGGTCGCCGGCGAGATCCGGAGCTGCTTCGGCATGACCGAGCCGGAATTCGCCGGCTCGAATCCCGTCCGGCTCGGCACCACCGCCCGCCACGATGAGGACAACGGGGACGAATACGTCATCGACGGCCACAAGTGGTTCACCAGCGCCGCCGACGGGGCCGCCTTCTGCATCGTCATGGCGGTCACCAACCCCGAGGCCGCGAAGCCTCACGCCCGGGCCAGCCAGATCCTGGTCCCCACCGGAACGCCGGGCTTCGAGATCGTGCAGAACCTCGCCGTCATGGGCGAGCGCGGCGAGGGATGGATGAGCCACGCCGAGGTGCGGCTCACCGGGGCGCGGGTGCCCGTCGCCAACCGCATCGGGGCCGAGGGAACGGGGTTCGCCCTCGCCCAGGAGCGGCTGGGGCCCGGGCGCATCCACCACTGCGTGCGCTGGCTCGGCATCTGCGAGCGGGCGTTCGACCTGATGTGCGAGCGGGCGGCGTCGCGCGAGCTCTCCCCCGGCAAGCCGCTCGGGCGCCGCCAGATCGTGCAGGAGTGGATCGCCGAGAGCCGCGCCGAGATCGAGGCCGCCCGCCTGCTCGTGCTGCGCACCGCCTGGCGCATCGATCACGAGGGGGCCGCCGCGGCGCGGGACGACGTCTCGCTGATCAAGTTCCACACCGCCGCCGTGCTCCAGCGGGTGCTCGACCGGGCCCTCCAGACCCACGGTGCCCTCGGCCTCACCGAGGCGACGCCGCTCGCCTTCTGGTGGCGGCACGAGCGGGGCGCCCGCATCTACGACGGCGCCGACGAGGTCCACAAGACTTCCGTGGCCCGGCGGATCCTGGAGCGTCACGGGATGCAGCGAGGGGAGGACTGATGGCGAGCGATTCCATGACCGATGCCACCCGGCCCGCCCGCCCCGGTGAGGAGATCGATGCCGCCGCGCTCGCCGTATGGCTGCAGGGCCGTCTTCCCGGCATCGAGGGCCCGATCGCCGTCGAGCAGTTCCCCGGCGGCCACTCGAACCTCACCTATCTCCTGCGCTTCGGCGAGCGCGGCGAGCGCGAGCTGGTGCTGCGCCGCCCGCCGGTCGGCTCGCAGGTGAAGACCGCCCACGACATGGGCCGCGAGTTCCGGGTGCTGTCGCGCCTCTACGCCGCCTATCCGAAAGCGCCCCGGGCCCTCCTCCACTGCGACGATCCGGAGGTGATCGGCGCGCCGTTCTACCTCATGGAGCGGGTGCGCGGCGTGATCCTTCGCCGCCAGCAGGCGCCCGCGGGAATCGATCTCGGCCCGGAGCGGATGCGGCGGATCAGCGAGGCGGCGATCGACGGCCTCGCCGACCTCCACGCCGTGGACTACCGGGCCGCGGGGCTGGAAGATCTGGGCCACCCCGAGGGCTACGTCGCCCGCCAGGTGGAGGGGTGGACGGAGCGCTGGCGGAAAGCCCGCACCGACGACGTGCCGGATCTCGACCGCGCCGCCGCCTGGCTCGCCGGGCACCTGCCGGCGGAGAGCGGAGCCGCCATGACCCATGCGCTGATCCACAACGATTACAAGTACGACAACCTCGTCCTCCACCCGGAGGAGCTGGACCGCGTCGTGGCCGTGCTCGACTGGGAGATGGCCACGGTCGGCGATCCGCTGATGGACCTCGGCACCAGCCTCGGCTACTGGATGGACCCCGACGACGTCCCCGAGCTGCGCCTGCTGCCGGCCGGGCCCACGACCCTGCCGGGAAACCTGAGCCGCGCCCAGGTCGTCGAGCGCTACGCCGCGCGGAGCGGCCGGGACGTCTCCCGGATCCTCTTTTATTACGTCTATGGATTATTCAAGATCGCGGTCATCGCGCAGCAGATCTACTGCCGCTACCGGCAGGGGCTCACCCGCGACGAGCGCTTCGCCGCGATGATCGGCGCCGTCAGAATCCTCGGCCGCACGGCTTCCCAAGCGATCGAGAAGAACCGTATCGACCGCCTGCCTCCCTGACCCGATTCGAATCAGTTCGAATCAGAGAATGGCTACGTCTCGATAAGCTTTTCATTGGGATTTTTTATTGCTAGACTGTAACCAGCGATAATTTCGAAAAGCGGAGACCGGGTCATGAAACTGGACGATTGTCTCAGGGTCATCAACCATCGCATCCAGATCGCGCGCGACGAGGTCCGCCGGCGGCATCACCAGGGCCTGCAATCCCGTCCCTGGCAGCACCGGATCCAGGAGCTGGAGGCCGTCCGCCGGGAGATCTCGGCGCTCTCCACGGAGGCGGCGCTGCGGGCGAAGCCCGTCCCAGGCGTCCACGCCGCGTCCGGCCCCCTGGCCGGACGGTGACCCCCTCCCGCGCTCAGGAGCGCGGATCGATCGTCTCGTAGAGAGCGGCGTAGTCCTCCCGCCCCCTGTCCTCCTCGACGGTCTTCTTCACGATCTCGCGCACCCCGTCGAGGGCCGTGGTATCGAGGCCGAGCGAGCCCGCCTCGGCGCGGGCGAGGTCCAGATCCTTGAGCAGCAGGGCGGCCGGGAAGTTCGGGCTCGCGAAGTCCCGCGCCAGCATCTGCGGGAGCTTGCGGTCGAAGGTGGGGGTATAGAAGGCGCTCTTGCGCAGGATGTCCATGAACAGCTCGATCTCGATGCCCTTGCGGCGCACCATGCCGAGGCTGAGGGAGAAGGCCGCCGACAGTGAGCCGATGAGCTGGTTCAGGGCGAGCTTGAGCGCCGCCGCCTGGCCGACCTCGCCGACGAGCCGCGGCTCCGGCCCGAAGCAGCGCAGCAGGTCGCTCCAGTGCGCGAGCTGCTCGGGGTTGCCGCCCACCATCACCAGCAGGCTCCCCTGCTCGGCCTGGGGCACGCTCCCCAGGACCGGCGCTTCCAGGTAATCGCCGGCGGCGCCGCGGACGTCCTCCATCAGCTTCACGCTCTCGACCGGGGCGATGGTGCTCATCTGGATCACCGTGCGGCCGCCGAGGCTGGGGATGTAGCCCTCGTCGGAGAGGAGCTCGCGGACCACGCTGCCGTCCTTGACCATGAAGACGGCGCACTCCCCCGCCCCGATCGCGTCGTGGGCGCTGGCGGCGATCCGCGCCCCCTTGCGCGCCAGCGGCTCCGCCTTTTCCTGGGTGCGGTTGTAGACGGTCAGCTCATGGCCGGCGGCGAGCACCCGCTCGGCCATGGGGTAGCCCATGAGACCGGTGCCGATGAATGCGACTCGCATGCGTGCCTCCTCTCTCTTCCAGTGCTTCCTATATCACGTACCGGTGTCGGCGCCATGGTTTGAAGCGGTAAGATCGCTCAGCCAGAGGGAC
Source organism: Thermoanaerobaculia bacterium (assembly GCA_036402955.1). Classification (GTDB taxonomy): domain Bacteria; phylum Acidobacteriota; class Thermoanaerobaculia; order Multivoradales; family UBA5704; genus DATARR01. Next base: position 27,085 of record DASWRX010000021.1, read on the forward strand.
CGACTATGCCCGAGGACAACCCCCGAATGGAATCGCCCGGAATCGCGCAGGCGGACCGCCTCTACCAGGGCTTCCCCGACTTCTCCGCCTGGGGAGAGCTGTCCCAAGAGGATGCGGACCTCTGGAGCCGCTTCGCCGCGAGCCTGGAGGAGCGGCGCAAGGAGGCCTCCCCCGAGGTTCTGAAATCCGCCGTCGAGGTCGCGGTCCGCGCCGCCGCTCTGGACACCGGAGCGATCGAGGGTCTCTACAGCGTCGATCGCGGCTTCACGATGACGGTCGCTCTGCAGAGCCTCACCTGGGAGCAGGCGATCGAGGAACGGGGAGCCGGGGTGCGGGAGCTGTTCGAGGCCCAGCTCGCGGCCTACGAGCTCGTCCTCGACGCCGTCACGCACCGGCTGCCGATCACCGAAGCCTGGATTCGCGCCCTCCACGCGAGATTGTGCGAGCCCCAGAAGACCTACCGCGTCCTCACGGACATAGGCTGGCAGGAGCAGGAGCTTCCCAAGGGACAGTACAAGAGCCGCCCCAACCACGTCCAGCTCACGGACGGCACCATGCACGCCTACGCGCCTGTCGATCAGGTGCCTTTGGAGATGCACCGCCTCGTCGAGCAGATCCGGACGCCGGAGTTCGAGGCGGCCCACCCCGTCCTCCAGGCCTCCTACTGCCACTACGCCTTCGTCGTCATCCACCCCTTCGCCGACGGCAACGGCCGGGTGGCCCGCGCCCTCGCCTCGACCTTCTTCTACAGGGACCAGTCGATCCCGCTGGTAATCTTCGAGAATCAGCGGCCGGCGTATCTCGGTGCCCTGCGAACTGCGGATCTGGGAGACTTCAGGCCGGTGATCTCGTTCTTCCTGGATCGGGGGATCGATACGATGCAGCTCATATCCGAAAGCCTGATGACGGCGGAGGCGCCGAATCCTGAGGAGCAGGCGAAGAGAATCATTGACCCTGTTAGATCAAAGAAGAGTAGCCCTTCTGAGGCCGAGCTTAAATTGGTCTCCTATCGCATATTACAACGAATCGGGTCAATTTTTGGGCAGAATATTAATGCGTTGAATTCCCCGCATCTATCGGGGAATGCAGTCCTGTTCCCGATCCTGGAGAACCCACCCCTATCTACTTACCGGCCCCTTGGTGAAGGCATGCAACTCGTGCTCCAAAGTAAGACGCTTCAATTGGGTCCCCCTCCGCCGATCATCGCTGCAGTGGATTACGCCACGTCTCCGAATCCCTTTCCTATCGTGATCCGGGCGGACCGCAATGGAGATGAGCTTGACGTTCGTCTCGAAGATGTCTATCCCGAGCTGACGCCGCACTTCCGCTTACGGCTGGACCAGTGGGTCCAACGCCAGCTCGGGCGCATGCTCGCGGAGATCGCGGAGCAGGAAGGCTCCTAGCGAGAAGCGCCGACGAGGTATGATTCCCCAGGGCTCCACTTCCATTCACTTTGGGGAAAGCCTCACATCTCACAGGGAATGAGATATTTCCCGCCGCTCGCGAAGCGTTCCCCACGGGGAATGATTCGCCAAGTTTGATGCGCATGGAACGAAGGCTGGGGAACATCCTGTTCCCGCCTCTCGGAGACGCGTTCCCCGCGGGGAATGCCTCCTTGTCTGTCCATCTCGTGAGACGGCAGGCGGGGAATGAACCGCGTCGTGGCGATCGCGTCCGTTCCCCGGAGCTCGCGGCGCGGGACCCACGGGGAACGCGATGCGAGGACCGGGGAATCCTTTCCGAAGGAGGGGGAACGCGGCCCGGATCGCGCTGCGGGCTCGCTTTCATCCCCAGCTCAAACCTCCAGCCGGTCTCCGGGCCGCGCCACCAGGGCGTAGAGCGCCGGCATCAGGAAGACGCTGATCAGCAGGCGGGAGAACAGGCCGCCCACGATCACCAGGGCGAAGGGGCGCTGCGAGTCGGAGCCGATGCCGGTCGAGAAGGCGGCGGGCAGCAGCCCGAGGGCGGCCACCAGCGCCGTCATCATGATCGGCCGCAGACGCAGGATCGCCGCCTCGCGGGTCGCCTCGGCGATCCCCATGCCGTTCCCCCGCAGCTCGTTGGCGTAGGAGATGTAGATGACGGCCGTCTGCACCGAGACGCCGAAG
>DASWRX010000022.1:0-65711 GCA_036402955.1 Thermoanaerobaculia bacterium
TTGAACAGGTCGATCATCTCCAGATCGACGCCGAGGCTCTCCTGGAGCTTGGCGCGCACCCAGGCCATCAGCATGGAGTGGCCGCCGAGGTCGAAGAAGTTGTCGTCCGCGCCCACCTGCTCGATGCCGAGGACCTCCTGCCACAGCGCGGTCAGCAGCTCCTCGAGGGGCGGCCCGGCCGCCGGGGCGGGAGTGGGACCGGGCGCGGGCTCGGCCGCCGGCTCCTGCGGGCGTGGCCGGCGGGAGAGCGCGGCGCGGTCGAGCTTGCCGCTGGTGGTGAGCGGCAGCGCGTCGATCAGGTGGAAGGAGGAGGGCACCATGTAGGGGGGGAGCGTCCGCTGCACGAAGTCGCGCAGCTCGGCGGTGGCCGGGGCCGCCCCTGGCGCCGGCACCAGCCAGGCGGCGAGGGTGCGGGTCTCCCGGTCGCCGACGCCGTCCACCAGCGACACCGCCGCCGCCCGCACCTGCGGGTGCGCCGCCAGCGCCGCCTCGATCTCCCCGGGCTCGATGCGGTGGCTGTGAAGCTTCATCTGCGCGTCGCGGCGGCCCAGGAAGTCGAGGTTGCCGCCGGCGAGGAAGCGCGCCAGGTCGCCGGTGCGGTAGAGGCGCGAGCCGGGCAGCGGGCTGAACGGATCGGGCACGAAGACGGCGGCGGTGAGGTCCGGCCGCCCCAGGTAGCCGCGGGCGAGCGCCGGCCCGCCGACGCAGATCTCGCCGATTCCCCCTGGCGGAACGAGGTTGCCGCGGTCGTCGAGCAGGTAGACGGCGTGGGGCGCGATCGGTCGCCCGATGGGGAGCCGGGCGAGGGTCCGCGGATCGTCCTCCCCCGGCATCGCCTGGTAGAACGTCGTCGAGACGGTCGCCTCGGTGGGGCCGTAGCCGTTGATCAGCGGCACGTGGGCGAGCGGCGTCCGCCGCCAGAGGGCCAGGGCGCCCGGCGGCATGGCCTCGCCGCCGGCGAGCATCCAGCGCAGGGCGGGGAGGTCCGGCCGCGAGTGTCCCGCCGCCCACTCGTTGGCGGCCTGGTGCCAGAAGGCGGTGGGGAAGTCGATGACGCTCACCCCCGTGCCGCGCATCTCCCGGACCAGGTCGGGGACGCCCGCGATCTCCGGCTTCCAGGGCACGAGCGCGGCTCCCGCCAGCAGCGGCGGAAAGACCTGCTCGATCGAGATGTCGGCCGAGAACGACGAGGCCTGGAGCACCCGGTCGTCGGGGCCGAGCGCGATCAGGCGGGCCACCTCCAGGCAATGGAGGGAGAGGGCCCGGTGGCCGATCTGCACTCCCTTGGGGGTGCCGGTCGAGCCCGAAGTGTAGATCACATAGGCGAGCTGGTCCGGATCGATCTCCCGCTCCGGATCCGCGGAGCTCCGGCGGGCGATCGCCTCGCGGTCGGCGTCCAGGTCGACGATCGGCACGCTGGTGGCGGGCGCGGAGAGGAGAGGCGTCCGCGTTACGAGAGCCATCGCGCGGCTGTCCTCCAGGGCCCAGACCACGCGTTCGCGGGGCCAGTGGGGATCGAGGGGGAGGAAGGCGCTCCCGGCCTTCCAGACCCCGAGGGCGGCGGCGGCGAAATCGGCGGTGGCGGCGAGCTGGAGCGCGACGATGCGCTCCGGCCCCGCGCCGAGGGCCCGCAGGTGGTGCGCCAGGCGGTTGGCCCGGCGGTCGAGCTCCTCGTAGGAGACCTCGCTCCCCTTCCAGACCAGGGCGGCGGCGGCCGGCCGTTGCCGGACCCGCTCCTCGAACAGCGCCAGGACGGACGGGGGGGTGGGCGGCTCGGGGACCGCGCCGCTCCACTCCGCGAGGAGCTGGCGGCGCTCCTCCGGCGCGAGCAGGCCGGCGTCCGCGGCGGGCCGGCGCGGGTCGTCCAGCAGGCTCGCCAGCAGGGTCTCCAGATGGCCCCCCATGCGCCGGATCGTGGCGGCGTCGAAGAGATCGGCGTTGTAGGCCAGCCGCGCCTCCAGGCCGTAGGAGGTCGCGGTGACCTGCAGCGTCAGGTCGTACAGCTCGACGGTGGAGCCCACGTCGAGGAAGCCGAGGGTGAGGCCGGGGAGCTCCAGGGCGTGCCAGGGGGCGCTGCCCATGGCGAAGCAGACCTGGAAGACCGGGTGCCGCGACAGGTCGCGCGCCGGCTGCAGCTCCTCGACCAGCCGCTCGAAGGGGAGATCCTGATGGGCGTAGGCGCCCAGCGCCATCTCGCGCACCCGCGCCAGCAGCCGGTCGAAGCCGGGATCGCCCGCGAGGTCGGTCCGCAGCACCAGCATGTTGACGAAGAAGCCGATCAGCTTCGCCGTCTCCGCCCGGTTGCGGTTGGCGATCGGCGTGCCCAGGAGGAGGTCGCGCCGTCCGGTGTAGCGCTGGAGCAGCGAGCCGAACGCCGCCAACAGGGCCATGAACAGGGTGACCCGGTGCGCGCGGGCGAGCGCGTGCAGGTCCTCCACCCGGGGGATCGGCACCACCACGAGGCCGCCGTCGTAGGTCTGCACGGCGGGGCGCGGCCGGTCGGCCGGCAGCTCGAAGACCAGCTCCGCGCCGGCGAGCTGCCGCCGCCAGTAGGCGAGCTGGGCGTCGAGGGCGGCGCCGCCGAGCCAGCGGCGCTGCCAGAGGGCGAAGTCCGCGTACTGGACCGGCAGCTCGGGCAGCGCGGAGGAGCGCCGCTCGACGAAAGCCGTATAGAGGGCCGCCAGCTCGCGGACGAACAGCTCCAGCGACCAGCCGTCGGAGACGATGTGGTGCATCGAGAGCAGGAGGACGTGGTTGTCGCTCTCCATGCGGAGCAGCGCGGCCCGCAGCAGCGGCCCGCGGGTCAGCGAGAACGGCCGCGCCATCTCCTGGCGGGCCTGGCGGAGCGCCTCCTCCTCGCGCGCCGCGGGAGCCAGCGGGCGCAGGTCGGCGAGCGGCAGCGCGAAGGGGCTGTGGGCATGGACGGTCTGCGCCGGCTGCCCCGCCGAGCCGACGCGGAAGGTGGTGCGCAGCGCCTCGTGCCGGCGGACGATCCCGTCGAGGGCGCGCTCCAGCGCCGCGGCGTCCAGCCGGCCGGTCAGCGAGAAGGCGGCCGCGACGTTGTAGAACGGGCTCTCGCCGCCGGCCATCTCGTCGAGGAACCAGAGCCGCTGCTGGGCGAAGGAGAGCGGGATCTCCGCCGGCCGCGGCATGGGGACGATCGGCGGCAGCTCCAGCCCCTCGCCCGCCAGCAGCAGAGCCTCGACGTGGTCGGCCAGCTCGGCCAGCGTGGGGTGCTCGAACAGCGCCCGCGTCGGCAGCTCGACCCGGAAGGTGGCGCGGGCGAGCGAGGTCACGGCGGTGGCCGTCAGCGAGTGGCCGCCGAGGTCGAAGAAATTGTCGTGCGCCCCGACTCGCCGCGGCGGGACGATGCGCAGCACCTCCGTCCAGATCCCGGCGAGCACCTCCTCGACCGGCGTGCGGGGAGCCACCCAGCCGGCCGTCGCCGCGCTCTCCACCGCGCCGGGGTCCGGCAGCGCGGCGCGGTCCACCTTGCCGTTGGGCGTGCGGGGGAGGGCGGCGACCTCGACGAAGGCGGCGGGCAGCAGCGGCTCCGGCAGCTTCGCGGCCAGGAAGTCGCGCAGCTCCCGCGCGGCGGGGGCGGGAGCGCGCCGCGGCACCACCCAGGCGATCAGCGCCAGCTCTCCCGCCGCGTCGCGTCGGCCCCCCACGGCGCAGCCGGCGAGGGCGGGATGGACGGCGAGCGCGGCCTCCACCTCCGCCGGCTCGACGCGGAAGCCGCGGATCTTGAGCTGGCCGTCCACCCGGCCCAGGAACTCGACGGCGCCGTCCGGCCGGAAGCGGGCGAGATCCCCCGTCCCGTAGAGGCGGCTGCCGGGCGCCGCGTCCTCCCCGAGGACGGACGGGCGGGGCACGAAGCGCTCGGCGGTCAGGGCGGGACGGCCGCAGTAGCCGCGGGCGAGACCGTCGCCGCCGATGTAGAGCTCCCCGGCCACCCCGACCGGCACCGGCCGCAGGCTGGCGTCGAGCAGCGTCACCGTGGTGTTGGCGAGCGGGCGGCCGATGGGGACCGTGGCGGCCCCGGACGCCACCTCGCGGACCCGCTGCCAGGTGGTGAAGGTCGTCCCCTCGGTGGGGCCATAGACGTTCAGCAGCCGCGCCGGCGGCCCGGCCGCCAGCACCTCCGCCATCCGGGTGGGATCGACCGCCTCGCCACCCACCAGCAGGTGGCGCATCATGGCGAAGCCGCCCGGGTCGAGGCTCGCCAGCCGGTTGAACAGGGCGGTGGTGAGGAAGCCGGCGGTGATCCCCCGCTCGCGGATCTCACGGTAGAAGTCCTCGGGAGAGAGGGTCACGTCGCGCTCGACCGCAACCAGCCGGCCGCCGTTGAGCAGCGCTCCCCAGACCTCGAAGGTGGCCGCGTCGAAGGAGGCGTTGGAGACCTGGGCGATCCGGTCGGCGGCGGTCAGCGGCGCGTAGTCGGCGTCGCGGACGAGCCGGACGACGGCGCGGTGGGGGACGGCGACACCCTTCGGCAGGCCGGTCGATCCCGAGGTGTAGACCACGTAAGCGAGGCTGTCCGGCGTGGCGCCGCCCGGGGGGAGATCCCCAGCCTCTTCCGCCGCCGCCAGCTCGTCGAGCAGGAGCGTGGGCGGCCGGGAGGCGGGGAGGCGGGAAGCGATGTCCCGGCGGGTGATCAGGGCGCGGACCCGGCCGTCCTCCAGCATGAAGGCGAGCCGCTCGGCGGGATAACCGGGATCGAGCGGCAGGTAGGCGCCCCCGGCTTCCAGCGCCGCGAGCCAGGAGACCACCATCTCCGGTCCCCGCTCCAGGAAGACGCCGACGAGATCGTCCGGGCCGATCCCCAGCTCCCGCAGCCGCCGCGCCAGGCCGCGCGACCGCCGGGCCAGCTCGCGATAGCTCACGGTCTCCGCGGGGGAGACCAGGGCGGGGGCGTCGGGCGAGCGCTCCACCTGGGCCGCGAACAGGCCGGGGATCGTCGCCTCCCGGGGATAGCCGGTGCGGACGTCGTTCCACTCGGCGGCGAGCTGATGGCGCTCGGGATCCGTGAGCAAAGCGAGCTCCGAGAGGCGCCGCTCGGGGTGGCGCGCGGCGTCGCCGAGCAGGGTCCGCCAGTGGAGGGAGAGGCGGGCGACGGTCGGCGGCTCGAAGAGGGAGGCGGCGTACTCCCAGAAGCCGTGGATGCCGCCGGGGGCGTCCACCAGATTGAGGCTGAGGTCGAACTTGGAGGTGCCGGAGTGGACCTCGACCAGCTCCAGGCGAAGCTCCCCGCTTGCGGACGTGGGGACCGGCGGCCGCTGGACGCCGAGCGCTACCCGGAACAGCGGGTTCTGGTCGAGCCGCCGCTCGGGGCGCAGCTCCTCGACCAGCTTCTCGAACGGCAGGTCCGCGTGGGCGAAGGCCTCCACCGCCGCATCGCGCGTCCGGCCGAGCAGCTCGTGGAACGCCGGGTCTCCCGAGAGGTCGCCGCGCAGCGCCAGGGTGTTGACGAAGCAGCCGATCACCCCCTCGGTCTCCGTGCGCGTCCGGCCGGCGACCGGCGCGCCCACCACGAGGTCGGTCTGGCCGCCGTGCCGGGAGAGCAGCGCCTGGAAGCCGGCGAGGAGGGTCATGAAGAGCGTGCCCCCGGCGTCGCGCGAGAGGTCCCGCAGCTCTCCGGACAGCTCCGGCGGCAGCTCGACCGAGTGCATGCCTCCCGCGCCGTCCGCAGTGCCGCGGGCATGGGGATGGTCGGCGGGGAGGGCGAGGTCCGCGGGGGCCCCTTCGAGGCGGCGGCGCCAGGGGGCGAGCTGCCGCTCCAGCGCCTCCCCCTGCAGCCACTCCCGCTGCCAGACCGCGAAGTCGGCGTACTGGATCGGCAGCTCGGCGAGCGTCGAGGGACGCCCCGCGCGGAACGCCGCGTAGACCTCCAGCAGCTCGCCGACGAGCAGGCCGAGCGACCAGGCGTCGGTGACGATGTGGTGCTGGTTGAGGAAGAGCAGGTGCTCCTCGCTCCCGAGCCGGAGCAGCAGGACGCGCAGCAGCGGCGCCCGGCCTAGATCGAACGGGCGCGCGGCCTCGCGCCGGATCAGCGCCCGGGTCTCCGCCTCCCGCCGGTCTGCCGGCAGCGCCGTCAGATCGACGGCGGGGAGGGGGACCGCGAGCGCCGCGGCGATCACCTGCACCGGCTCGCCCTCCTCCTCGGCGAACGAGGTGCGCAGGGTCTCGTGGCGGGCCACGACCGCGTCCAGGGCGGCGGCGAGCGCGCCGGAATCGAGAGGACCCCAGAGCCGCAGCGCGAGGGGGACGTTGTAGGTGGCGAGGCCCGGGCTCAGGGCGTCGAGCAGCCAGAGCCGCCGCTGGGCGAAGGAGACCGGGGCGACGAAAACCTCCGGCTCCAGCTCTTCGTAGGGGATCTCCTGGATCATGGTCCTCTTCTCTTCTCTCTAGACGGTGCGCCGGACCCGTCGCGGGAGAGCCGCGAGGTCGGGCTCCGGCGCGGCGTCTGCCGCGGCTTCGACGGCGCGAGCCATCGCCGCCAGCGTGGGGGCGTGGAAGACGACCTGGGCGGAGAGGTCGCGGCGGAAGCGGTCGCGCAGCCGGGAGGCCAGCCGCGTCGCCAGCAGGGAATGGCCCCCCAGCTCGAAGAAGTCGTCCTCCCGGCCCACCCGCTCGACCCCCAGGAGGTCGCGCCAGAGCTCCGCGAGGGCCTGCTCGACGGGGGTGGCGGGCGGCGCGAAGGCGGCGGACCCCTGCCGCTCCGGCGCCGGCAGGGTCCGCCGGTCCAGCTTGCCGCTGGGCGTGCGCGGCAGGGCGGGGAGGGACTGGAAGGCGGCCGGCAGCATGTGCTCCGGCAGGCTCCGGCGGAGGAAAGCGCGCAGCTCGGCCGCGTCCGGCAGAGCCGTGCCGGCCGGGCCCGCCGGCACCCACCAGGCGGCGATTCCGGGCTCTCCCGGAGCGATCTCGCGCACCGCCGCCGCGCACTCGCGCACGGCGGGATGGCGCCCGAGGGCCGACTCGATCTCCCCCAGCTCGATGCGGAAGCCGCGCACCTTCACCTGCCGGTCGACGCGGCCGAGGAACTCCAGGTCGCCGTCTGGCAGCCGGCGGGCGAGGTCGCCGGCGCGGTACAGACGAGCTCCCGGCTCGCCGCCGAACGGGTCGGGGACGAACCGCTCGGCCGTCAGCTCCGGCCGCTGGAGATAGCCGCGGGCGAGCCCGGCGCCGCCGACGTTGATCTCGCCGGGGACGCCGATGGGGACCTCCTCGCCGCGCGGTCCCAGCAGGCGGAGCGAGAGATCCGGCAGCGGTGGGCCGATGCGGCTGCGCGAGGCGGCGGCGTCCGCCCGCTCGACCGGGCGCCAGGTGACGTGCACCGTGGTCTCGGTGATGCCGTACATGTTGGCCAGCCGGGGTTGCCGGTCGCCGTGGCGCTCGATCCAGGGGCCGAGGCTCCGCGGATCGAGCGCCTCGCCGCCGAAGATCACCCAGCGCAGGGCGAGGAACCGCGGGGCGCCGGCCTCGGCATCGACGAGACTGAGCTGGCGGAAAGCGGAGGGGGTCTGGTTGAGCACCGTTACCCCCTCCTCGGCCAGCAGCTGGTGGAAGTCGCGGGGGGAGCGGACGGTCTCGGAGGGGGGCACCACCAGCCGGCCGCCATGGAGCAGGGCGCCCCAGATCTCCCACACCGAGAAGTCGAAGGCGTAGGAGTGGAAGAGGGTCCAGACGTCCCCGGGGCCGAAGCCGAAGCGGGAGCGGGCGGCCGCGAACAGCCGGGCGACGTTGCCGTGGGTGACCACGACCCCCTTGGGGCGGCCGGTCGAGCCGGAGGTGTGGATGACGTAGGCGGGATGGTCCGGCAGCAGACCGGTCTCCGGGGCGCGCTCCGCCTCGTCGCCGGTCTCCAGGATCACCAGGCGCGCGTCTCCCCGCGGGATCGACTCCGCGAGGGCGGCCTCGACGAGCAGCACCGGCGCGCCCTCCAGCATCGCCACCAGCCGCTCCGGAGGATAGGCGGGATCGAGGGGGACGTAGGCGCCGCCGGCCTTGAGCACGCCGAGCAGGGCGACCAGCATCTCCAGGCCCCGGTGGACGCACAGCGCCACCCGCACCTCGGGCCCCACGCCCAGCGCGCGGAGCCGGTGGGCGAGGGCGTTGGCCTTGCGGTCCAGCTCCCGGTAGGTCAGGCCGTGGCCCTGGTGGATGACCGCGACCACGTCCGGCGTCCGCGCCGCCTGCGCCTCGAACCGGCGGGGGAGGGGAGCGACCGGGAGGCCGTCGGTACCGGCGGCCTCGGCGTTTCCCCAGGCCCGGAGCTGCTCCCGTTCGGCCGCCGCCAGCATCGGCAGCTCGGATATGCGCCGGCCTGGCTCGGCCACCGCCGCGGCGAGCAGGGTGGTCAGGTGGCGGCCCATCCGCTCGATCGTGGGGGCCTCGAACAACGAGGTATTGAGCTCGAGTTGCAGGATGCCGAGCCGCCCGCGCTCCATGCCGGCGAACAGGATGAGGTCGGTCTGCGACGTGCCGTTGTTGATTCCCCGCGGCTCGACGGCGAGGCCGGGCAGCGCGAGGTCGGGGCTCGGCGTGTTCTGCAGCGAGAACATGGCCTGGAAGATCGGGCCGTAGCTGGGGTCCCGACGGGGGCGCAGCTCCTCGACCAGCTTGTCGAACGGCAGCTCCTGGTGCTCGTAGACGTCGAGCACCACGTCGCGCACCCGCGCCAGCAACTCGCCGAAGGTGGGATCGCCGTCCAGGCGGACGCGGAACACCACGGTGTTGACAAAGAAGCCGATCAGCCCCTCGGTCTCCATGTTCGTGCGCCCCGCCACCGGCGCGCCCAGCACCACGTCGTCCTGGCCGCTCCAGCGGTGGAGCAGGGCGTCGAAGCCGGCGAGCAGCACCATGTAGAGGCTGGCCCCGGCGAGGTGCGTGTGCCCGGCCAGGGCGTCGGGGAGCCCGGCGGGGAGGTCGAGCGTCACCCGCTCGCCGCCGTAGGCGCGCGCCGCCGGCCGCGGCCGGTAGGTGGGCAGCTCCAGCCGGTCGGGAGCGCCGGCGAGCTGCCCCTTCCAGAAGCGGAGCTCCTCCTCCAGCCGCTCCCCCTGGAGCCGCTCGCGCTGCCAGAGCGCGAAGTCCGGATACTGGACGAACGGCTCCGGCAGCGGCGAGGGGAGCCCCTGCGCGAACGCCGTGTAGAGCACCGACAGCTCGCGGTAGAAGACGCCGAGCGACCAGGCGTCCGAGATGATGTGGTGCATGGTCACCAGCAGCAGATGGACGCGGCCGCCGAGGCGCAGCAGGTGGGTGCGCCAGAGCGGCCCGCGCGCCAGGTCGAACAACCGGCGGGCCTCCTCCCGGGCGAGCTCCCAGGCGGCCTCTTCGCCGCGGTCCGCGGGAAGCGCGGAGAGGTCCACCCGCGGGATCGGGCGGGGCACGTGCGGCTGGATCACCTGGAAGGGGACGCCGTCCTGGTCGGCGAAGACCGTGCGCAGCGACTCGTGGCGGCGCTCGATCTCCTGGAAACAGCGCTCGAGAGGGCCCGGCCGCAGCTCCCCGGTGAGCCGGAAGCAGAGCAGGGGGAGGTTGTAGAAGGGATTTCCCGGCTCCATCTGGTCGAGCAGCCAGAGCCGCTGCTGCACCAGCGAGGCGGCCACCGGCGCCTCCCCGGCCGGGCGCGGCAGGATCTCCGGCGCCTGCGCGCCCCAGCCGCTCTCGGCCAGCCGGCGGGCGAACAGGGCCCGCTGCTCCGGCGAGAGGGCGGCGAGGCCCTTGTGCAGCTCGCGAAGACTCATCGGGTGTCTCCAGATCCCGGCCTTACGCGGGGACCGCCTCCATCGGGGCGTAGCGCCGGAGAATCCGTTCCGGCCGGGTCTCATCCGGAAGGACGAGGCTCACCAGCCGCGGCCCGTCCTCGAAAACGAGCTCCAGGGCGCGCAGCCGGTCCAGCCCGGCGTCGAGGTCCAGCGGCGGATCGAAGGCGACCTTGGCCAGCTCCTGCAGGGTGGTCGGCTCGGCCAGGGCCTCCAGCAGCCGGCGGCCCGCCTCGCCGACGTCGTGGACGACCGTGGACCCGGAGCGGGTGTCGCGCACCGTCCGGCCGCCGGGCCGCTCGAAGTGGAGCACCGGGGGTCTCCCCTCGACCCAGGCGGCGCGCCAGGTCCCTTGAGCCTTGCGCATCCGGTTGATCCAGCGGGCGACGGCCAGGAAGTAGGGGGCCGCCATGTTGCGATCGGCGAAGTAGTAGGCCAGGTTGCGCAGGCTCTCCGGCGGCAGGGGATAGACCTGTGGGTAGAAGTCGAGCGGCGTCAGGTCCAGCCCATACTGCGCGGCCTGGGTGAAGTAGGGGCTGAAGCGGTCGAAGCGGACGGGGAAGACCCCGGACGGGGGAGGCAGGTGGACCAGCCGCGGGATCACCTCGACGTAGCGCTTGAAGACCTCCTCACCCTCGCCGGGGAAGCCGACCAGGAGGTTCCACGCGGGGTGGAGGTCGTGGACCAGGCAGTGCCGGAGGAAGGCGACGTTCCGCACCGAGGTCATCCCCTTGCGCATCAGCTTGAGCGTCGAGGTCGCCAGCGCCTCGATCCCGGGCTGGACGGAGTGCACCCCGCCGGCCGCGAGCAGCTCGATCTCCTCTTCGGTGAGATCGGCCTTGACCTCGTAGAAGATGGCCGCCCCGGGCGGCGTCTCGAGCCTGGCGAGCACCTCGCGCGGGTACTCCTTCGGCATGATGTTGTCCACGCAGTTGAACTGCCGGGCCCGCGGGAAGTAGGCGAAGAGGGAGCGGATCGCCGCCACCGCCTTCTCCGGCTGCATCCAGCGGAAGCCCATGGTCGAGCCGTTGAGCCCGCAGAAGGTGCAGTGGGCCCGCTCCCCCCACCAGCAGCCGCGCGAGGTCTCGAACATCAGCGCGGGCTCCAGCCCCGCGCCGGCGAAGGCCCCCTCGAAGGAGCGCAGGAAGGAGTCGTAGTCGAGCGGCACCTCCTCGTCGATGTCCAGCTCGGCGCCGATCACCGCGGCGCCGGGAGAGCCAGCGCCGTCATAGCGGCCCGAGCGGCGGGTGAAGACGCCGTCGATCCGCTCCGCCCGCTCGCGGTCCCCGGCCAGGAGGCCGTCGACCAGCTCGGGGAAGGAGAGCAGGGCGGGACCCGAGAAGACATAGTCGATCGCCGCCACCCGGCGGGCGATCTCCTCCCCCATGGGGGACTCGCAGTTGGCGCCCCCGATGGCGGTGACCACCCGCGGGTTGCGCTCCTTGAGCCGCCGGGCGAGGGCGAAGGAGGCCACGTTCTGGCCGAACATGGAGGTGAACCCCACCAGGTCGGACTGATCGAGCCGGTAGGTCTCGATCACCCCGTCCAGCCAGCGGCTGAGCCCCGGGCGCGCCGCCAGCAGGCGGTCGAACGCCGCCTGCCGCTCGTCCCGCGCCGGGAAGTAGCGCTGCCGGTACGTGACGGCGTTGTCCGGCGCCTCCGGGAAGGCGAGCTGGCGGAAGAGCCAGTCCCCCAGCCCCGAGTGCGAGGCCTCGTCGCACGCCTGGAGATAGTCGGCGAGCCCCAGCAGGCGGCAGGCGTCGTGCGAGGCGTAGCAGATGTCGACCGGGACCCCGGACCCGAACCGGCGGCGGATCATGGTCTGGAGCTGGGTCAGGGCGATCGAGGGGATCTCGATCGAGGAGAAGGGCATGTTGACGAGAGAGATCCGGAACATATCTGGTCTCCTCAGGAGAGACTCATTCTGACATTGAACATTGTAAATAATCTGGCCGTCATGAGCGGTTCAGCCCCCGTGCCAGGCGGGTGCGCTCCTTCCAGGCCGCGGCGCTCCGCTGCCGCTCGGCGCGGCCGAGCGCCTCGGGCGGCACGGAAGCGACCATCTCTGCTTCCCGCCGGTCGAGCCTGGCGGCGAGGGAGCGGAGGGTGGGGTTCTCGAACAGCTCGACCAGGGGGAGCCGGACGTCCAGCTCGGCCTGCAGCCGCTCGTGGACGGCGGCCAGGGCGAGGGAGTGGCCGCCGAGGTCGAAGAAATTGTCGTCGCGTCCCGCCGCGCCGATCCCCAGGACCTCCCGCCAGAGCCGCTCGAGCGTCTCCTCGATCTCGCCGCGCGGAGCCTCGCGGGAGACCGGGGCGGCGGGGGCCGGCGGCGGCAGGGCGGCGCGGTCCACCTTCCCCCGGGAGGTGAGCGGCAGGGCCGCCAGGGTGACCCAGGCCGATGGGACCATGGGCTCGGGAAGGAAGGCGCGGAGGAAGTCGCGGAGCTCGCCCGCGGCGGGAGCCGTTCCTGGCCGGGGGACGATCCAGGCGGCCAGCCGCGGGCCGGCGGGTCCGTCGTTCACGGCCGCGACCACCGCCTCGAGCACCGCGGGATGGGCGGCCAGCCGGGCCTCCACCTCGCCCGGCTCGACGCGGAAGCCGCGGATCTTGACCTGATCGTCGGCGCGGCCCGCGAACTCGATGCGGCCGTCCGGGCGAAAGCGCGCCAGGTCGCCCGTCCGGTAGAGACGGGCGCCCGGCTCGGCCGCGAGAGGGTGGGGGACGAACCGCCGGGCGGTGAGATCGGGATGGCCGGGGTAGCCGGTCGCGAGCCCCTGTCCCCCGAGGCAGATCTCGCCCAGGACGCCGAGCGGGACGGGGCGCAGCCCGGGATCGAGCAGGAGAACCTCCACGCCGTCGATGGGCCGGCCGATGCCCGGAATGACCTGCGGGATATCTGGCCGCACGTCGCCGCACGTCGCCACCACGGCGGCCTCGGTGGGCCCGTAGTGATTGACCAGCCGGAACCCGAGGTCCGCCGCGGGGACCCGCCGCAGCCGGTCGCCGCCGGTGAGCAGGGCGCGCAGGGAGAGCCCGGGAGGGAGCTCCCGGCTCAGGGCCTCTTCGGCGAGCGGGGTGGGGAGGAAGGCGAGGGTGATCCCCTCGGCCGCCAGCCACTCCAGCAGCGCGGCGGGGGAGGCGGCGACTTCCCGCGGCGGCGCGTGGAGGCTGGCGCCGGCGGCGAGAGCGGGCCAGATCTCCCAGACCGAGGCGTCGAAGGCCGGGCTCGCCACCAGGCTGGCCCGGTCCGCCGGCGTCACGCCGTAGGCCCGCAGGTGCCAGTCGATCAGATTGCCGAGGCCGGCGTGGGGCACCTCGACCCCCTTGGGCCGGCCGGTCGAGCCGGAGGTGTAGATGACGTAGGCCGCGTCCCCGGGGCCGGTCTCGCGGTCCGGATCGAGATCGCTCTCGACGGCCCAGGGCTCCTCGTCAGTGTCGAGGGCGTCGAGGCGGATCGCTCTCCCCGGGAAGCTGCCGGCCCAGCGGTCGAGGGTCAGCACCCAGGGCGCGCCGGCATCCTCCACCACGCCGGCGAGCCGCTCCGCCGGGCCCGCGGGATCGAGCGGGAGATAGGCGCCGCCGGCCTTCCACACCGCCAACGCCGCCGTCACCAGCTCCGGCGAGCGCTCGAGGGCGACGGCGATCCGCGTTCCCCGGCCGGCTCCCAGGCGCCGCAGGTGATGGGCGAGCCGGTTGGCCCGCCGGTTCAGCTCGCCGTAGGTGAGCCGCTCCTCCGGGCCGGCCACGGCGAGGGCTTCGGGCGTCCGCCGCGCCTGCTCCTCGAACCGGCGGTCCGCCGTCAAACCGCCGCCAGGAGCTTGCGGAAAACCGCTCCACTCGCGGACGGCCTGGTGCCACGCCGCCTCGCTCCACAGGGGCAGGTCACGGACCGGGATCTCGGGGCCGGCGACCGCCGCCTCCAGCAGCGTCCCGAGCTGATCGAGCAGGCGCAGGGCCGTGGGCGGCTCGAAGAGGTCGCGCTTGAAGTTGAGGGTGAGCGCCAGCGCGTCCCCGTCCCGGCTCGCCAGCAGGGTGAGGTCGAAGTGGGCCACGTCGGCGTCGAGCTCGAACAGCCGCGCCTCCAGGCCGGGCAGGTCGAACCCCGGCGGCAGGTCCTGCAGGCTGAGCACGACCTGGAACAGGGGATTGACGTTGAGGTTGCGCTCCGGGGCCAGCGCCTCGACCAGGACCTCGAACGGCAGGTCCTGATGCGTCCAGGCGCCGAGGGCGGTCTCGCGCACCCGGGCCAGCAGCTCCGAGACGGTGGGCGAGCCCGCGAGGTCGGCCCGCATCACCAGGGTGTTGGCGAAGAAGCCGATCAGCCCCTCGATCTCCGGCCGGGAGCGGTTGGCGGCCGGCGTGCCCACCGGGAAGTCCTCCTGCCCGGAGACGCGGGAGAGGAGGATTTCGAACCCGGCCAGCAGCGCGAGGAACGGGGTGACGCCATGCCGGCGCGCCGTCGCCTCGACCTTCCGTAGCAGCCCCGGGAAGACCGCCGTCCGCCAGCCGCCGCCGAACCGCGGCGCGGGGGGCCGGGGATGGTCGGTGGGGAGGTCGAGGGTGGGAAGCCCGGTCAGGCGCTGCCGCCACCAGGCGAGCTGTCCTTCCAGGCGCGCTCCCGACAGGGTCTGGCGCTGCCACGCCGCGAGCTCCGCGAAGCGCACCGGCGGCGGAGGCAGGGGGGTGCCCGCGTAGAGCGCGGCCAGCTCGCGGAAGAGCACGCCCATCGACCAGCCGTCGAAGACCAGGTGGTGGGGGGTGAAGACCAGCAGGTGGTCCCCGGCGCCGAGGTGCACGCCGAGGCGCAGCAGGACCGTCCGGAACAGGGGACTGCGGGCGAGGTCGAACGGCCGTTCCGCCTCGGCCCGGGCCAGCCGCCGCGCCTCGGCCTCGCGCCGCTCCGGCGGCAGGCTGGCGAGGTCGGCCATCGGCAAAGAAAACGTCCCCGGCGGCGCGATCCGCTGCACGGGCTGGCCGTCGCGGGCCTCGAAGGCGGTGCGCAGCGGCTCGTGGCGGGCGACGATCTCCTCCAGGGCGCGCTCCAGGGCCGGCGCCGAGAGATCGCCCCGCAGCCGCAGGCCGTGCGAGACGTTGAGGAAAAACCCCGCGGGGGCGAGCCGGTCGAGGAACCAGAGGCGGCGCTGCGCCAGGGAGGCCGGATAGGTCTCGAGCGCCGGCAGCGGCTCGATGGGCGGCAGGGGCTCGCCTCGCGTGACGCGCCCGGCGAGGCCCGCCACCGTCGGCTCCTCGAAGAAGGCGCGCAGCGGCAGGTCGATGCCGAAGATCCCCCGCAGCCGGGCGACGAGCCGGGTGGCCAGCAGCGAGTGGCCGCCGAGCGCGAAGAAGTCGTCGTGGATCCCCACCCGCTCCACCCCCAGCAACTCGGCCCACAGCCCGCCCAGCAGCTCCTCGGTCGGGGTCGCGGGGGCGTCGCCGGCCGTTTCGCGCGCCGCGCCGGGCGGCGGCAGGGCGGCGCGGTCCACCTTGCCGTTGGGGGTCAGCGGCAGCCGGTCGAGATGGACCCAGAGGGAGGGGACCATCGGTTCGGGCAGCCGGTCGCGGAGCCAGGCCCGCAGGTCCGCCGTGGCCGGCGGCCCGGCCACCCAGGCCGCCAGACGCTTGCCGTCCCCTTCTTCAACCGCGGCCACGGCGGCCTCGCGGACGTCCGGATGGGCGAGGAGGGCCGCCTCGATCTCCCCGGGCTCGATCCGCCAGCCGGCGATCTTGACCTGGAGGTCGGAGCGGCCCAGGAAGTCGAGCCGGCCGTTGGGGAGCCACCGCGCCCGGTCCCCCGTGCGGTAGAGCCGGCCACCCCTGGAGAAGGGATCAGGGACGAACCGCTCGGCGGTCAGGTCCGGGCGGCCGAGATAGCCGCGGGCGAGACCGTCGCCGCCGACGTGGAGGTCGCCCGGGACGCCGGCCGGCGCGGGGCGCATCCCGGCGTCGAGCACCCAGGCGGTGGTGTTGGCGATCGGGCGGCCGATGGGCACCGTGACTCCCACGTCGTCCGGGGCCGCGATCCGGTGGCAGGCGCTGAAGGTCGTCCCCTCCGTCGGTCCATAGCCGTTGATCACCACGGCGCCCGGCAAGCTCTCCAGGGCCCGCCGCACCCGATCCGGCGCGACCACGTCGCCGCCCGCCAGGAGCTGGCGGACGCCGGCCAGCCCGCCGATCTCCTCGTCCACCATCTGGTGGAAGAGCCCGGCGGTCAGCCAGAGCGTGGTAACCCCCTCGCCGCGCACGATCGCGCCCAGCTCGGCCAGCGAGAGCCGCCCCTCCGGCGGCAGCACCAGCCGGCCGCCGTTGAGCAGCGGCCCCCAGATCTCCAGCGTCGAGGCGTCGAAGGAAGTCGGGGCGAGCTGGAGGAAGACCTCGTCCGGGCCGAACCGGGCGTAGTCCGTGCCGAGCACCAGCCGCGCCACGTTGCGATGGGTCACGGCGACCCCCTTGGGCAGGCCGGTGGAGCCGGAGGTGTACATGATGTAGGCGAGCGAATCGGCGTGGGCCGTGGCGGCCGGACCCGCGGCCGGCTTTACCGGAATTACTCCCTCCGGCGTCACCAGCACCGCCGCGCCGGAGTCCCGGACGAGCTGGGCGATCCGCTCCCGCGGATGGGACGGATCGAGAGGCACGTAGGCGCCGCCCGCCTTGAGGATTCCCAGGATGGTGGCGATGAGGTCGAAGGACCGGGGCAGCGCCAGGGCCACCGGGACGTCCGCGCCCACGCCGAGGGGCCGCAGCCGCCCGGCGATCTCCCCGGCCCGGGCGTCCAGCTCGCGGTAGGTCAGGATCTCGCCCGCGTGGACGAGGGCCACGGCGTCCGGCGCGCGCTCCACCTGGCGCGCGAACAACTCGGGAAGGGTCGCGTCGCGGGGGTAGTCCGCGGCGGTGGCGGTCCATTCGACGAGCGTCTGATGGCGCTCCGCCGCCGAGAGCAGGGCGAGCTCCCCCAGCCGCCGCTCCGGATGGGCCGCGAGATCGGCCACCAGGTTTCGCCAGTGGCCGGCGAGGCGGACGATCGTGGGGGCATCGAAGAGGTCGGTCTTGAATTCCCAGGAACCGTCGATCCCGGCCGGGGTCTCCATCAGCGCCAGATAGAGGTCGAACTTGGCCGTCCCCGAGTGCGCGGGCACCGGGTCGAGGTCGAGACCCACGCCCGCGAAGTCGAGCGGCTGCGGGCGGTCGAGGCTGAACGCCACCTGGAACAGCGGGTTCTCGTCCGGCCGCCGCTCGGGCCGCAGCTCCTCCACCAGCCGGTCGAAGGGGACCTCCCGGTGGGCGTAGGCGGCGAGGGCCGTCTCGCGGACCCGCGCCAGCAGCCCGGAGAACGGGGGATCGCCGGAGAGGTCGAGCCGTGCCACCAGCGTGTTGACGAAGAAGCCGATCAGTCCCTCGAGCTCGGGCCGGTCGCGGTTGGCGACGGGGATCCCCACCGCCAGATCGGCGCTGCCGGTGATGCGGTGGAGGAGGGTGGCGAAGGCCGCGAGGGCGACCATGAACAGGGTGCCGCCCCGCAGGGAGGCCAGCGCGCGGCCGACCTCCGCCTGCAGCGACTCCGGCAGCGTCCGGCCGCGGAAGCTCTGCACGGCCGGACGCGGGTGGTCCGCCGGCAGCTCGAGGACGGGGAGGCCGGCGAGGCGCTCCCGCCACCAGCCGATCCGGGCGTCGAGCTCCGGGCCGGCGAGCCGCCGGCGCTCCCAGACGGCGTAATCCGCATATTGGACGGGCAGCCCGGGGAGAGGGGAGCCGCCATACAGCTCGCGCATCTCCGCCAGCAGCACTCCCGTGGACCAGGCGTCCGAGGCGATGTGGTGGAAGACGGCCAGGAACAGGTGATCGTCCCCGGCGAGCCGCACCAGGCAGGCGCGCGCGGGCGCCTCGCCGGCGAGATCGAAGGGGCGCGCCGCGGCCGCAGCCGCGAGCCGGTCCGCCTCCCGGGCCGGGACGGGGAGGCCCGCGAGGTCGACCACGGGGAGAGCCGCCGGGACGTGGGGCGCGATCACCTGTACCGATCTGCCGTGCCCCGCGCCGAAGGTCGTGCGCAGAACCTCGTGCCGCCGGCGCACCTCGTCCCAGGCGGCGGCCCAGGCCGGGACGTCGAGCCCGCCGCGGAGCCGCAGCACCAGCGGCACGTTGTAGAGGCTGCCGGGCTGGAGCTGGTCGAGGAACCAGAGACGTTCCTGGGCGAAGGAGAGAGGGAGGTCCCCACTGCGGCCGGCCGGCGCGATGGGCGGCGGGGGAGTCGACTCCCCCGTCGTTTCCAGGCGGCGGGCGAGGGCCGCCGGCGTCGGCGCCTCGAACAGGGCCGCGACGGGGATCTCGACGCCGAAGGCGTCGCGGATGCGCGACACGGCCTGGAGAGCCAGCAGGGAGTGGCCGCCGGAGGCGAAGAAGTCGTCGTCCGGCCCCACCCGGTCGCGCCGCAGCAGCGCCGCCCAGATCCCCGCCAGCAACTCCTCGGCCGGGGAACGGAAGGCGGCCGTCTCCGCCCCCCGCGCGCTCGCCGGGGCGGGGAGGGCCTTGCGGTCCACCTTGCCGTGCGGGGACAATGGAAGCTGCGGCAGCACGGCCCAGACGGTGGGGACCATGAACTCGGGGAGCCGCTCGCGCAGGAAGGCGGCCAGCGCGGCGGGCCGCGGGTCGTTCCCGGCCACCCAGGCCGCCAGCTCGCGGTTGCCCGCCGCGTCCTCCCGCGCCCCCACGGCGGCCTCGCGCACGTCCGGATGGGCGGCCAGCGCCGCCTCGACCTCCCCCGGCTCGATGCGGAACCCACGGATCTTGATCTGGTCGTCCGTCCGGCCCAGGAACTCCAGGACGCCGTCCGGCCGCCACCGCGCCCGGTCGCCCGTGCGGTACCGGCGTTGCCCTTCCCGTTCGACGAACGTCTCGGCCGTCAGCTCCTCCCGGTGGAGGTAGCCGCGGGCGACCCCGGGGCCGCCGATCCACAGCTCGCCGGGCGTGCCGGGGGGGACCGGGTTGCCGTCGCCGTCGACGACCCTGACAGAGACGTCCGCGAGGGGCCTGCCGATCGGCCGGCGGTCCCCGGGCAGGTGAATATCCACTTCGTAGCGGGTGGCGAGGATCGCCGTCTCGGTCGGCCCGTAGAGCACGGTCGTTCGCGCCGCCGGGAAAACCTCCCGCAGGTCCGCCAGGAGATCGGCGGGCACGGCGTCGCCGCCGACGAAGACCCGGCGCAGGCTCCGGGCGGCCTCGGGCAGGCGGCGGGCCTCCTCGACCACCTGGCGCATCAGGGCCGGCACGGCGTGGAGCAGGGTCATGCCGCCGAGCGAGTCGGTCAGCTCGCGGACGTCCAGCGTCGGCCGGAGATCGAACAGGACGGAGGTCCCGCCGGCGAGCAGCGGCGCCAGCAGCTCGAAGAGGAAGATGTCGAAGGTGAATGGGGCGAGGCAGGGCATCCGGTCCGCCGCCGAGAAGCCGAACGCCTCGCGGCAGGCGCGCAGGGTGTGGGCGAGGCTGCCGTGCTCCACCAGCACCGCCTTGGGCCGGCCCGTGGTGCCGGAGGTATAGATCAGGTAGGCGGGATCGCCCGGCCGGATCGGCGGGAAAGCGGCATCCGCGGCCTCCTCCTCTTCGTCGAGACACACGATCGAGACGCCGGCGAGGGGGAACCCGGCCAGCCGCTCCCGCAGCCCGCTCTCCGTCACCAGGACCGGCGCGGCCACTCCCGAGAAGGCGTCCTCCAGCAGCCCGGCCAGGCGCGCGTCGGGCTGCCCGGGATCGAGCGGCACGAAGGCGCCCCCCGCCCTCCAGATCCCCAGCAGGGCGGCCACCATCTCCGGCGACCGCTCCGCCAGGAGCCCGACCCGCGACTCCGGACCCACGCCTCGCGCGCGGAGACGGCGGGCGAGGCGGGAGGCGCGCTCGTCCAGCTCGCCATACGAGACCCGCCGCTCGCCATGGGCCAGGGCCACCGCATCCGGCGTCCGCCGCGCCTGCTCCGCGAACAGCCGTGGCGCCGCCGCGGGCGATCCCGCGACCCCCGAGTCATTCCACTCGACGATCGCCTGATGCCGTTCGGCCGCGGAGAGCAGGGGGAGGTCGCGCACCGGGAGCTCGGGGGTCGCGGCCGCCCCTTCCAGCAGGCGGCGGAGCTGGTGGAGCAGGCGCAGCGCCGTCGCCGGATCGAAGAGGTCGGAGGAGAGCTCCAGGGTGAGATCGAAGCGGTCGCCGCTCTGCTCCACGGAGAGGCCGAGGTCGAACGGCACCGCCTCCAGGGAGAGATCCAGGATCTCCGCCACGGTCTCCGGTAGGGCGGGCGGCGCGGGTGGGGCGCCCTGGAAGGCGAGCGTGACCTGGAAGAGGGGGTTGAGGTCGAGGCGGCGCTCGATGCCCAGCGCGTTCACCAGCCGCTCGAAGGGAAGGTCCTGGTGCGCGAGGGCGGTGACGACCGTTGTCTTCGTCCGCTCCAGCAGGCCGCGGAACGGCTCTCCGCCCACGATCCTCCCCCGCAGCACGAGGGTGTTCACGAACAGGCCGATGATCCCCTCGATCTCCGTGCGGCCGCGGTCGGCGACCGGGGCTCCCACCGCCAGGTCGCCCTGGCCGGTGACGCGGTAGAGGAAGGCCTGGAGGCCGGCCAGCAGGGCCATGAACGGGGTCGCGCCCTGCTGGCGGGCCAGCCGGTGGAGCGGCGGGGCCGGCGTCGCCGCGACGATCCGGGAGCCCCTGAAGCGCTGGGTGGCGGGGCGCGGTCGGTCCGCCGGCAGCTCCAGCTCGGCCGGGGCTCCGGCCAGCTCGTCGCGCCAGAAGGCGAGCAGGTCGTCGAGCGCCGCTCCCCGCAGCCGCTCGCGTTGCCAGACCGCGTAGTCCGCATACTGGAGGGGCGGCTCGGGGAGGGGAGAGGGATTCCCGTGGTGGAACGCCCGGTAGAGCGCCTCCAGCTCCCGCAGCAGCAGGTCCAGCGACCAGCCGTCGCCCACGATGTGATGGAGATCGAGCACCGCCCGCCACTCCCCCTCGGCGAGCCGCACCAGGAGGGCCCGGAACGGCGGCCCGGCTTCCAGGTCGAACGGCCGGCGGGCCTCCGCCTCGACGAGGCGCAGGGCCTCGCGCTCGGGGAGGGGCAGCGCCGCGACGTCGACGAGCGGGAGGGGGAAGTCCCCCGCCGCCGGGAGGGCCGTCTGATAGGGGCCTTCCGGTCCTTCGGGGAAGACGGTGCGCAGCGACTCGTGGCGGCGGACGATCTCGCCCAGGCTCCGCCGCAGGGCCGCGACGTCCAGCCGCCCCGAGAGGCGCAGCGCCAGCGGCACGTTGTAGGCGGCCTCGCCCGGGTTCAGCCGATGGAGAAACCAGAGCCGCTCCTGGGCGAAGGAGAGAGGGAAGGGGCCGTCCCCATCGGCCCCTGCGGGCGTCTCCTCGGCGAGCTCCGCCGGAGGCTCCGCGGGGCGGCCCAGCCGCGCGGCGAGGGCGGCCGGGGTGGGCGCCTCGAACACGGCGCGCAGCGGGAGGTCGATGCCGCGCTCCTCGCGCAGCCGGGCGAGGACGCTCAGCGCCGTCAGCGAATGGCCGCCGAGCTCGAAGAGGTCGTCGTGGATCCCCGCCCGCTCGATTCCCAGGGCGTCGGCCCAGGCAGCCGCCAGCAGCGCCTCCGTCGGATCGCGGGGAGCGGCGTACGACCCGCCGGCCGCGAGAGGCTGCGGAGCGGGGAGAGCGCCGCGGTCCACCTTGCCGTTGGGATTGCGCGGCAGGGCGTCGAGAAGAACAAAGGCGGAGGGGACCATGTAGCCGGGGAGCCGCCGGCGGGCGAGGGACCGCAATTCCGCAGTCGCTGCCTCGCCCGCGACCCAGGCGACCAGCCGCTGATCCCCGCTCTCGTCGGCCCGCAGGGCGACCGCCGCCTCCCGCACCCGCGGGTGCTCGGCGAGCACGGCCTCGATCTCCCCCAGCTCGACCCGGTAGCCGCGGATCTTGACCTGCTGGTCGGCCCGCCCCAGGCACTCGAGGTCGCCGTCCGGGCGCCGGCGGCCGAGGTCGCCCGTGCGGTACAGGCGGGCGCCGGGGACCCCGGACCAGGGATCGGGCACGAAGCGCTCCGCCGTCAGCTCCGGCCGGTTCAGGTAGCCGCGGGCGAGCCCGATGCCGCCGAGGAGGATCTCCCCCGGCTCGCCGCCGTCCGCCAGCAGCACGCGGCCGCCGGGGATCGCGCGGCCGATCGAGGGCTCCCGCTCGTCCCCCCTCGCAACCAGGCCGCAGGTGGAGAAGACGGTGTCCTCGGTGGGGCCGTAGAGGTTGTGGACCTTCCCGACCCGGCCGGCGGCATAGACGCGCTCGACCACGGCCCGGCGCACCGGCTCGCCGCCGAGGTTCACCGTGCGCACCGAAGCGGGCAGGGGGCCGAGGCGCAGCAGCTCGGTCATCGCCGAGGGAACCATGTTGATCAGCGTCACCTCGTCGGCCGCGGGGAGCGCGTGGAGGGAGAGGGCGTCGTCCCCCAGGATCATCGCCCCGCCGTGGGCGAGGGGCATGAACAGGTCCATCATCGAGAAGTCGAACGCGTAGGAGGTATGGGCGAAGACCCCCGCCAGCTCCGCCGCCGTGAAGGCCGTCCCCGTCCATTCGACGTAGGCGGCGATGCTCCGGTGGGAGATCGCCACCCCCTTGGGCCGGCCCGTCGAGCCCGAGGTGTAGATGACGTAGGCCAGGTTGTCCGGGGATAGGCCCGGCGACAGGTCCGGAGCCTGCCAGGCGGGGGCGTCCGGCAGGCGATCGATCAGCAGGGTTGGCCCCGCGCGCGGCGGCAGGAAGGGGAGGAGCTTCTCCTCGGTGAGGAGCACCGCGGCCCCCGAATCCGCCAGGGTGTAGGCGAGCCGCTCGCGCGGGTAGGCCGGATCGAGCGGGACGTAGGCGCCGCCCGCCCGCAGCACGCCGAGCAGGGCCGCCGGTAGCCGGGCCGAGCGCTCCAGGCAGACGGCGACCCGGGTCTCGGGGCCGGCGCCGAGCCGCCGCAGGTGCGCCGCCAGCTCTCCCGACCGGCGGGCCAGCTCGCCGTAGCTCAGCCGTTCGTGGCCGTCGACGACGGCGGTGGCCGCGGGAGCGCGCGCCGCCCGTTCCAGGAAGAGCTCGTGGAGGAGCCGGTCCACGGCATGCCTTGGCCGCCGGGGGGTCACCCGGCCGTCACGGCCTCCCGCGCGGCCAGCCGCCGCAACTCGGCTAGGTGCTGGAGACTGTCCATCACCGAGGGGACGTCCACCCCGAAGTCGAGCAGGCAGCCGACCTCGTCCACCCCGATCTCGCGCAGGCGGTGGACCATGGCGAGGCAGCTCTCGGGCGTCCCCAGCAGCGAGCCGCTCTGGAAGTAGCGCTCGAACTCCATCATCAGCAGCTCCTCCAGATCCTCCTTGGAGAAGCTCTCCTCGTCGAAGCTCTGGTGGAGGCTGCGGGCGAGCGAGGTGAGCAGCTCGGTGTGCGAGCGCAGGTAGTCGCAGAAGGGGGCGCGCACCGTCTCCTTGACCCGCGCGAGATCGTCGCCCACGAAGGTGTGGAGCATCACCGCCACCTGTCCCGACTTCGGATCGTGGCCGGCCCTGGCGCGGCTGTCGCGGTAGAGGGCGATCCGCTGGGCGAGGACCTCGGGGCTGAGCCCGATCAGCGAGGTGAGGACGTTGGCGCCGATCCGCCCCGTATCCTCGAAGGTCTGCGGATTGTTGGCGCAGGTCACCCAGACCGGCACCTCGGGCTGCACCGGCCTGGGGAAGAGCTCGACCTGGATCTCGTTGCCGGCGCCGCCGCGCACGGTGATCCTCTCCCCCCGCCAGAGGCGGCGGACGGTCTCGATGCGTTCGAACATCACCTCGCGCCGGTTGGCGTAGACGTCGGGGAAGAAGGCGAAGTCGTTGGGGTGGAACCCGGAGGCGAAGGCGAGCCCCACCCGCCCGCGCGAGAGGTTGTCGACGATCGACCACTCCTCGGCCACCCGGATCGGGTCGTGGAGGGGAAGCACGACACTGCCGGCGCGGATGTGGAGGCGCTCGGTGACCATGGCGAGGCCGGCGCTCAGCACCGAGGGGTTGGGGTAGAGGCCGCCGAAGCTGTGGAAGTGGCGCTCCGGGGTCCAGATGGCGGTGAAGCCGTTGCGGTCGGCGAACTTCGCCCCCTCGACGATGAGCTGGTATTTGTACTCCGGGAACATCGCCTCGTTGCCGGAGAAGAAGAACAGGCTGAAGCGCAGGCCGCTCTCCTTCCCGCCGCCCGGACGGACGGCCGCCGGCGCGGGCGCGGCCGGAACGACCGGAACGGTGGGCGGCGTGGCGGCGGGGACCGCCGCCCGCACCTCCTCCAGGATGCGGGCGCGGGCGGTGAGCGCCTCGAGCCCCGGCTGGCGCTCGGCCACGATGCGGGCGAGGCCGCCGACCGTCGGGCTCTCGAAGAAGGAGCGCACCGAGAGCTTGACGCCGAACACCGACTGGATGCGCGAGATGGCCTGGAGGGCGATCAGCGAGTTGCCGTTGAGGCGGAAGAAGTTGTCCTCCACCCCCACGCGCTCGATCCCCAGCAGGGTCTGCCAGAGGTCGGCCAGGATCTCCTCGACCTCGTTGCGCGGGGCCACGTAGCCGCCCGGCGCGGCCTTCGAGTCGTAGCGGCTGTCGACGTAGGAGAGGGCTGGAGCGGCGATCGGCGGCGCGGCCTCGGCGGCCAGCGCCAGCGGCGCCGCGGTCTCGGCGCGCGGGGCCACGGCGGGGCCCGCGGTTCCCGCCAGCTTCTCGAAGTCGATCCAGTGGCGCTGCCGCTGGAAGGGATAGGTGGGGAGCGGCACGCGCCGGCGCCGACGGCCGTTGTGGAAGGCGCTCCAGTCCACCTCCACCCCCGCCACCCAGAGGCCGCCGAGGGCCTGTAGCAGGGTGTCGAAGGGATCGCGCGGGTCCTTGGGGTGGGGGAGGCACGGGAGGCACGGCAGCACCACCTGGCCGGCTGTGCGCGCCGCGCGCGCCGGATGCTGCCGCGCCGCGCCGGAGAGCGCCTGCGCCGGTCCGACCTCCAGGAGCGCCGCCCCGGGCCGGGCGAGCAGGGCGCCGATCCCTTCGGCCAGCCGCACTGTGCGGCGGAGCTGGCGGCTCCAGTAGCCGGGATCGGTGGCCTCGGCGGGGGTGATCCAGCCGCCGGTGACGTTGGAGACGAAGGGGATGCGCGGCGGTGAGAGCCTCACCTTCCGCACCTCCTCCCGGAACGGCTCCATGACGGGATCCATCATCGGTGAATGGAAGGCGTGGGAGGTGTGGAGCGTGCGGCTCTCGACCTCGCGCCCGGCGAGGAGGGCCGTCAGCCGCTCGATCTCGTCCGGCGGGCCGGCGACCACGCACATCTCGGGCCCGTGGACCGTCGAGAGGGCGAGGTTGCCGCCGAGCAGCGGCGCGACCTCCGCCTCGGAGAGGGGGATCGCCAGCATGTCTCCCTTGGGGCACGCGCCCATCAGCCGGCCGCGGGCCGCCACCAGCCGCGCCGCGTCTTCCAGCGAGAAGACCCCGGCCACGCAGGCCGCCACCAGCTCGCCCAGGCTGTGGCCCAGCAGGGCCTTCGGCTGCACCCCCCAGCTCATCCAGAGCCGCGCCAGCGCCCACTCGACGGCGAACAGGGCCGGCTGGGCGACCTCGGTCCGCTCCAGCCGGGCGGCGAGATCCGCCGGGTCCAGACCGCCCGCGAGAGCGGGGTCCACGAAGGTCCGCACGTCGATCCCGGCGTGCTCCTGGAACAGCGCGGCGCAGCGGTCGAGCTCGGCGCGGAAGGTCTCCTCGCCCCGGTAGAGCTCCCGCGCCATGCCGGGGTGCTGCGCGCCCTGGCCGGGGAAGAGGAAGCAGACCGTGCGGTTGCCGCCGTCGTGGACGCCGGTGGTCACCCGGGGGGCGTCGAGAGCCGTGAGGGCCGCCCGCGCGTCCTCCGTCCCGCACGCCGTGACGGCCCGCCGGTGCTCGAAGGGCCGGCGGCCCACCTGCAGAGTGAACGCGACGTCGGCGAGGTCGGTGCCCGGGCGCTCGGCGAGGAAGCCCGCGAGGTCGCGGGTGGCGGCGTCGAGCGCAGAGGCGTCGCGGGCGGAGAGGACCAGGAGCTGCCAGGGCCGGTCCGGATCGGTGGGCGCGGGCACGGGCGCCTCCTCCAGCACCACGTGGGCGTTGGTGCCGCCGAAGCCGAACGAGCTGACGCCGGCCCGCCGCGGCCCCTCCGGCCAGGGGGCGAGGTCGGGGTTGACGAAGAACGGGCTGGCCGCGAAGTCGATCTGCGGATTGGGCCGCTCGAAGTGGAGGCTCGGCGGGATCTCCCCGCGCTCGACCGCCAGCGCCGCCTTGATCAGCCCGGCGATCCCCGCCGCCACCTCCAGGTGGCCGAGATTCGTCTTCACCGAGCCGACGGCGCAGAACCCCCGGCGCGAGGAGGTGCGGCGGAAGGCC
The DNA here is from genome assembly GCA_036402955.1 of Thermoanaerobaculia bacterium. Classification (GTDB taxonomy): domain Bacteria; phylum Acidobacteriota; class Thermoanaerobaculia; order Multivoradales; family UBA5704; genus DATARR01. Next base: position 26,168 of record DASWRX010000022.1, read on the forward strand.
TTGGTGAGCGCCGCGATCTCCACCGGATCGCCGAGGGCGGTCGCGGTGCCGTGGGCCTCGACGTAGCCGATCGAGTCGGCGTCCACGCCGGCGTTGGCGAGCGCCTCGGAGATCACCTCCGCCTGGCCGGCCACGCTGGGGGCGGTGAAGCCGGCCTTGGTGGCGCCGTCGTTGTTGACCGCCGAGCCCTTGAGCACGGCGTGGATCGTGTCGCCGCCGGCGAGCGCGTCCTCCAGCCGCTTGAGCACCACGACGCCGGCGCCGCAGCCGAAGACGGTGCCGGCGGCGCGGGCGTCGAAGGCCCGGCAGTGCCCGTCGGGCGAGAGGACCCCCCCCTCCTGGTAGACGTAGCCGCTCTTCATCGGCACCGTCAGCGACACGGCGCCGGCGAGCGCCATGTCGGTCTCCCCCGCGATCAGCCCCTGGGCCGCCATGTGGACGGCGACCAGCGAGGTGGAGCAGGCGGTCTGCACGGTGACGGCGGGGCCGCGCAGGTCGAGCTTGTAGGCGACGCGCGGCGCCAGCGAGTCCTTGTCGTTGCCCACCGCCAGCATCGTGGTGTCGACGCCGATCGCCTGCAGCCGGTCGCGCAACGGATCGAGCGCCAGCAGGTAGCTCGACAGGGTGACGCCGCCATAGACGCCGATCACCCCGGGGGACCGTGACGGGTCGTAGCCGGCCCGCTCCAGCGCCTCCCACGCGCACTCGAGGAAGAGGCGCTGCTGGGGGTCCATCACCTCCGCCTCGCGGGGGGAGTAGCCGAAGAAGCCGGCGTCGAAGAGCTCGATCCCCTCCAGCGCGGCGTGGGCGGGGACGTAGCCGGGAGCCTCGTAGACCGCCGGCGGGATGCCCGCCGCCCGCAGCTCCTCGGCGGAGAAGAAGGAGACCGATTCGACCCCGTTGCGCAGGTTGCGCCAGAATCGCTCGGGGTCCGCCGCGCCGGGGAAGCGACAGGCGAGGCCCACGATGGCGACGTCGGTCGGGGATCCAGTGGAGGAGGGGGTCTCGTCGCGGCTCATGGGCGCGTCCTCTTGAGGCTGGTCCGGCGGTCCCTCCGGAGCTCGCCCCGGCTCGACCGCGCTTCGAACGGATCGGCCCGCTCCCCGCCGGTGTCCTCCGCCACGAAGCGGGCGATGGCATCCACCGTGGGGTGCTCGTACAGACTGAAGGTGCGTCCGTCCAGGTCGAAACGTGCCTGGACTGCGTGGACCACCTGGAGGCCGACCAGTGAGTCCCCCCCGAGCTCCAGAAAGTTGTCGAGGGCGCCGATCCGCTCGATGCCGAGGGCCCGGCTCCAGATCTCGGCGACCGCCCGCTCGGTCTCGTCCCGGGGAGCGACATAGGGATTGCGGAGGAGGGGCCGGTCGTGGATCGCCTGGAGCGCGGCCGGGGAGGGGAGAGCGGGAAGCCGTTCCTCGACGCTCTCCGGAGCCTCCGGATGGTCTCCCCCGGACCGCCGCGCCGCCGTCACTCCTTTCGCGAGGAGGAGGTCGGCTGCCGGGCCGATCCCGTCCTCGCTCTCCCACAGCAGGGCCAGGATGCCGGTCCGGCGCTCCGCCAGGGCCGCGAGATAGCGGAAGGTGGGGGGATCGGCCGTATGGAGGACGGCAGAGAGGGGGGTCCGCTCCGGCTCGCGGAGCGTCCGTGCCTCGGCGAGGTCGCGGACGAAGAGGACCTTCGTTCCTTCCACCCGCTCCGCGGGCCGGCGGGCCACGAGCAGGGCGGAGTCCCCAGCTCCCGAGCAGGCCTGAGGCTCGGCGAAGCCGCAGCGGGCGAGCAGCCCCTCCCAGGCCTCGGGACCGAGCAGCGGCGAACCCCGCCGCAGCTCCCCGTCCTCGAAGCTCCACCAGCCGTCGGTCAATCCCCAGACCAGGGTCCCCCAGCGCTGGGGATGGACGGTCTCGACCAGGCCCAGCAGGCCGCCGGGGGCGAGCAGCGAGCGCAGGTTCGCCAGGGTCTCCGCCAGGCGCGGCGTGGCATGGACCACGTCGGCCCCGATCACGGCGTCGAAGGTTCCCGGCGCGAACCCCTGCGACGCCGGATCGCGGGTGACGTCCAGCATCCCGAAACGGAGGAAGCCCTGGCCGGCCTCCCGCGCCCGCCGCTCGGCGCGCAGCACGAAGGCGCGGCCGACGTCCGTGAAGTGGTACTCGACCTCCCGTCCATTGAGGGCGGGGAGCAGCTCCGCCGTCAGCGTCCCCTGGCCGGCGCCGATCTCCAGGATTCTATAGGGCGGGTCATTCGACGGCCGCTCCCGGACCGCGGCGGCCAGCACCTCGCGCAGCAGGCGGGCGGCGGCGTTCGGCCCCTCTCCCTGCCGGGAGAACAGCTCGGAGCTCCCGTCGGGATAGAGCACCGCGAGCCCCGGCACCTCGCCGGAGAGGGCCGCGGGGTAGTGATGGCCGCAGTGGTCGATCAGGTCATAGAGCGGGCCGAAGCCGGGGAAGCGCGTCTCCAGGGCCCGGCGGGTCTCGGCGGGGAACGGAGCCGCGGCCATGGCGGGGAGGAACCGGACGGCGTCCCCGTCCACCTCGGCCAAGCCGTCCTCTCGCAGTACGCCAAGAAGGAAGTCCAGGAGGCGCTCGTACTTCGGGAGCAGCCGGAGGCGGCGGCGCAGCTCGGGAAGGGGGATGGCGGGCCCTTGCGGGAGGCCGTCCCGAAAATACTCGACGGCGTGGCTCGTCACCAGCGGATCGGTCGCCTCGGCCATCTGCGAGGCGGGCTCCGCGGAAGATTCCGCCGCGATCTCCCGGGCCATCCGCCCGATCTCGGCGGCGTCCGGCCCGGTCTCCTGGCGGCCGGGCGCGGGGGCCACGTTTTCCCAGGTCTCGCGCCAGCGCTTGCCGCCGCGGTGGGCGATCACCGTTCCGGCCTCGAAGGGGGCGGCGATCTCGGCCAGGACGCGGGCGGTCCACCGGCGCGCCTCCGGGCCCTCCAGAACTGGGGGCGGCTCCACGTCCAACCCGCGCCCGGGGATGCCCAGGGCCGCGCAGACTCCCAGCAGAGCCGCGCGCTCGGGGTCGGCGTCCGCTCCCGAGGTGATCACGTCCACCTTCACCGCAAGAGGTCTGCCGCGGAGGGCCGCGGCGAGCGCGTCGAGACCCCGCGCCGCCGCATGGACGATCCGCAGCGGCCGGCCCTCCTCCATGCCCTCCAGGACCGCGGCCAGCAGCGCCGCGAAATCCTCCGCCCGCCCGGGATCGACGGTGAAGGCGCCGGCCGACAGCCGCGAGAACCCCGCGCCGGGGACCGCGACGACCGGCTCCAGCCGTTCCGCCTGGAGGCCCTGGACGATCAGGGAGCCCATCCCTCCCTCCTCGATGACGGCCAGCCAGACCGCGCCCTCCCCCCGCAGGTCGTCTTGCGAGGAGACCGGGAGCGTCTGCCGCCAGAGCGGCGTCTGGAGGACAGGGCCGGTCGTCCCGGCCGTTTCCGGCTGGGATTGAATCCAGTAACGCCGCCGCTCGAAGGGATAGGTCGGGAGAGAGACCTTCCGCCCCGGCGTGCCCACCGCGCTCCAGTCCACCTCCACACCCGCCAGCCAGAGCCGGCCCAGGGCTTCGAGCAGGCTCTCCCGCGCGGCGGTGGGCGCTGCCGGATGGGGGAGTGAGGGGACCGCCTCCCCCCCGTGCCGGCGGACCAGCGAGGCGAGCGTCCGCCCCGGACCCACCTCCAGCAGCACCCGCCGCCGGTCGGCCAGCAGCTCGGCCACGGCGGGCGAGAAGCGCACGGTCCGCCGCAGCGATTTTCCCCAGGTGGCGGGGTCCATCGCCTGCTCGATGGTGATCCAGCCGCCGGTGAGGTTCGACAGCCAGGGGATCTCCGGCGCGCCGGGCCGGGTCCGCCGCACCGCGTCCACGAAGGCGTCCAGGATCGGCTCCAGGCTGCGCGAGTGGAACGCCCGGCGCACCGGCAGCGGGCGCGCGTCGATCCCCCGCGCCGCCAGCCTCTCTCGGAGCCGCCCGACCGCCTCGGGAGAGCCCGCGACGACGCAGCGGTCCGGAGCGTTGACCGCCGCGAGCTCGACCTCGCCATCCAGGTCCTCCAGCCACGGCCCGAGGTCCGCCTCGGCCAAGGGAACGGCGAGCATGGCCCCCTCGGCGGCCGACTGCATGAGCTGGCCGCGCCGGACCACCAGCCGCAGGGCGTCCGGGAGCGAAAAGACCCCGGCGATGCAGGCCGCCACGTACTCGCCCAGGCTGTGGCCGAGCACGGCGGCCGGCTTCACCCCCCACGACATCCAGAGCCGCGCCAGGGCGTACTCGACCGCGAACAGCGCCGGCTGGACCTCCGCGGTCTCGGTGAAGTCACCGGTGGCGAGGAGCCGCCGCAGATCGATCCCGAGCGGCGCCAGCGCCGCGCCGCAGGAATCGAGCGCCGCGCGGAAGGCCGGCTCCCGCTCGTAGAGGCCGGCGGCCATGCCCGCGTGCTGCGCTCCCTGCCCCGGGAAGAGGAAGACGACCGGGCGCTCCCCAGCCGGCGGCGTCCCGCTGAGCGCCTCCCCGCCGGCGAGCTTCCGTGCGGCCTCGGCGGCGCTCCCGGCCACCGCGAAGCGGCGGACCGCCATGGGCTGGCGGCCGAGGCGCAGCGTGCGGGCCACGGCGGCCAGCCGCAGTTCGGGACTCCGTTCCAGATGCCGGGCGAGGCGCGCCGTGGCGGCCTCCAGGGCGGTGGCCGTGCGCGCGGAGACGAGCAGCAGCTCCGGGCCGTCCTCTTCGTCCTCCTCGTCCCTCCGGGGGGGCGCCTCCTCCAGCACCACGTGGGCGTTGGTGCCGCCGATGCCGAAGGAGCTGACCCCCGCCCTGCGCGGCGCCGCCGACTCCCAGGGCTCCAGGCGCGAGCTCACCCGGAACGGACCGGCGTCGAGATCGATCTCCGGGTTGGGCCGCTCGAAGTGCAGGGTGGGAGGGATCTCCCGGTGCTCCAGCGCCAGCACGGTCTTGATCAGGCCGGTCACGCCGGCCGCCGCGTCCAGGTGGCCAAGGTTCGACTTGACCGAGCCGAGGACGCACGAGCCCTGGGGGGCGCCGCGGAAGGCCCGCTCCAGGGCGCGGACCTCGATCGGATCCCCCATCGGCGTCGCGGTGCCGTGCGCCTCGACATAGCCGATCTCCCCCGGCTCCACGCCGGCGATGGCGAGGGCCAGCGCCACCACCTCGGCCTGCCCCGCCACGCCGGGCGCCGTGTAGCCCACCTTGCCGGCGCCGTCGTTGTTGAGGGCGGTGCCGCGGATCACGGCGCGGATCGGGTCCCCCGCCGCCAGTGCGTCTTCCAGACGCTTGAGCGCCACGACCCCCACGCCGTTACCGGGGACGGTGCCGCGCGCCCGGGCGTCGAACGGGCGGCAGTGGCCGTCGGGGGAGAGAATCCCCTGCTCCTGGTGGAGATAGCCCGTCCGCTGCGGCTCCCGCACCGAGACGCCGCCCGCCAGCGCGAGGTCGCACTGGTAGTTGAGGAGGCTCTGGCAGGCGAGCGCCACCGCCACCAGCGAGGTGGAGCAGGCGGTCTGCACGTCGAGGCTGGGGCCGGTGAGGTTCAGCTTGTAGGAGACCCGGGTGGTCAGGAAGTCCTTGTCGCTGGCGATGGCGACCTGCGGGTCGGCGATCGCCTCGCCGGCCGGCAGCAGGTTGTGCAGCAGGTAGGTGTTGAGGCTGGCGCCGCCGAAGACGCCGATCGCGCCCGGTGAATCGCCGGACATCCGGCCGGGATCGCACCCGGCGTCCTCCAGGGCCTCCCAGGCGCACTCCAGGAACAGCCGGTGCTGGGGATCGAGCCGCTCCGCCTCTCGCGGGGTGACCTGGAAGAAGGGAGCGTCGAAGCGGTCGGCGCCCTCCAGCGCTCCCCCGGCCGGCACCCAGCGGGGATCGGCGAGCAGAGCGGGATCGGCCCCCGCCGCCAGCATCTCGTCCCGGGTGAAGCGGGAGATCGACTCGACGCCCCGCCGCAAGTTGTCCCACAGCTCGTCGGGATCGCGCGCGCCGGGCCAGCGTCCCGCCAGGCCGACGACCGCAATACCAGAGGTAATCCCAGGCTCGTCGCTCACCCCTCGGCCCTCAGCGTGACCCCCGGTTCGACCCGGGCGGCGCGGCGCGCCGGCAGGTAGCAGGCGAGCAGGGAGATCAGCCCCAGCAGGATCGGAGTGCCCACGTAATAGAGGGGATCCTGGGCGCCGACGGCGAACAGCAGCCCCTTCAGGGCGCGCGAGAGCAGGAGGGCCGCCACCAGCCCCACGGCGAGACCGATCAACACCCAGCGGAACCCCTGCCGCACGACGACCCCCAGCACTTGGCCGCGCTGCGCGCCGAGGGCCATGCGCACCCCGATCTCCTGCCGCCGCGAGGAGACCGAATGCGCCACCAGCCCATAGATCCCCAGCGCGCAGAGGACCAGCGCCACGCCCGAGAACCCGGAGAGCAGCCCCATGGTCATCCGGCGGCCGGCCACGGCGTCGGCCACGATCCCTTCCATCGTCTCGACGTCCGCCACCGGCTGCTCGGGATCGAGGGCCCGCACCTCGCGGCGGACGCTCCGGGCAACCTGGGACGGCGGCAGCGAGGTGCGCACCAGCAGGTGCATGAAGGGCATCGGCAGGGCGCCGACCCCCGTCCGGTTGGAGAAGAAGAACGCCGGGGTCTTCTCGACGTCCGGGCCGAGCTGCTGGAGGTCCTGGGCCACGCCCACGATCTCCACCTTGCCGCGGCCCACGATCAGCCGCTTGCCGACCGGGTCCGTCCCCGGGAAGTACTGGCGCGCCATCGCCTCGTTGACGATGGCGGCGGCGGGCGCGTTGGGCGGCGTGGCGGGATCGAACTCCTGACCCTTCACCAGCCGCGTCTGCAAGGTGCGGAAGAAGCCGGGGCTCACCACCATCAGCCAGCCGAGCGGCTGATCGCGCGGCGAGGCCGGCGGGTGCCCCTCGACGTAGAACGGCGCCCGCGCCGTCCCCTGGACCGGCAGGTAATCCGACATCGCGGCCGACTGCACGCCGGGCAGCGCCCGCACCCGCTCGAGCACCTGCTCGTAGAACGCCCGCTGCCGCTCGCGGTCTGGATATTTCGCCGCCGGCAGCGAGATCTGCATCGCGAGCAGCCCGGCGGGATTGAACCCGAGGTCCACCTGCGACAGCCGCCGGAAGCTCTGGATCAGCAGCGTCGAGCCGATCAGCAGCACCAGCGCCACGGCCACCTCGGCGGCGACGAAGAGCCCCTGGGCCCGGGCGCGGCGCGGCCCCACCGTCGATCCCCGCGAGCTCTCCTTGAGCTGGGCGGTGGCTTCCGTGCGCAGGCTCTGCAACGCCGGGATCAGCGAGAACAGCACGCCGGTCAGCAGCGACAGCAGCAGCGTGAAGACCAGCACCCGGGGGTCGATCCCCACCTGGTCGACGCGCGGCAGGTTGGCGGGATGGGCGGCGACCAGCAGCCGCAGCCCGCCATAGGCCAGCATCAGGCCCGCGGCGCTGCCGAGCAGGGCGAGCACCACTCCTTCGACCAGCATCTGGCGGACCACGCGGCCGGCGCTCGCCCCCATCGCCATGCGGATCGCCACCTCCTTGCGCCGCGAGAGCCCCTGGGCCAGCAGCAGATTGGCCACGTCGGCGCAGGCGATCAGCAGCACCAGTGCCACCGCTCCCAGCAGCAGGGCGAGCGAGGAGCGGGCATCACCCACGAGCTGCTCGCCCATCGGCACCGGCTCGAAGCGGAACGCCGTGTCCAGGTTTCCCGGGAACGCCTGCGCGTAGCGGTCGCTGAGCCGCCGCAACTCGCCCTCCACCGCCGCCAGCGACGTCCCCGGCTTCAGCCGCGCCGCCAGGTTGAGGAAGCCCGCCCCCCGCTCGACCGCGCTCTCGGGGATCAGCGCCAGCTCCTGCGCCCGCGGTAGCCAGACCTCCACCTGCCGGAACGGGAAGCGCAGGACGTCCGGCATGATCCCCACCACCGTGAAGGGCTTCCCCTCCAGCCGTACCGCCCTGCCGACGATCCCCGGTTCGCCGCCGAAGCGCCGCCGCCAGAACCCGGCGCTCAGCAGTGCCACGTCGCCGCCCCCCTTCTGGTCCTCCGCGGCCGAGAAGCGGCGCCCCAGCAGCGGCTCGATCCCCCAGACGTCGAAGAACTCCCGGCTGATCCGCTCCGCATGGAGGTACTCGGGGTCCCCCCGCTCCGTCAGGTTGACGTCCTCGTCGTGATAGGCGGCGACGCTCGCGAAGGCCCCGCTGTCGCGCAGGGCCCGGAAGCGGGGCACCGAGACCTCGGTCTTGTCCAGCCCCTGCTCGGGCAGGCTGGCCCAGACCTGCACCATGCGGTCGGGATCGGGGTAGGGGAGAGGGCGTAGGACGACCGCGTCGAGGAGGCTGAAGATCGCCGTGTTGGCGCCGATCCCCAGCCCCAGGGCGAGCACCGCGATCAGCGTGAAGCCGGGGCTCTGCCGCAGTCTGCGCAGTCCGTACCTGAGATCTCGAAGCATCCGTCCTCTCCCCTCCGGCCGGTGGCTCCTGAAGGGTCTCTCAGAATACACCAATGTCTATAAGCCATTGCCTGGAGCGCGCCGGGGGGGTGGGCTGAGGGGAGGGTCGGCGCCGCTGTGGATCTCAGGAGTAGCCGTACTGGCCGCGGGTCATGCTGACGAAGTTCTCGTAGTCGATCTCCTTGACCAGCCGCAGCCGGCGCTCGAACAGCTCCCGGGCGGTGAAGTTGTTGCCGTCGTAGACCGGGAAATAGAAGTTCCAGCCTTCCGGGAAATCCCACACCGAGTACTTGGTCGGCATGCTGCGGAACAGCGAGATGGGGATCAGGTGGAAGACCGCGTAACGGGCCTTGGAGTCGCCGCTGGCGGTGACGAGCTCCCGGAGGTCCTGATAGCCGTCGCGGGTGTGCTCGAACGTCTCCTCGGTCGCGTTGGGCGGGATGACCACCCCGAAGTTCATCTCCGGCAGCCCGGCGCTGGCGATCCGGGAGAGGATGCGGTTCTGGTCCTGGACCGACTTCAGCTTCTTGTAGTTGCCCCGGCGGTCGAACGTCTCGACGGGGATGTAGACGCGGTACGCGCCCACCAGACGGCCGGTCTCGGCGTCGATCGTATGGCTGAAGAGGGCCTCCATCACGTCTTCGTCGAGCTCGTTTTCCTTTCCCAGCAGCCGGCCGATCTCCAGGCCGTTCGGGAACTCCCAGGCGAACCTCATCTTGCGCATCGCGGCGAACAGGTTCAGCAGATCCTCGCGCCCGCCCTTGCGGGCCGCCAGCAGGAGCAGGTTGTCGTCGGCGAAGTTGACGGTCTGGATTCCGGCACGCTGGTAGTTCTCGAGCATGGCGAGGGAGGCGTCCAGGTCGAGAGCCTCGAACTTCGTCTGCCGGCTCTCGCAGAAATCGCATTCCCTGGGACACCCGCGGGTGAAGTAGATGAACCCGATCGGCGAGGAGACCCCCGCCGGCACCGGACCGTCGTGGCTGTCGCTGTAGTTGTTGAGCTCCCGCAGCTTCGAGAAGGACGGATCGATGAGCTCCGGGAAGGGGTGGCTGTAGGGGCCGACGACGTTTCTGCCCGAGATGGCCATCGGCCGCGAGGAGGAGGACTGGCTGTTCAGGAAGCCCTCCGGGTCGAAGTCCCCGACGAAGGCGAGATCGGCTCCCATCGTCAGGTAGTCCTGGGCGCGCGCTTTGACGTCGGCACCGCCGACCATCACCTTGATCGACGGCTTGCGCCGCTTGGCGTATGCGATGAGGTCGCGGATGACGCCCGACTCGTAGGTGAAGTGGCTCGACAGGCCGATCCATTCGGATCCGTCGATCGCCTCGTCCGCCGCGCTGAACGGTGCCCCCACCCGCTCGACGTCGATCCTGTATCCCTCCCAGTCGATGGTGCGGTAGATCTCGTCATGATCCGAGTCCATCACCCGGAGATCGAGGATGTCCACTTCCGCTGCGGCGTCTCTCTCGAGGATGGAGGCCACCCGCGGCAGGCTGGGTGGGATGATCTTCCGGTAGACGTTCCCGAGATAGCCGCCGGTCGTCTCGAGCTCCTCGAAGTCGGGATCCGTGAAGCCTGAGATCCTCAAGGCGACGGTGGGATGGTGGATCAGAGTCACCCTCGTCTTCGCAATTCCCATGCATCCTTCCCTCAGCCATCCTCTGGACCTGGTTGATTCCGAGTCCCAGAAGCAGCAGATTGACACCTGTGTGGTGCTTCTCAAGGGCTTATACGTGACAACTTCGGAGCTTTTGGATCTATATGAAAAATGAATAATCTTAACAATTGCAACGGTGGGGCGTGGAGGCGGCGGCCGGAACCAGTCCTGCGGTATGGTACGCCGTGCTCTCGGCCCCCGTCGGGCCGGGCTTGGAAGGGATACTCCTCTGAACGCGCACACCCGCTGGCTGGCCTTTCTGCTGGCCCTTCTGATGACTCTGCTGCTCGGTGCGGCCGCCTGCGAACCGGCGGGAGGGGTGCCGTCCGCCCTCGCCCGGCGGCGGGCTCGGGCCGCGGCCTTCAGGCCGCCGGAGGTGGCCATCGAGCTGCAGCGGGGGACGGAGCCCCGCGAGCTGGTGCGGATCGGCACCCGGGGCGTGGTGATCGGGCCGGCCGACGGGAGGCTGGAATGGAAGTTCTTCGCCGACCCCCGCCGCGCCGACGAAGCCTGGTACTTCCTGCGCGCCTACGCGCCCTTCGTGGCGAAGACGGACGCGGGAGAGCTCTCCTTCCAGGGGCGCGGCAAGGCCAGAGCCGGCGCCACCGAGCAGCGGATGATCCTCGAATGGACGCGCCAGGTGGCGTCGGAGGCGGCCGGTGGGCGCGGAGGGGCCGCCTATGGGCTCGTTCTCGCCTGGCACCAGGGAGGATCCTCGGGGATCTGCTCGGACGTGGTCCTCTACCGGACGGGCGAGGCCGTGGCCACCGCCTGCGGCTGGGAGGGGGAGGTCCGGAACCGGCTCGATCCCGGGCCGCTCGGCCGCGTCTACGGGTGGTTCGATCGCCTGCAGCCCTTCCAGGCGGGGAGCGAGACGCAGGAAGGCCCGAACCCTCACGTCGGCTCGCTCGACACCCGCCTGATCTTCGCCGGCCGGGGATCGCGGCCGGCGAAGGCGGCCGAGCAGGAAGAGATCCAGTCCTTCGCGCTGTCGCTCTTCTCGGAGCTCGCGGCGAGGAAGGGAGGAGCCCCGCCGCCGATTCCGGCTGCCCCTGGCAAGCCCGTGGGGAAGGCCGCGCCCGCCGAAGCTCCGCCCTCGCGCCTGCTCCTGCCGCCGAACGTTGCCACCCCGAAGCCGGAGGAGATCACCCTCCAGCTCCCCGAGAAGCCGCCGCCCCCACCGCCGGTGCCCGGGGGACCTACTTCGCCACCACCCCGCGGAACCCCCGGCTGATGAGGGCCGCGATGTCCGCCAGGACGAGCGGGAAGGCGAGGCCGCCCGGGCAGGCGAGGTAGCGGGGCTCCCAGACCGGGTCGTACTTGTCCTTGTAGGCGCGCAGCCCCTGGAAGTTGTAGAAGTGCTCGCCGTGGCGGTAGACCAGCGCCCCCAGGCGGCTCCACAGGGGCGCGATCGACCGCGCCTCCAGCCCGGCGAGCGGCGCCATCCCGAGGTTGAACCAGCGGTACCCCTGCGCCGACCCGTAGAGCATCAGCTCGATGAACAGGTAGTCCATCACCCCGAGCGGCGCGTCCACCGTGTGGCGCATCAAGTCGATCGAGATCTCCTCGCCCTCCCCCCCCTTCCACACGTTGGCGAAGGCCACGATCGCGCCCTCCTTGCGCACCAGGGCGAGGGGCAGGCGCCGCAGGTAGCCCGGGTCGAAGAAGCCGAGCGAGAACCCCTTCTCCCGCGTGTTCTTGGTGCGCAGCCAGTCGTCCGAGATGCGCTCGATCTCCGGCACCAGGGCCGGGACCTCCTCCGGCGGGACCACCTCGAAGGTGCAGCCCTCCTCGGCGCAGCGGCGCCAGGCGTGCCGCAGCTTCTTGCGGTTCCTGCCCTCGATGGTGAAGCCGGTGAGCGGCACGCGCGCCTCCTCGCCCAGCTTGACCAGGGTCAACCCGAGATCGACGTACATGTGCAGCATCCGCTCGCTCACCTGGTAGAAGCAGGTCCAGCCGTCGTGCCGGTCCACCAGCTCGCGGAACTTCCAGACCAGCTCCCCGCGCTCCTTCTCGGGCCCCACCGGGCCGCCCATCGACACCCAGCTCCGGCGCTCGACGCCGAACATCACGAAGGCGGTCCCCGTGTCGTTGAACAGCAGCTCCTTGTCGCCGAGCAGGGCGAGGAAGGCGTAGGTGCGCGGCGTGGCGGCGGCGATCACGGCCGCGCGGTCGATCTCCTCCTCCGTGGGGGGGGCAGGCTCGGGTCCCGCGGGGCGCATCAGGTGGCGCATGGCGATGCCGAGCGCCACCGCCGCCACGGCCACCGAGGCGCGCAGGAAGCGCGGCGCGTTGCCGGTGCGGGAGATGGTGAACTGCCACCACAGCTCGCGCGAGTATTCGACGTGCTTGTAGGCGAAGAACCCCAGCCAGAGCGACCCCAGGATGACAATGGTGATGGCCACGCTCCAGCCCGGCGTGAACGGCTCGGCGGTGAGCGAGGTCTTGCGGTAGAAGTAACGATGGCAGGGCGCCAGCGCGGCGAACATCAGGGCCAGGATCAGCGCCTCTTCCCAGTCGAGGCCCTTGGCGAGCGAGAACACGACGCCGCCACCGAGCATCACCAGGGTGAGCTGGTAGGCCGCGTCGAGCCGCCGTTGCAGGCCGATCGCCAGGAAGAGGAGCGCGACCCCCGCCAGGCTGCCGGCGAAGTGGGAGACCTCGATGACCGGCAGCGGCAGCACGTCGTTCAGCCAGGAGAGACGCGAGTGCACCTCTGGCGTGGCCCCCGAGATGAGCAGGATGGCGCCGCCCAGGAAGGTGGTGACGGCGAGGATCTGAGGTACCACGTCCGGCGCCCGGCCGCCGAAGACACGGGCGATCTTTCCCACCTGCTCCCGCCGGCGCACGACCTCGTGCGCGCCGAGCGAGACGGCGGCGATCAGCAGCGGCAGGAAGTAGTAGACGCCACGGAAGGCGACCATCGCCGCCAGCAACTCGCCGCGCGGCAGATCCTGCGGCACCAGCAGCACCATCATCGACTCGAATACGCCGAGTCCGCCGGGCACATGGCTGAGCAGACCCGCCACCTGGGCGAACAGGAATACCCCGAGAAAGTGGAGGAAGGTGATGTTCCAGGAGGAGGGGAGGAGGGCGTAGAGCACCGTCGCCGCGAACGTCCAGTCGAGCGAAGCGATAACGATCTGCGCCGCCGCCATCGGCGGGCGGGGGACGGTGAGCTCCAATCCCTTGAAGGTGAACGGCCGCCGGCGCGCGAACGACATGACGAGGAACGCGGCGATCAGGCTGAGGAACAGGATCCCGATCGGCCGGGCGCTCGCCATCGGCAGGTGCAGCCGCGCGGGCACGGCGATCGGATCGAGCAGGAAGGCCACCCCCGAGAGCCCGATGAACCCCAGCCAGAAGGTGATGTAGCTGAACAGTACGACGCGCGTGATGTCGATCGCCGTCATCCCCCAACCCGAATAGAGGCGGGCGCGCAGGGGGGTGCCGGTGAACAGCGGCATCCCGAGGGTGTTGCTGAAGGCGTAGCCCGCGAAGGAGGCGAGCGCAACCTTCCAATAGGCGATGCGCTTGCCGATGTAGCGCAGGGCGAGCGCGTCGTAGCAGGTGAGGGCGAGGTAGCTCAGGGCGGTGAAGGCCAGCGCCATGACCACCCGCTGCGCCGGCAGGTCGTGGAAGAAGCGGACGATGTCCTTGTAACGGAAGTCGCGCAGCTCGCCGCGGAGCAGCCACAGGGCCAGCGCGAAGAAGAACAGGCTGAGCAGCGAGGTGAGCTTGGAGAGCTGGATTTTCTTCAACTTTAGAACCAGCCCTTCCGCTTGAAGTACAGGGCCAGCAGGCCGCCGGTGACGGCCATCACGGTCAGCACGGCGGGGTAGCCGTAGTACCAGCCGAGCTCCGGCATGTTGAGCGGGCTCGCCTGGCGGTCGAAGTTCATGCCGTAGACGCCGGCGATGAAGTTCAGCGGGATGAAGATGGTCGAGATGATGGTGAGCACCTTCATCACCTCGTTGAGCCGGTTGCTGGTGCTCGACAGGTAGACGTCGAGCATGCCGCCGGCGAGATCGCGGTAGGTCTCGATCATGTCGATCACCTGGACCGCGTGATCGTAGCTGTCGCGGAGGAAGACCCGCGTCTCCGGCCGGATCAGGTGCGCCTCCTCCCGCTGCAGGCTGGCGATCACCTCCCGCTCGGGCCAGGCGGTGCGCCGCAGGTCGAGGAGGTCGCGCTTGATGCGGTGGATGGCGTTGAGCGTGGCGGGCTCCGGCCTCAGCACCACCTGGTCCTCCAGCTCCTCGATGCGCTCGCCGTAGCGCTCCAGGACGGGGAAGAACTCGTCCATCAGGGCGTCGATCAGCGCGTACAGGAGGTAGTCGGCCCCCAGCTTGCGGATCTGCCCCTTGTTCTGGCGGATGCGCTCGCGGACGGCCTCGAAGGAGTCGCCCGGCACCTCTTGAAGGGTGACGACGTAGTTGCCCGAGAGAAAGAAGCTGATCTGCTCGACCGTGAGCTCGTCGTCCTGCAGCGACAGCGACTTCATGACCAGGAAGTGGTAGTCGCCGTAGTCCTCCAGCTTGGGCCGCTGCCCGCAGTTGAGGACGTCCTCCAGGGCGAGCGGATGGAAGTGGAACAAGTGCCCGAGCCCCTCCAGGAAGGGGACGTCGTGCAGGCCCTCGACGTTGATCCAGGTGACCGTCGGAGTGTCGCGGTAGGGTTCCAGCTCCGCGACCGTCCGGATCTCCTTCTCGTCCAGCTTGCCGGGCCCGTAGTCGATGACGGTGACGCGGACGGGTCCCGCCGCCGGGGTGTCGGGCGCGCGCAACGTGCCCGGCGCCGTCCCCGGAGGGTGGTATCGGTTCGCGATCTTCATCCGTCTCGCCTGCAGGGCCATGTCTCCTCCCGGGCGTCCGCCGGCGGGCGGGGCGCCAGGGGGATTATGTCGCAGAGCCGGGCCGGGAGGGGGAAAGGGCCTACTGGCAACCGCCCCCGGCCACGCTCGCCACGGCGGCGCAGGCGTCCACCTGGCCGATGGCACCGGGGGAGAGGGGATGGGCGGTCTTGTGGAGGATCCCCGCGAGCTGCGCGGGGGTGAGCTTCGGGCTCCGCTCGAGCAGGAGCGCGGCGATGCCGGCGACCTGGGCCGCGGCGAGGGAGCTGCCGGAGAAGAAATCGTAGGAGCCGTGCGGGGCGGTGGTCAGGATGTCCACCGAGGGCGCCGCCAGGGTCGAGACGCCGTGGCCGACGGGGACCGCGGGCTCCCGCATGTCATCGCTGCCCAGGGTGCCGATCACCCCCTGGTAGCTGGCGGGGAAGTCGCGGGCGGGCGCGCCGCCGTCGGCCGCCACCACCACGATCCCCTTCGCCAGGGCGTGGCCGATCAGCCGACCGAGCAGCGGATCCGGCGGCCCGGCGAGGCTGAAGTTGAGCACCTGCGCCCCCTGGGCGATGGCGAAGTCCACCGCCTTGGCCAGCGTATAGCTGTTGCACACCGCCTCGCGCGCTCCCGGCGGCTCCTGCCAGCAGGCCTTGAGGGCATAGATCTCCGCTCCCGGGGCCACGCTCACGATCCCCGACTCGTTGCCGCCGGTGGCGGCGATCAGGCCGGCGACGGCGGTGCCGTGGATGTCCGTGGTGAAACTCAGCTCGCCGCGGTCGACGAAGCTCTGCGCCTTGACCACCCGGCCCCGCAGGTCGGGGTGGTCGATGTCCACCCCGGTGTCCACCACGGCGACGCGGACCCCCTTGCCGGTGGCGAGGCGGTGCGCCTGTTCGAGGCGGATCGTCTGCGCGCTGTGCTGGAGATGGGCGTAGCGCGCGCCGCTGCCGCCGCCCTCGGTATGGAAGGTCTCCAGCTTCTGGACGGTTCCCACCCGCGGGTCCGAGGCGAGGCGGCGGACGAGGTCGCGCGACGGGCCCCGGAACGGACGGAAGACCACGCACTGCTCGCCGAGCGTGGACAGCTTCCAGGAGTAGACGACGATCAGGGCGTAATCGTGCGCGATCTCGTCGGTGTGCTGCTTCCAGATCTGCGCCGGGGCCGGCGGGTAGGTGACCATCACCTGGTCGTCCGTCGGCGGGGCGGCGGCCGCAGGCGGCCCGCCGGGCTTCGGGGAGCCGGAGGGCGTTCCCGCGCAGTCCATGGCGAGGAGGACGGGGAGCAGCGCTCCGGCGACCACCGCGCGGCGTAAGGGCCCGCTCGTCCTCATCGGCCGCTCAGGCCCTCCGGCGGCCTTCCCGGAGAGGTGGCGCCGTCGCCGGCGGCCGGCTCGGCGAAGACCACCTGCGACTCGGTGCGCAGGCGGGCGAGCACGATCCCCACCGGATCGCCGGTGGCCGGAACCTCGACCGTGTAGACCCCGAGCGGCGACGGACCGGCGACGATCTCGCAGCGGATGCCGAGCAGGATCTCGCGGACCTCGCGCTCCGTCGCTCTGGGCGAGAACATCAACCGCAGCCGCAGGACGCGGGCCGGCCGCGCCACCGGGTCCGACAGCGTGCGGTAGGTGACCCCCGGCGCCGACGGGGAAGGCGCCGCGGGCGCCGGGGCCGGCCGCCCCGCGCCCCACGCCAGCGCTCCCACCAGCAGGAGGATCATGGCGGCCTGGGCCAGCAGGGCGCCGCGCAACGGCCGGGGCGTCGCCTGGAGCAGCGCGGCCAGCCGGCCGCGCCGGGGCAGCTCCTCCTGCTCGATGCGGTCGAGGAGCCGCCGGAACTGCGCCGGATGGGGCGAGGGGGACATCTCCCCGGCACCGCTCACCGCCACGGCCGTCCGCCGGCACGCCCGCTCCTCCGCCTGGCAGCCGGCGCACCCGGCGAGGTGGGTTTCGACCTGCTGGCGTTCCCGCTCGGCGAGGGAGCCGTTGACGTACCAGGGCAGCAGCTCCCAGATCCGCCGGTGGATCCGCTCGCCGTGATCCTCCCGTTCTCGCATGGTCATTCTCCTGATCTCTCTCGAAGGTCCGACCGGGTTCCTAGCCCGCATATCCCGAGACGCCCAGCTCCGGCAGGAGCTCCTTCAGGCGCCGGCGGGCATGGAACATCCGCGTCTTCACCGTATTCACCGGGCAGCCCACGATCTCCGCGATCTCCTGATAGGCGAGCCCGTAGTAATAGGTCAGCTCCACCACCGCCCGCTGCTCCGGCGACAGGGCGCCGATCGCCCGCCCCAGCACGCTCGCGAGCTCCCGCCGCACCGCCAGGCGTTCGGGCTCCTCGGTATCCACCGGCTCGGCGCTCTCCTCCGCGGTCCCCTGCGGCTCCTGCGGCCGGCGGGCGATGGCCTTCAGCGCCTTGTGGTAGGCGATGCCGAAGATCCAGGTCGACGGGCGCGAGCGGCCGTCGAAGCTGGCCGCCCCTTTCCAGATGGCGAGCATGACGTCGTTGAGCACTTCCTCCACCAGGTCCGCCCGCCGGGTGAGCTTCAATAGATACCCGAACAGGCGGCGGTAGTAGAGATGGTAGAGCGCCTCGAAGGCCCGGCGGTCCTTCGTGGCCACCCGTCGCAGCAGAGTCAGCTCGTCGTTGGACGGCATTGCATCCAGTCTGTCCCGGCGGTTGGGGAAAAGGTTCAACGGCGAGTGTACACTGTCCCTAGAACCTTTTTTCCCCTGCCGGGAACCTATCGATGAACGCCCGCGGGCCGCCCGCGGCGCCGCTTTCATCCAAGGAGGAGATCCGAATGTACCGCCGCATCATGGTCCTCGCCACCCTGGTCCTCGCCTCCCTGACGGCCACGCCGCCGTCCTGGGCCGCCACCGTCAACGTCGTGGCGGGTGGGGCTGCGGGCCTGGTCTTCACCCCGCACGAGGTCCACGTTCATCCCGGCGACACGGTGATCTGGACGAACGGCGGCGGTCTTCACAGCGTCACCGCGGACGACGGGAGCTTCGGCAACACGGCGGACACCTCGGCCTGGACCGTCTCTCATACCTTCTCCACGGTCGGCACCGTGGGCTATCACTGCGAGGAGCACGGCTCCCCGGGCCACGGCATGTTCGGCACCGTCGTCGTCGAGGACGCCGGTGGTGGTGGCGGCAGCCATCCGGGGACGCTCGGCTTCAGCCTGGCCAACTTCTCGGTCAACGAGGGAGCGGGCACGGCCACCCTCGCCGTCCAGCGCACCGGCGGCGCGGACGGGGCGGTCTCCGTCGCGTATGCCGCCACGGCCGGCACCGCCACCGCGGGACAGGACTTCACCTCCGCGAGCGGCACCCTGTCCTGGGCCGACCAGGACGGCTCGACCAAGACGTTCACCGTGACGGTGATCAATGACACGAACCCCGAGCCCACCGAGACGGTCCTGCTGGCGCTGTCGAACCCCACCGGCGGCGCGGTCCTGGACGCCGCTCACAAGAACGCCACGCTGAGCATCCAGGACAACGACTCGGGCGGCGGTGGCGGCGGTCCGGTGAAGGCGCCCTCCAATCTGCAGGCGGTGGCGCACTCGACCAGCGAGATCGACCTCACCTGGACCGACAACTCGACCAACGAGACCGGTTTCTCGGTCGAGCGCCGGACGGTCGGCGGCACCTACGAGGTGGTCGCCACCGTGAGCGCCAACACCACGAGCGCTCCGGTGTCCGGGCTCGATCCGGCCTCCTTCTCCCTGTTCCGCGTCCGCGCGACGGGCTCCAGCAGCAGCAACTTCTCCCCGTACTCCGCGGAGATCGCGGCGGCGACCCTGGCCGATCCCGGCGCCTGCGTCGCCGGGGCCAACGCCCTGTGCCTGAACAACGGCCGTTTCAAGGCCACGATCGACTTCCACGCCACCACCAGCGACGGCCACGGCTCCGCCGTGCCGCTCCCCGCGGCCCCGGACTCCGGCCTGTTCTACTTCTTCAACCCCACCAACATCGAGATGCTGATCAAGGTGCTCAACGCCTGCGTGGCTCCGTTCAACCACTACTGGGTCTTCTTCGCGGCGACCACCAACGTCGAGTTCGACGTCGTCGTCACCGACACCCAGACGGGCAAGACCAAGACCTACTACAACCCGCTCAACCAGGCCGCCGCGCCGATTCAGGACATCAATGCGTTCGCGACCTGCCCGTAGACATGAGGACGCCGGCGGCTCTCCCCCTCTCCCGGTGAGGGAGGGTGGGAGGGGCCGGGAGAGGGGGCCGGGGGGTGAGGGCCCGGTGGTGCTCCTCGCCCTCGCTCTCCTCCTCGCCGGCTGCGGCACGGTGAAGAGCCCCACCGAGCCGACGTCCGTGACGCCCGGCGTCGCGGCCTTCACCTTCGCGCAGATCCAGTCGCAGATTTTCACCCCGGTCTGCGCGAAGGCGGGCTGCCACGCCGCGGGCTCGGCCCCTTCCGGCCTGGTGCTGGACGCGGGCCAGAGCTACGGCAACCTGGTGGGGCATGCGTCGAGCGAGAGCCCGCTCAACCGCGTCTCGCCCGGAAATCCGGACGGCAGCTACATCATCCTGAAGCTCCGCGGCGATCCCAGCATCACGGGCGAGCGGATGCCGCTCGGCGGCCCCTATCTCACCTCCGCGCAGATCGAGGGCATCGCGGCCTGGATCCGCGCGGGCGCTCCGAACAATTGATGAGAGGAAGAGGAATGCGAACGTTCGCCGCCGCGGCCCTCCTGGCCGCCCTGCTCGCCACCGCTCCCGCGGTGGCTCAGCCCGACGCCGGGCCGTACGAGCCCATCCGCCGCGATCCGCTGGGCACGATCCTGATCAACGGCGCCACCCCCTACACGCTGGGGGCGCGCAAGCTCGAGGTGCTCTTCACCCATCGCTTCCAGCAGCCGGTCAACGACGGCGACTCCCACAATCTCTGGGGGCTGGACAACGGCGCCGACGTCGGCATCGGCCTCGCCTGGGGAGTCGCTCCCCATCTCGACCTCTCGCTCTACCGTGCCTCCTTCCAGGAGGACTTCGAGCTGGCGGGCAAGTTCCTCGTTCTCGAGCAGGCCCGCCGGATTCCCCTGACCTTCGCCGTGCGCGCGGGCGCCGATCTCCTCCGGCGGCCCGGGGTGGCGGACCACAGCCGGCCCTTCGCCCAGCTCCTGCTGTCGCGCCAGCTCGCGCCGGGGATCAACCTCCTCCTCTCCCCGTCCTGGGTGAGCGACACGCCGCGGCTCAAGAACGCCTTCAACGTGCCGATCGGGCTCACCTTCCCGCTGCCGGGCAAGCAGTTGATCGAGATCGAGTACATCCCCGCCAACCGCGACCTGAAGGACAGCCGCGACGCCTGGCACGTCGCCCTTTCCAAGGCCCTGGGCGGCCACATCTTCGAGATCGTCCTCGGCGACTCGCGCGCCACCACGGTCGACCAGATGCTGGGCGGCGACTCGGCCGCCGGCTTCAAGACCCGGGACATCCGCCTCGGCTTCAACATCGTCCGTGACTTCGGTTTCTGAGGGAGGAAATCCCATGCTGCGCAATCCTTTGATCCGCCTCTTCTCCCTCTTCCTCGCCCTCCTGCTCACCGCCTGCGCCGCCTACCAGTCCCAGCACTCGCCGCCGCCCGCCGCGCCGGCGGCGAGCGAGCCCGGCGACGCCCTCCCCGACGCCGTCCATCCCGCGGGGGAGTTCACCGCGCTCTCCGACGAGGCGCAGATCTCCCGCGTCAAGGGCGAGGCGGAGGAGGCCAAGTCCAACCTCGCCCGCAAGGGCAAGTACGCCTGCTGCGTCCACCCGGCGTGCACCGAGTGCCTGCTGAAGTACGGCCACTGCCACTGCCGCGAAGCCGTCCGCAAGGAAGGCCCCTGCTGTGGCGAGTGCACCGAGGCCTGGATCGAGGGCCGCGGCGCCGTCGAAGGGGTGACCGCCTGGGACGTGCTGGAGAGGAAGAAGAAGATCCTGGAGGACGCCAACAAGAAGGACGGCGGGACGCCGCAGAAGCAGGAGCAGCACCTGCGCTGATCCCTTTCGGGCACATCTTTCGCAACCGCTTCCCCGCATGGCCGACCTCCGCCTGCGGGTGATGTCCTACAACGCCGGGGGACATGGCGCGCGGTGGTCCCGGCGGCACATCGAGAAGGTGGCGATGGCGATCTCCGCGGCCTCCCCGGACGTGGTGGGTCTCCAGGAGGTCCACCGCGGCACCCGGCAATCCCGGCTCGAGGACCAGGCCGAGACGCTCGGCCGCCTGACCGGAATGGCCGTCCACTTCGGCAAGAGCTTCGCCATGGAGAGCGGCGGCGAGTTCGGCAACGCCGTGCTCACCCGTTGCGAGCTGCTCGCCGCGGCGGTCCTCCCCCTGCCCGGTCCGGGCGAGCCCCGGACTCTCCTCCATACCCGCGTCGCCCTGGGCGATGCCGCGATCCATTTCTACGTCACCCACCTCGCCGCCTGGGGGCGCTGGGGGAGGACGGCACGAAGTATGCAAATCGCAGCTCTCGTCGAGCAGTTGAAGCAGTCGGATGGACCTTTCGTCCTCGTGGGAGACCTGAACGCTCCGCCGGACGCGCCCGAGATCGGGACGCTGATGGCTGCCGAGCTGTTCCGGATGTGCGGTGACGACATCGCCTTCACCCACCGGTTCATGCGGCAGCGCATCGATTACGTCTTCGCCGATCCGGGCTGGACGACCACGTCGTACCAGGTGATCCGGTCGGGACCTTCGGATCATTGGCCCGTGCTCGTCGAGCTGCGACGGGACACTGCCTTGAAAGCCGTGACGGAAGCCGTCGGCGTGCCGGCGGGGAGAGCGAGCCCATGAGTCTGCCACTGCAGAAGGCTGAGAAGGCTGGAAAGAGCAGAAAAGCCGCCTCTCCCGCCGCGTCGAAAAAGCCGCGCCGGACGATCCAGCTCTCCTACCTGGAGGCCACCCTCCTCTTCCTGGTTCTGATCTTACTGATCGCCCTCCTCTGGTCGACCGACCGGACGCACGCGTCGCACGTGCGCGTGCCGAACATCGACAACTTCGAGCAGGCCCTGCCGTCGATCGCCAGCCTCTCCGGCTCCACGATCCTGACGGGCAACGCCGTCCAGGTGCTGCAGAACGGGGACCAGTTCTTCCCCGCCCTCTTCGCCGACATCGCGCACGCCGGCAACAGCATCCATCTCGAGACCTACGTCTGGTGGAAAGGAGAGATCTGCGACCGCCTCGGGCGCGCCCTCGCCGACCGGGCCCGCCACGGGGTCGAGGTCCGCGTCACCCTCGATGCCGGCGGCGCCTTCAAGGCCGACGACCATCTGTTCGACATGATGCAGAAGGCGGGAGTCAAGGTCGCCTATTTCCATCCGTTCCGTCTCAGCCAACTCGGGCTGCTCAACAGCCGCACCCACCGCAAGCTCGCCATCTTCGACGGCAAGGTGGCCTACGTCTTCGGCCACGGCATCGCCGAGGAGTGGGTCGGCCATGCCCAGGACGCCGAGCACTGGCGCGACACCGGCGTGCGCCTCACCGGGCCGATCGTCAACAGCGTCCAGGCCGTCTTCGCCCAGAACTGGGTGGACGAGACCGCCGAGGTGCTGGTGGGGGAGAGATACTTCCCGCCGCTCCCTCCCGTGGGAACGGTGCGGGCGCACATCACGGCGAGCGCCCCCCATGGCGGCGTCTCCCAGATCGAGATGATCGACAAGCTCGCGATCGCCACGGCGCAGAAGGAGCTGATCATCCAGAATCCCTACTTCATCCCCCGCCGGGAGATGGTGAACCTCCTCGTCAACGCCGCCAGGCGGGGCGTGCGCGTGCGCATCATGATCCCGGGACCGGTCACCGACAGCGCGGTCGTCCGCCACGCCGGGCACAAGCGCCTCCAGCCCCTGCTCGACAATGGAGTCGAGATCTACGAGTTCCAGACCACTCTCAGCCATCAGAAAATCATGATCATCGACGGCACGTGGTCGTTCGTCGGCTCGGCCAACTTCGACGGCCGCTCGCTCAACATCAACGACGAGGCGAGCGTGGGCTTGATCGATCGGCAGGTGGCCGCCCAGCTCAGGGACGCTTTCGAGGCCGACCTCAAACAGTGCAAGCGGTTCGACGCCCGGACCTGGCGCCGGCGTTCGCTCTGGCATCGGCTGGAGGACGCGGTGTCCTACACCTTCAACCCACAGCTCTGAGAAAGCCATGATCCACATTCACCTCTGGCTGCTCCTCGCGATGATCGCGCTCATCCTCCTCCTGGGGACGATGCTGTGGAACAACCTGCGCGAGCGGAAGTTCCACCTCCGCGTGCCCGACCTCGATTGCTTCGAGCAGGCCCTCCCCTCGATAGCCGGCATGACCAAGGCGATCATCATGGACGGCAACCGCGCCGAGATCCTCCAGAATGGCGAACTCTTCACTGCGCTTTTCGAATCGATCGCAGCGGCCAAGGTGACGATCCACTTCGAGACCTACGTCTGGTGGACCGGCGACATCTGCGCCGAGGTCGCCGAGGCCTTCGCCAAGCGGGCGCGCGAGGGGCTCGAGGTGCGGGTCATGGTCGACGCCATGGGCGCGCTGAAGATGAAGCCACGGCTGCGGGAGCTGATGCAGGAAGCGGGCGTCAAGCTGATCCGCTACCATCCGATCCGCCTGAAGGACATCGGCCAGCTCAACAAGCGTACCCACCGCAAGCTCGCTGTCTTCGACGGCTGCACGGCCTACATCTGCGGTCACGGCGTCGCGAGCGAGTGGACGGGCAACGCGGAGAACAAAGAGCACTGGCGCGACACCGGCGTGCGGCTCCACGGGCCGGTGGTCAACGCCGTGCAGTCGGTCTTCTCCCAGCACTGGGTGGAGGAGACCGGCGAGGTGCTGGTGGGAGAGAAGTACTTCCCCGCCATCGACCTGATCGGAAATCTGAAGATGCACGTTCTCGCCGGCGCTCCGCTCGGCGGCATCTCCGACCTCGAGCTGATGTTCAAGATGTCGCTCGCCACCGCCCAGAAAGAGATCGTGATCCAGAACCCTTACTTCATCGCCGACGAGCAGACGACGTCTCTGCTCAAGCGCGCGGTCAAGCGCGGGGTGGAGGTCAAGATCATGGTGCCCGGCCAGGTCACCGACAACCCCGTGGTCAACCATGCCGGCCACCGCCACTTCGGCGACATGTTGAAGGCTGGCGTGAGGATCTTCTGTTTCGAGCGGACGATGATCCACCAGAAGATCCTGATCATCGACGGTCTCTGGTCGCACGTCGGCTCGACCAATCTCGACTCCCGCTCCTTCAACATCAACGAGGAGGCCGGCGTCGGCATCATCGACGAAGGCATCGCCGCCGAGCTGAAGGCCGCCTTCGAGGATGACCTCAAGGACTGCGTGGAGATGAAGGCCGAGACCTGGACCCGCGAGTATCACGTCTGGCACCGGGCCCTCGACCGGGCGTGCTATCTGCTCAGCGGGCAGCTCTGAAATACGGATGAAGATCGTCATCCGCGCGCGCCGGGGCGAAGCGCGCGCTATCATCCCGTCATCATGGCCTGGATCCGCACCGTCGCCCCAGGGGAGGCCCAGGGTCTCCTCAAGCGCCTCTACGACGAAGCCGTCGCGCGGGCGGGACGGGTGTTCAACGTCCTGCGGATCCAGAGCCTCCGTCCGGAGGTGCTCGAGGCGGGCGTCAGGCTCTACGAGGAGCTGATGATCTCGCCGCGCAGCCCCCTGAGCCGGGCGCAGCGGGAGATGATCGCCGTCGCCGTCTCCCGCGCCAACGGCTGTCACTACTGAACCGACGCCCACGCGGACGACCTCCGGGCCGAGGTCGCGGGACAGGGAGAGCGGGGCGAGGCGCTGATCGCCGCCCTGCGCGGTGCCGGCCGGGAGGAGGACCCGTCTCCGCTCTCCGCGGCTGACCGGACGATGCTCGACTTCGCCGTCAAGCTCGCCCGCGAGCCCCGCTCCGTCCGCCGCGACGACGTCGAGGCCCTCCGCGCCGCCGGCTTCGACGACACCGCCATCCACGACATCGTCCAGATCGCGGGCTTCTTCTCCTACTACAACCGGCTTACCGACGGGCTCGGAATCGATCCCGAGCCTCCCACCTCCGGACGCTGATCCGTCCGTCTTTGAGGACGGCCGCGGCCTCGTTTGGCAACGAAACCTTCCTTTGCTTGGCCCTCTGCAGGCCGGGAATGAATTTTGCGAAGGGCGAAGGCGTCAGCTTTTTCAGAAAGGGAGGGATGATGCCCGTCTCGCTTCACTCCGCAGGCTCGCGCGTGCTGCTCTCCGCCCTGGCTCTGGCCCTCGCCGTCGCCCCTGGGACTTTCGGGAAGGCGCCTCCCCGGTTCGCCTCCGGCGAGACGGTCAACGTCGAGGTCAAGATCGTTCCGTTCTACGCCGTCGACGCCGACGGCCGGGCCGTCACCGATCTGCGGCGCGACGAGATCGAGCTGCGGGTGGGCGGCGCCCCGGTGCCGGTCGAGTCGTTCGACCGCTACGCGAGCGCTCCCGGCGCCGCCGGCGCGCCGGCCGCATCGCCGTCATCGCCGCCGTCGCCGGCGGCCCCGATCCCCTCCCGCAACGTGTTTTTCCTGTTCGACACGGTCTTCTCGTCCGCCGCCGCCTTCCATACGGACAAGACGCTGGCCGCCCGGATGCTGGCGAGCTGGCCCGCCGGGGACCATGTATCCCTGCTCGTCAACGGCAGCGCCGGGATGGAGAGCCGGCTGGGTCCGGTCGCGGCCGCAGGCGAGGGCAAGAGGCGGTTGCTCGCCGCCATCGAGGACCTGAACCCGGAGGTCCGGCGCGTCGGCATGCAGTACGCGCCGGAGGAGGATTTCGGTCCCAACGGCGAGCGGGCGAGCCGCGCCGGCCGCATCGTCGGCGGCTTCGGAATTCCCCAGGAGCAGGTCCACGCCGCCTGGGACGGCTTGCAGGGGAACGCGCGCGGCGAGTACATGAACATCGCGAAGAGCTACGCGAGCTCGCTCGGGGCGCTCGCCGCCGAGCTGCGGGGCCTCCCCGGTCCCAAGGTGCTGGCGATCTTCTCCCAGGGCCTGAACTACCTTCCTTATTTCGAGGGTGACAACGGGACCAGCCTCGGCCTCGACGATTCCGTCCTGGTGGACACGCGGCGCTCGGCGCCGCTGCTGGACCGCTTCCGGGTGCCGATGGCCGCCCTCGCCGAGTCGGGCACGATGTCCATGTTCGTCAACACCCAGCGTTTCGGGCCCGACGCCGACGCTCCCCTGCGCGACATGGCGAAGAACGCCGGCGGTCTCTACTTCACCGGCGACGACGCCGGCGAGTTGGGAACGCGCATCGCCGGCTCGACCGCGGCCTATTACGAGGCGGGCTTCCGTCCGTCGGGTCCGGCGCTGGCCGCCTCCCACGCCAGCGTGGAGGTGGTCGTCCGCCGGCCGGGAGTGCGGGCCTGGGCGCCCGCCAGCGTGCGGATGTGGGAGCCGTACCGCGAGCTGAGCGTCGTCGAGAAGCGGCAGATGGTGGTCGATCTGGTGGTCGGCGGTCCCGGGTCCCAGAGCGCCCACTCGCCGGTGCGGCTGAAGCTGCAGGAGCTCGGCGGCAAGGTGGTGGGCCAGGCGGCGTCCGGGCATCCCCGGCTCAAGTTGGAGGCGGCATGGCCGGCGAGCTCCGCGAATCGCAAGCTGGACTTCTACAACGTCCTGCTGGCCCCTCCCGGCAACGGCCAGAAGGGTCAGGTCCTCGCCTTCGATCATCGGGAAGGGACGGCGGCCGACCGCCCGGATCTGGAGGCGACGCTGGACGGCGAGGGCGCGCGGGTCTGGGGCATCCTCGCCGTTGATCCCGAGACCGAGCAGGCGTGGGTCCGCCGGCTGATGCTGCGGGCGCCGGGCAGGGGATCGAAGTAAAGGGATCAGGCCGTGAAAGAAACCAAATCGATAGTCTGAGAAAGGATCGATCATGCCCGTCTCGCTTCACAGACTCAGCATCATCAGCATCAAAGGATCGCGCGCGCTGCTCTCCGTCCTGGCTCTGGCTCTCGTAGCCCCTGGAGCTTTCGGGAAGACGCCTCCGGCGGCGCCCCCGCGGTTTGCCTCCGGCGAGACCGTCAACGTCGAGGTCAAGATCGTCCCGTTCTATGCCGTCGACGCCAAGGGCCGGGCCGTCACCGATCTGCGGCGCGACGAGATCGAGCTGCGGGTGGGGGGCGCCGCGGTGCCGGTCGAATCGTTCGACCGCTACGTGATCTCGCCCGGGGTCGCCGGCGCGGCCGCATCGCCGTCCTCGTCGGCGGCGCCGATCCCCTCGCGCAACGTGTTCCTCCTGTTCGACACCGCCTTCTCGTCCGCCGCCGGCTTCAACACGGACAAGAAGCTGGCCGCCCGGATGCTGGCGACCTGGCCCGCCGGGGACCGCCTGTCCCTGATCGTCAACGGCACCTCCGGGATGGAGAGCCGGCTGGGTCCGGTCGCGGCTGAGGGCGAGGGCAAGCGGCAGCTCCTCGCCGCCATCGAGGATCTGAAGCCGGAGGTGCGGCGCATCGGGCTGCAGAACCACCCACAGGATGATTTCGGTCCCAACGGCGAGCGGGCGAGCCGCGCCGGCGGCGTCATCGACGGCGCCGGTATGCCCCAGGAGCAGATCCACGCCGCCTGGGACGGCCTGCGGGGGAGCGCGCGCGGCGAGTACATCGACGTCGCGAAGAGCTTCGCGAGCTCGCTCGGCACCCTCGCCGCCGCGCTGCGCGGCATCCCCGGTCCCAAGCTGCTGGTGATCTTCTCCCAGGGCATGGACGACACCCTCTATTTCATCGGGGACGACGGAGTCAGGGTCGGCACCGACGAGTCCATCCTGGTGGACACGCGGCGCGCGCCGCCGCTGGTGGACCAATTCCGGGCGCCGATGGCCGCCCTCGCCGAGTCGGGCGCGATGTCCATGTTCGTCAATACCCAGCGCTTCGAGGCGATGGACGCCGACGCTCCCCTGCGCGACATGGCGAAGACCGCCGGCGGCCTCTACTTCGTCGGCAACGACGCTGGGGAGCTGGGAACGCGCATCGCCGGCTCGACCGCGGCCTACTACGAGGCGGGCTTCCGTCCGTCGGGTCCGGCGCTCGCCGCCTCCCGCGCCAACGTGGAGGTGGTCGTCCGCCGGCCGGGAGTGCGGGCCTGGGCGCCCGCCAGGGTGCGGATGTGGGAGCCCTACCGCGAGCTGAGCGTCGCCGAGAAGCGGCAGATGGTGGTCGATCTGGTGGTCGGCGGTCCCGGGTCCCAGAGCGCCCACTCGCCGGTACGGCTGAAGCTGCAGGAGCTCGGCGGCAAGGTGGTCGGCCAGGCGGCGTCCGGGCACCCCCGGCTCAAGTTCGAGGCGGCGTGGCCGGCGAGCCTCGCCAACCGCAAGCTGGACTTCTACAACGTCCTGCTGGCCCCTCCCGGCAACGGCCAGAAGGGTCAGGTCCTCGCCTTCGATCATCGGGAAGGGACGGCGGCCGACCGCCCGGACCTCGAGGCGACCCTGGACGGCGAGGGCGCGCGGGTCTGGGGCATCCTCGCCGTCGATCCCGAGACCGAGCAGGCGTGGGTCCGCCGGCTGATGCTGCGGGCGCCGGGAAAGGGGGCGAAGTAAGATGCCGGTCTCGCCTCCCATCGTAGGCTCGCGCGCGCTGGTCGCCGCCCTGGCCGTGGCCGCCCTCGCTCTCCCGGGGGCCTTCGGGCAGGACCGCCCGGCGCCGGCTCCCCGGTTCAACGCCGGGGAGACGGTCGACGTCGAGGTCAAGATCGTCCCCTTCTACGCCGTCGACGCCAAGGGGAACCCCGTCTACGACCTCAAGCCCGGCGAGGTCGAGCTGCGCGTGGGCGGCGCTCCCATTGCGATCGAGTCCTTCGATTCGTACGTCATCCCGTCCGGACCCGCCGGCGCCCAGGCGTCGCCGCTGACGCCGACGCCGTCGCGCACCGTGTTCTTCCTGTTCGACACGACCTTCTCTTCGCCGGCCGGCTTCAAGACGGACAAGCGGCTCGCCGCCCGGCTGGTCGAGGGCTGGCCCGGCGGCGACCGGCTGTTCCTGATCCTCCACGGCACCCGCGCCGGTCTGGAGCGGAAGCTGGGGCCGGTGCCGCCGGACGCCCAGGGGAAGAAGGAGCTGCTCGCCGCCATCGAGGCCCTCAGGCCGGAGACGCGGCGCGTCGAGCTGCAGGACGACCCCACCGTCGACTTCAGCCCTCCCGCCGGCAAGGCGAGCCGCACGGACACCGGCGCGCCGGACAGCCAGATGGCCCACGCCTACAACAACATCCAGGGAGCGGTGCGCGGCGAGTACCACAGCGTGGCGCGGGATCTCGCCAGCTCGCTCGGGGATTTCGCCAGCGAGTTGCGGCGCATCTCCGGGCCCAAGCTGCTGGTGCTCTTCTCGCAGGGCATGAATGACGAGCTCTACTTCCAGGGGGACAGCGGCTTCAAGGTCGGCAGCGACGAGAGCGT
Organism: Thermoanaerobaculia bacterium; assembly: GCA_036402955.1. Lineage (GTDB taxonomy): Bacteria > Acidobacteriota > Thermoanaerobaculia > Multivoradales > UBA5704 > DATARR01. The sequence goes on from DASWRX010000022.1 coordinate 55,533, forward strand.
CGAGGTCGACACCCGGCGCGCGCCGCCGCTGGTGGACCGCTTCCGGGAGCCGCTCGCCGCGCTCGCCGAGTCGGGCACGGCGACCCTGTTCGTCAACACGGACCGGGATCTGGAGAACGACGGCGACGGGGTGCTCCGCAACATGGCGCAGACCACGGGCGGCCTCTACGTCGAGGGGAAGGACCCGCGGGATCTCGAGAAGCGCATCGCCGGCTCCACCGCGGCCTACTACGAGGCGGGCTTCCATCCCGCCGGCGACCTGCTCCAGAAGACCCGCGCCGGCGTGGAAGTCGTGATCCGGCGGCCCGGAGTGCGGGCCTGGGCGCCCGCCGCGGTGCAGACGCGGGAGTCCTACCGCAGCCTGAGCGATTTCGAGAAGCGGCGGATGGTGATCGATCTCGTCGCCGGCGGCGCCGCGGCCCAGCACGCCCACAGCTCGGCGAAGCTGGGGCTCCAGAGCCTCACCGGCAAGACGGTGGGAATCGGCAAGAACGGGCGGCCCGTGCTGCGGTTCGAAGCGGCCTGGCCGGGGGGCCTCGCCGCCCGCAAGCTCGACCTCTACAACGTGGTGCTCGCGCTGCCCACGAAGGAGACCAAGGGCAAGATCCTCCAGTTCGAGAAGCGCGAGGGGATCGCCGCCGTCGACCAGGAGCTGCTCGAGACGCCCCTGCAGAAGCAGTTCGCCCAGACCTGGGGGATCGTCGCCGTCGATCCCGACACCGAGCAGCTCTGGCTCTGCCGGTTGCTGATCCAGCCCCCGTAGCCCCTACGGCCGGATCACCACCTTGAGAGCCTCGCGCCGCCGCATGCTGCGCAGGGCGGCTTCGAGCTCGGCGAGGGGGCGCTCGGCGGAGAGGAGGGCCTGGGGGTGGAGCTTGCCGCTCGCCAGCAGGGCGAGGGCGCGCTGGAAGGTCGCCGGGCGGTGGTGGTAGGCGCTCTTGACCGTGATCTCGGAGTAGTGGAGGCGGTGGGCGTCCAGCGGCACGGTGGTGCCCGGCGGGCAGCCGCCGAAGAGCTGCACGACACCGCCCGGACGCACCGACGCCAGGGCATCCTGCCAGGCGGCGGGGGAACCGGTGGCCTCGATGGCGACGTCGAAGCCGTCGCCGGTCCGCGAGCGGCGGCAGAGGCGGCCCGCTTCGCCGCCGTCCCGGCTGACCTGCACGGTGGCGTGGGCGCCCACGGTCCGGCCCACCTCCAGACGCCAGGGGTTGGGGTCCGCCAGCACGATGTGGTGCTCGCCCCGGGCGGGAAAATCCGCCGGCGAGTTGGCGAGCACGTCCACGAACAGTAGGCCGATCGGGCCGCCGCCGTAGACCACGATCTCCGAGGCCCGCTCGAGCCCTGAGATCTCCAGGCCGTGCAGCACGCAGGCGAGCGGCTCGGCGAGCGCGCCGATCTCGAAGGGGAGCTTCGCCGGCAGCGGATAGGTGCTCCCGGTCGTGAAGCGGCGAGGGATCAGCAGGTATTCGGAGAACGCGCCGTTCAGATAGTGGAGGTCCGAGCAGAGGTTCTCGCGCCCGCGGACGCACCATTCGCAGACGCCGCACGGCGCGGAGTTCGCCACTACCACCCGGTCGCCCGGCCGCCAGCGCTCGACGCCCGGACCCACGGCGGTGATCGTGCCCGCCATCTCGTGGCCGAACGGGGTCGGGGCCCTGAGCATGCGCGGATGGCCGCCGCGCTGAAAGGCCTTGAGGTCGGTGCCGCAGGTGGTGGCGGCGCCGATCCGCAGCAGCAGCTCCCCCTCGCCCGGCTCCGGCACCGGGACGTCGCGCAACTCCAGCCGCTCCGGCCCGATCAGGAAGGCGGTGGTGGAGATCATCCGGGCATCCCGTCCGGCACCAGCAGCACCTTGAGCGCCCGCCGCTCGCGGGCGAGGGTCACCGCTTCTTCAAAACGGGAGAGCGGCAGCCGGTGGGTGACGAGCGGAGAAGGGTCCAGCCGCCGCGAGACGAGCAGGCGGTAGGCCTCGCGCTGTTCGGTGAGCCCGCTCGAGTAGGTGCCGAGCAGTCGGCGCTCGCCCTTGAAGAAGGCGTTGAGGCTGAACCCGGCCGGCTCGTCGTGATCCTCGGAATCGGCGTGGGCGAAGAGGACCACGGCGCCGCCGGGACGGGAGATCGCCAGCGCCGTCTCCAGCAAATCCGCGCCGCCCACCGTGTCGAAGACGGCGTCGGCGCCGAGGTCGCTGGAGAGCTCGTCGATCGCTCTCCGGGTCGCCGCGCCCGGAGGCATCGCGGCGTCCGCGCCCAGCCGCCGGGCGAGGTCGCGGCGGTCTTCCAGGGGATCGGAGACCGCGACCCGGAGATCCGGATGGACGGCCTTGAGGACCAGCAGGTGGAGGAGCCCCATGCTGCCACCGCCCAGGATCGCGGCGCTGCCGGGGACGGGGCCGGCGAGGGCCGTCTCGGTCAGGCGCGCATGGCGGACGCCGCGCAGCACGCACGCCGCCGGCTCCAGGAAGACGGCGGCCTCGTCCGAGAGGTGGGGCGGCAGCCCGAAGGCCGCCTGGCGGACGGCCCGCTCGCGCACCAGCACCCACTCGGAGAAGCCGCCGGGCACGAGCAGGTTCTCGCGGAAGGCGGGGCAGAGCGGCTCGCCGCCACGGCGGCAGAGAGCGCACTCGCCGCAGGCCACGTGATGGGGAACGGCGACGCGGTCGCCGGGCGCGAAGCCCCGCACCCCCTCGCCCAGGACCGCGACCGTGCCGACGATCTCATGGCCGAGCACGGAGCCGGCGGTGGCGGTCGCGTGGCGCAGCTTGAACAGGTCGGTGCCGCAGAGGCCGGCGCAGCGCAGGCGCAGCAGCATCTCGCCCGGTCCGGGAGCGGGGCGCGGGCGGGATTCGATGCGCACGGCGCCCCCCACGGCGCAGGCGGCCACGGTCGTCGAGGTCGTCTCCATTCCGCGTGAATCGTAGTGGCACGATAGAATGGATGTCCATGTCATCCCGCAGACGGGCCGTCCGCCGCCCCCGCAGAGTCCAGGTCCAGTTCTGGCGGCAGGGCGATCCCACCTCTCACGTCGGGTACACCACGAACATCTCGATGACGGGGATGTTCATCGCCACCAACAGCCCCATCGTGAGCGGCGCGCGGATCCGGGTCGAGGTGATCGACCGCGAGCGCGGGTTCATGGTGGAGGGGGTCGTGGCCCACGCGCGGAAGATCCAGTTGGAGCTGACGCGCGTCCATCAGTCTGGGATGGGGGTGCGCTTCCTCACCGTGGAGGATCTGGTGCGGGAGCTGATTCCGGCCGGCTACGGCGAGTCGGAGGAGATCCCCCGGGAGATGACCCGGATGGCGCCCATGGCTCCGCCGCCGGCCGAGCCGCCGCCCCTCATTCCACCGCCCGACATCCCACCGTTGCCGGATCTCGGAGCTCCCGAGCCCGTGGCCGCGCCGCCTCCCCCGCCAGCCAGACCTCCGGTCTCGGTGGCGCCGTCGGGCGGGGTCTTCGCGGTGCGCTTCTCCGGCGTCGAGGAGTTCATGGAGGTCTACCGGCGGGACATCCTCCAGGGAGGGCTCTTCGTCTCGACGCTCTACCCCGCGCGGCTCCAGGAGACCGTCCACGTCGAGATGTTCCCGCCGCTCCTCCACGCCGAGCCCTTGCTGGTGCGGGCCCGCGTCGTCCAGCGCTTCGAGCCGCACGCCGACTCCGGTCGCAACCTGCTGTCGGGGATGGGACTGGAGCTGACGGACCTGCCGGAGCTGCTGAAGCGGCTGGAGCCGGTGATGGAGCGGCTGAGGGGGTAGGGTAAGCCTCCTGCTGGTATCCCCCTGCTACAATCCCCGCGCTATGTCGAAGTGGAGTTTCGCGGCGGTCGCCGCGTTGGCGGGACTGCTGCTCGCCGCGGCGCCGGCCGCGAAGAGCGCGGCGCGGCCTTCCGCCTCAGGTTCCCGGGACATCGTCCTCATCACCATCGACACCCTGCGGGCGGACGCTACGGGGTTCGCGGGCAACCCGCGGTCGCGGACCCCGATGCTCGACCGCCTGGCCGCTCAGGGGAGAGTGTTCGCCAACGCCCATGCCCACAACGTGGTGACCCTGCCCTCGCACACCAACATCCTCACCGGCCTCTACCCCTTCCAGCACGGCGTGCGCGACAACAGCGGCTTCCGGCTGCCGGCCAACGTGCCGACGCTCGCCACGGTGCTGCACGGCGTGGGCTACGCGACCGGCGCCTTCGTGGGGGCCTTCCCGCTCGACTCGCAGTTCGGGCTCGACCACGGGTTCGACGTCTACGACGACCGCTATCCCAAGGGCGGCAACGAGACCGAGTTCGTGCTCGCCGAGCGCCGCGGGGACGAGGTGGTACGCCCGGCGCTCGCCTGGTGGCGGGCGCACCAGGGGAAGCCCCGGTTCCTATGGGTCCACCTCTACGATCCGCACGCCCCGTACGAGCCGCCCGAGCCGTTCGCCTCGCGGTTCAAGGACAACCCTTATCTCGGCGAGGTGGCCGCCGCCGACTCTTTCCTCGCGCCGCTGCTCGGACCCTTCCTCGACGGCAGGGAGAAGCCCGCGCTGGTCGTCGTCACCGGCGATCACGGCGAGTCGCTCGGCGAGCACGGCGAGCCCACGCACGGCCTGTTCGCCTACGAGGCCACGCTCAAGGTGCCGCTGGTGGTGTGGGGCCGCGGCGTCGCGCCGGGGCGGGACGGGCGCCCGGCGCGGCACGTGGACATCTTCCCGACGGTGCTCCAGGCCGCCGGGGTCGACGCGCCGGCTCCACCCGGCCTGCGCCGGCCCGGCCGGTCGCTCCTGGCGCCTCCCGCGCCGCCCGGTGACGCGGCGGGCGACTCCTACTTCGAGGCCCTCTCGACCACGCTCAACCGCGGCTGGGCGCCCCTGCGCGGGCTGCTGCGCGGCGGCACCAAGTTCATCGCGCTGCCGCTGCCCGAGGTCTACGACCTGCCGAAGGACCCGCACGAGAAGGACAACCGCTTCGATGCCGAGCGCCAGGCGGCGCGGGGCGTCTTCGCCGCGCTGCCGAAGGAGTCGGCTTGGCCGCCGCGGCGGGAGAGCCTCACCCCCGAGGACGAGGCGCGGATGCGCAGCCTCGGCTACATTTCGGGCGCGGCCGCCGCGCGCGAGAGCTACGGGCCGGAGGACGATCCCAAGCGGCTGATCGCGCTGGATCAGAAGGTCCACGACGTGATCGATTTCTACATGCGGGGCAAGCTGGACGACTCGATCCGCCTGGCGCGCGAGCTGGTGCGGGAGCGTCCCACGATGTCGCTCGGCCACGGGCTGCTCTCCCAGGCGCTGCTCCAGGCGGGGCGGACGCAGGAGGCGCTCGACGTCATGCTGAAGGCCCGCGCTCAGGGGGCGGTCTCGGACGCGCTGCTGCGCCAGCTCGGCCTCACCCTCTCCGAGGTGGGACGGGCGGCGGAGGCGGTCACCATCCTCAAGCCGCTGGCCGAGACCCTGGGCGATCCGCAGTCGCTCAACGCCCATGGCCTCGCCCTCTCCGAGGCCGGCCGGCAGAAGGAGGCCGCGGAGGTCCTGCAACGGGTGATCAGGAGCCATCCGGACGATCCCAAGGCCTACGAGCAGCTCGGACTGGTCGAGCTGCGCCGCGGCCACTGGACGCAGGCGCGGGACCTCTCCCGCCAGGCCCTGGGGATCAACCCCCGGCTGCCGCGCGCCTGGAACAACCTCGGCGTGGCCCTTTTCCAGCTCGGACGCAAGGACGAGGCGTTGGACGCCTGGCAGAAGGCGGTCGATCTCCAGTCCGATCTCTGGGACGCCCTCTGGAACCTCGGCACCGAGGCCGCCGGGCGGGGCCGCACCGAGCAGGCGCGCAAAGCCCTGGAGCGCTTCGCCGCCGGAGCCCCACCGGAGCGCTACGGGCCGGACATCGAGAAGGCGCGGGCGTTTCTGCGGCAGGTGAAGCCATGAAGAATCCCTGGATCCTTCTGGCCCCGTCGCTGCTGCTCCTTGCCGCCTGCTCCCACGGCAACGGCGATGGCGGCGCCGACATCCCCAAGGGCACGCCGGTCATCCTGATCTCCATTGACACGCTGCGGGCGGACCACCTGCCGGCCTACGGCTACAAGGGGGTGGAGACGCCGGCGCTCGACGCGCTGCGGCGGGACGGCGTCCTCTACGAGCGCGCCTTCTCGACGACGCCGCTCACCTTTCCGTCGCACACCACATTGCTGACCGGCGTGCTGCCGGCGGTGCACGGCGTGCGCGACAACGTCGGCTACAAGCTCGACGCGGCCAAGGTGCAGCGCGGCGAGATGCCCTTCCTGCCCGCGATCCTGAAGAGGGCGGGCTATGCCACCGGCGGCGCCGTCTCGGCCTACGTGCTCCAGGGGAAGACAGGGCTCTCCACCGGCTTCGACTTCTACGAGGACGGCATCGAGTTCCGCTCCGGCACCGGCCTCGGCGGCCTGCAACGGCCGGGGAGCGAGACGCTCCGGCTCTCCCAGGGCTGGCTGCGCTCGGTCAAGGACAAGCCGTTCTTCTTCTTCTTTCACATCTACGAGCCGCACGCTCCCTACACGCCGCCCGAGCCCTACGCCTCGCGTTATGCGAGCAAGTACGACGGCGAGATCGCCACCGCCGATCACATCGTGGGCGACCTGATCGGCGAGCTGAAATCGCTGGGCGTCTACGACCGCGCGATCGTCGTCCTGCTCTCCGATCACGGCGAGGGGCTGGGCGACCATGGCGAGGAGGAGCACGGCGTGCTCCTCTACAACGAGGCGATCCACGTGCCGCTGATCCTCAAGCTGCCGCGCGCCCGGCAGGCCGGCGGCGTCACGGCGCGCCCCGTCCAGTTGCTCGACGTGGCCCCCACGGTGCTGGGCCTGCTGGGCCTCGAGGTGCCGAAGCCGATGCCCGGCGTCTCGCTGCTGGCGGCGAACGTGGCGCCGCGGCGGATCTACTCCGAAACCTTTTATCCCCGCCTCCACTTCGGCTGGAGCGAGCTGTTCTCGCTGAGCGACGAGAAAAACCATTACATCGAGGGTCCGGACCCCGAGCTCTACGACCGCGAGAAGGACCCGGGGGAGAAGACGAACGTGCTGCGCGCCGAGCGGCGGGTCTACGCCTCGATGCGCAAGGACCTCGAGGGGTACGACCGGCGTCTCGCGCCGCCCGCGGCGGTGGACGAGGAGACGCGGCAGGCCATGCAGGCGCTCGGCTACATCGGCTCCGGCGCCGGAGCGACCCAGGGGCCGTTGCCCGATCCCAAGAGCAAGATCGGCTCGCTGGCCGACCTGCGGGCGGGGTTCCGGCTGATCGCGGCCAAGTCCTATCCGGAGGCGGTGGTCGCCTTCCGCAAAGTGATCGCCGAGAACCCGAAGATGGTGGACGCCTGGGAGTATCTCGCCCGCGCCCTCCAGCGCAGCGGCCGGACCGACGAGGCGCTCGCCGCCTACCAGGAGGCGCTCAAGGTATCGAACGGCTCGCCGCAGATCGCCGTGGCGGCGGCCTCGCTCTACTACGACCTCGGCCGGCTCGACGACGCGGCGGCGCACGCGAAGATGGCACTCGGCACCCATCCCGCCTTCGCGCACGGCCTGCTGGCGCAGATCGCCCTGCAGCGCGACGATCTCGCCAGGGCGGAGCGCGAGGCGCGGGCGGCGATGGAGGACAAGAGCCTGCGCATCGGCCCGATGGTCACGCTCGCCGAGGTGCTCCACGCCCGCAAGGACGATGCGGGAGCGCTGGAGCTCACCCGCAAGGCGGCCGAGATCTACGACCGGCGCCAGGCCAAGGACCCGGAGCTGATCCGCGGCCTCGCCCTGATCCGTGGCAAGCTCCTGGCCGACCAGGGGGACGCGCAGGGGGCGGAGGCCGCTTTCAAGTCCGAGATCCAGATGTTCCCGGACGGCATCCGCGCCTACTCCAGCCTGGCGATCCTCTACGCCTTGGCGGGCCGCCCCGCCGCGGTGGCGCCCACCCTGCGGCAGATGGTCGACAGGAACCCCTCCCCGCTGGCCTATGCCGAGGCGGTGAAGACGCTGCGCATCCTGAACGATCCCGGCTCCGCCGCGAAGCTCCTGAGCTACGCGCAGTCGCGCTTTCCCGGCGATCCGGGGCTGCGGAAGCTGGCGAGCGGGTAGGGCCTGAAACATCCCCGCCCTCTCAGCGTAGGAGAGCGAGGCACGCCGTGCCGCCGCTCGCCGCCAGAAAGGGACCGCCATGGAAGCCCTGACGCAGGACCTGCGCTTCTCCGTCCGGACGCTGCTCAAGAGCCCGGGCTTCGCCGCCATCGCCGTGCTCTGCGTGGCGATCGGCATCGGCGCCAATACGGCGATCTTCAGCGTCGTCAACGCCATCCTGCTGCGCCCGTTCCCCTACGCGGACCCCGACAGCATCGTGGCCGTGCACGAGACCCAACCGGCGAACGATGCCAACCACGAGGCGCTCTCCAACCTCGACTACCGGGACCTGCGCGAGCAGGCGACCTCGTTCTCGTCGACCGCCGCCTATACCCAGCGGAGCCTCACCTTCTCGGGGGCGGGCGATCCCGAGCGGGTCGACGGCGTCTCGATCTCCTGGAACCTGTTTCCCTTCCTCGGTGTCAAGCCCGAGCTCGGCCGCACCTTCCACGAGGACGAGGACCGTCCGGGCGCGCCCGGCGCCGTGCTGCTCAGCCATGAGCTCTGGATGCGCCGCTTCAACGGCGATCCGGGCGTCGTCGGCAAGACCATCCTGGTCAACGCGGCGGCCCACACGGTGGTGGGCGTGATGCCGCCGCGTTTCGAGTTCCCCGGCAACCAGCTCGCCTGGGTGCCTTTGCAGCCCTTCGTCCAGGACGGGCTGCGCTCCACCCGTAACCTGGCGGTCCTCGCCCGGCTCAAGCCGGGGGTGGGCCTCGAGCCGGCGCGGGCCGAGGTGAAGGCGGTCGTCCAGCGCATCGCGGCGCAGTCCCCGCAGACCCACGCGGGCTGGAGCGGCGACATCCGCTCCCTGCGCGAGGATCTCACCGGCCGCGACATGCGCCTGATGGTCCTCACCATGCTGGGCGCCGTGATCTGCGTCCTGATCATCGCCTGCTCGAACGTGGCCAACCTCCTGCTCGCGCGGGCCACCGTGCGGCAGCGGGAGATGGCGGTGCGGGCGGCCTTCGGCGCCGGACGCGCGCGCCTCGTCCGGCAGCTCCTGACCGAGAGCGTGGTGATCAGCCTGGTGGGCGGCGCGCTGGGCGTCGTCCTCGCCTATTGGGGCATCCGCTGGATCGAGATCTCCATCCCGGCGGACAATCCGACCCCCTACTGGATGCAGTTCAGGATCGACGGTCCGGTGCTCCTCTACACCCTGGGCATCGCGCTCGCGACCGGTCTCCTGTTCGGGCTCGCCCCCGCGCTCCAGGCGCTCAAGGCCGACCTTCACGAGACCCTGAAGGAGGGCGGGCGCGGCGCCGGCGGGAGCCTCCGGCGCAACCGCCTGCGGAGCGTCCTCGTGATGGGGCAGGTCGCGCTCTCGCTCGCGCTGCTGGTCAGCGCCGCGCTGTTCATCCGCAGCTTCATCAAGCTCCAGGACGAGCAGGGCGGTCTCAACACCGCCCACCTGATGACGATGCGGATCTACATGCCGGCCGGTCGCTACGAGAAGGACGAGGAGATGAGCGGCCGGGTGCAGGACGTGGTGCGGCGGCTGGAGGCCGTGCCCGGAGTGGAAGCGGTCTCGGCGTCGAACAACGTCCCCCTGGGCGACGGCGGCGACGGCGGCCGCGTCGGCGTCGAGGGGCGGGAGTACCCGCGCGGCGGCGAGCCCAACGTCTTCTGGGCGGGGGTGACGCCGCACTACCTGCGGACGCTCGGCGTCGAGCCGGTCAGCGGCCGGCGCTTCACCGACGCGGAAGGCTCCTCGCTCTCGCACGTCGCGCTGGTCAACCGGCTGCTCGCGAGCAAGCTCTGGCCGGGCCAGGATCCGGTCGGCCGGCGCTTCCGGCTGCTCGACGACAAGCACACGGACTGGGTCTCGGTCATCGGCGTGATCCCCGACTTCAAGAACAGCGGCGTCAATGAGAAGCTGCGGCCGAGCGCCTATCTGCCCTATCCCTACGAGGCGACGCGCAACACGGGGCTGACGATCCGCACGCACGCCGATCCGACGCGGATCGTGGCGGCCGCGCGGCGGGAGATCCGGGCCTCGGATCCCAATCTGCCGGTGTTCAGCGTCTACACGCTGGAGCAGCTCCGGGAGAAGAGCTTCTGG
>DASWRX010000023.1:0-3160 GCA_036402955.1 Thermoanaerobaculia bacterium
TGGCGGTGCTCTGGATGTACAGCGTCTGGGGCGGGGAGATGCGCTTCACGGAGCGCGATCGGGAGTGGATGCGCTCGGTGCGGCACTACATCCGCAACGAGGACGACCAGGTCCCCGACGAAGACCGGTTCAACGCCGGCCAGAAAGGCCTCTTCTGGGGCTTCCTGGTCTGCGGGCTCCTGCTCTTCCTCACCGGGCTGATCCTCTGGGTTCCGCACTGGATTCCGTGGAGCCTGCGCTTCCTGCGGCTGATCGCCGTGATCGTGCACCCCATCGCCGCGCTGCTGACGATCGCCCTGTTCATCATCCACGTCTACATGGGCACGGTGGTCGAGCGCGGCGCCTTCTCGTCGATCATCCGCGGCGACGTGTCCCGCAAATGGGCGGCGAGGTTCCATCGCCTCTGGTATGAGCGGGTCGCTCGGGAATCCGCGGCCAAGGAATGACCGGCAGGAAGTGGGATCAACGCCTCCGGCGAGCGACCGAGCTCGCCGCGAAGCACCCTTTTGCCGCCGAGGGTCTGCGCTTCTACGAGCAGATCGCCGGCTTCCAGAAGTCGCTCTACGAGGGCCTCGCGGCCGGCAACGGCGGGGCCAAGAAGGTCCGGCCGCCGGGCTCGCTCCGCGACGAGCTGGAGCTGTTCACCCTGCTCCCCTGGTTCGCGTCCTTTCTCGCCTTCGTCCAGGACATCGCGCCGCCTCCCCTCGCGCAGTCGGCCGCCGGGCTGAACGCCGAGGGAGGGGCGCGCTGGGAGGAGGTCCTGGATGAATTCTGGCGGCACGGAGGGCAGGACGGCGCCGGGCTCACGGCCGCCGAAACCCTGATCGCCTGGGCCTTCCTGCAACCCTATGCCGAGGTCCTCGCCGACCACACCGAGCCGCTGGAGATCCACGGCACGCCGTCGCACTGCCCGCTCTGCTCCGCCACGCCGCTGGTCGGCGCCCTGAGGCCCCTTGGGGACGGCGGCAAGCGGTCGCTGATCTGCTCGCTCTGCGCCACGGAGTGGGACTTCCGGCGGATCGTCTGCCCCGCCTGCGGCGAGGAGGCCGTCGACAAGCTCCCCGTCTACGTCGCCGAGGAGCTCCCGCACATCCGCGTCGAAGCCTGTGACACCTGCCACCACTACATCAAGACGGTGGACCTGACGAAAGACGGCCGGGCCGTTCCCATGGTGGACGAGCTGGCGGCCATCCCTCTCAGCCTGTGGGCGGCGGAAAAGGGATATGTGAAGCTGACCGGCAATCTGCTGGGCGTCTGATTTCTTCTTCCACATCCAGTCTCTCCCGCCCTCGATGTCCTCCACCGGGGCGGCGCTGCGCATCTACAGGGGAACGGGTGCGGAGGAGCGCTGAGTCGCGCTGACCGCGCATGGAGCCTCTCCGCGCCCGGGGCTTTCTTTCCAGGAATGGACCCGGGAGGAAGCCCTCGCACCAAGGAGAGACGAAATGAAGCCCATGCGTGTTCGCAAGGTTGCCGTCGCCGCGGCGATGGTCTGCGCTCTTGGTCTGACCGCCCGTGCCGGATGGACGGCGCCGAAATGTCCGCTGAGCTATGGCACCACCAACACCGACGCCACGAAGAGCCACAAACTGTTCCTGTATTTTCCCACCGCCCCGGACTCGATGTTTCCCAATTTCGACGGCACCGATGCCGGCCCGGCGCTCCCGTTCGACGTCGCGGACCTGGACCCGGCGATCGGCACCACCGCGGCGCTGGAAGACCGGATCCACGACATCGTGGTGGACGATTACTGCGAGTTCAACGTGCAGGTGCTGCAGACGACGATCAATCCCACACAGGTCACTCCGCTGCCGCCGAACCGGCGGACCATCGCCGTCGGCTCGGATCATGACGGCGCCCTTTTCGGGGGCCGCTGGGGGCAGGCGCCGCTGATCTTCGATCAGTTGAACGACGTCGACTTCGCGCGGGTCTGGGCCGGCACCTACGTGAACTGTGAAGGTGGGGACGGGACGGTGTTCAATGGGTGCTCCATGACCGGGGCCTTGACGGGAACCAACTCGACGCTCGAGCACTGGGCCCAGGCGATCGGCGGCACCGCGGCGCACGAGGCCGGGCATACGTACGGCCTGGCCCACACCGACGACGATCCGCCGAACGGCAATTGCAAGGAATTCGGCCCGGCTCCGCTCGCCGGCGAGGACGGCTTCAAGAAGCACCTGATGCCGAACGGCTGCAATCTCGACGGCCAGGACCGCACCACGTTCCGCCGCCACTTCAGCGACCGCACCTTCGGCATCCTGGCGAAGAACGTCGGCCTCGCCGTCCAGACCATGCACAACTGGGATCTGGTCAATCCCAACGCCGTCGCCGCGCACAGCCTGCAGATGGACTTCCTCAGCCCGAAGACGAAGGTGAACGTGGACTGGACCTGGACGGGCCCCACCAGCCCGTGGATCTCTCCCGTCGTCACCTCGCTGCCCGGGCAGGTTCAATGGCAGGGGAAGATGTTCAACCAGTTCCGCATCACCTGGTCCAAGAAGAACTCCGCCTTCCCCACGCCGGGCGTGGTGCCGGCGGGAGGGCAGTTCCACGTCGGCGCCACCTTCACCGGCGTCGATTTCAATCAGCCCGACCCGATCGTGATCCAGAACATCAGACTGTTCGACGTCAACTCGAAGCCGCTCGTCCTGCACCCCCGCCTGCCGATGTATGACGCCGGCACGGTGGACTCCGCCAGCGGCTCCTTCTCGATGCACTTCTATCCGCAGTTGATCGACGCCAAGCTGTCGCTGCAGAGCGCGATCGTCTATCAGCTCCCGCGCGTGGCCTCGATCGAGTCCATGGTCGGAGCGGGCTCGCCCGCCACCTTCGACGGCCTGCCGATCGTCCCCTGGTCGGCGGCCCGGTGCGTGCCCACGGCCGACGGCACCACGGTGACCTGCGGGCTCGGCAACATCGCCGACAAGCCGCACGTCGCGGTGACGCGGGCCGTCGGCGACCCTGGGGTCATCGACTGCAGCAAGGCCGCGGCGAAGCCGGCGAAGGATGCCCCCGGCGACGACATCGAGGGTCCGGTCTGCGCCGGGACCTCCCGCGATCCGTTCCCCTCGACGACGGTCTACGTCATCGCGACGTTCGTCGATCCGTCCGCCGAGCACTTCGATCCCCGGCTGGGGAAGACGGTGGTGGGGCCGGTGAC
>DASWRX010000024.1:0-5152 GCA_036402955.1 Thermoanaerobaculia bacterium
GCGCGGAGGACGAAAGTGTGCGCGCAGTTGCAGGTCGCCATCCAGTAGGGGTCGGGGGGCAAGGGGCGGGAATCATTGTTGACGCCCGTCCACAGGGGTGCGCCCGAAACATGCGCGCTGTAGGAGTCCGAGAGAACCGTCGCCGATCGGTTACGTCCCCAGAAGGCGGTGAGGCTGTAGCTCAACAGATGGCCGTTGGCGTCGTAGGCTGTCAGCACGAAGTCGAAGGAGTTGGGTAAGGGGGTCGAGACGATCTGGCATGGCTCGATCACGCTCACGCTCGGGGGGGTCGTGGCGTCGATTGCGCGGATGGACTGCAGGTTCGCCACCGGAAGAGTGTTGTCGACCAGCACGGTCAGGGACTGCTGGGCCGTCGGGATCCTGAACGTGATGTCTCTGGCGCCGCGGAAAATCTGGAGCTGAAGGGTATACAGGCCGTTGTCGGAGGTCGGCCAGCGCATCATCAGATACGTCGGGGACCAGTATGGAACCGTCGCTGGAGGGCCATACTCCGGCGGAATCGAGTAGTGCCCCGTGGCGTCCGGAGCCACCAGGACCGGCTGGTAGTGAGGCAGCGGTAACGACGCCGGATTCCAGCGATAGGCGGTCCAACTCGCCATGATCGGAGCGGGCGGGTCGACAGGAATCACACTCCGAGAGACGAGAATCCTGTAGCTGGTCGCATGGTACGTATTGATCAGTAGCGTAAGGTCTCCGAAGATGTCCAGGGTGCCGCCGAAGGGAGAATCGACGACTTTGAAAGGGGCATCCGGGGGAGTGGTGGAGGTATTGGCATAACCGCTGGTTTGAGAGATACCCGTCACCGGGATGTTTCCGATCGACAGAAAGACCCGCGAGTGGTCAGGAGCCGCCGACAGAGGAAACCGGATCACGCTTTGGTGGCTCCCCACATAGAGACTGCTTCCCGAAGGATTCACCGCAAGCCCATCCCCATCTCCACTGATCAAGCCTCCTGCCCCTGCAAATTTGGTCATCAGGCTTGCCGTGTTGGCCGCCAGGTTCACCCGCAGCAGGGCGCTATCGCCAAACTCGCCGATCAGGGCATAAAGGGCGCTTTCCGAAGAATCCGTCCACGCCAGAGAAAAGGGGCCGAGCGCGAATTGGCCAAAAGTACCCAGAGTCCGGGTCGGTTTGCCGGTGCCCAGGTCGATCTCCACGATTCTGACAGGGGCGGCATAGAGGCCATAGGCGAGCGTGCGGGCGGCGTTCACGACCAGCGCTTGAGTGGAACCCAAGTGCTCAGCGATCAGCGATGTCTGGCCGGTGGAGAGATCGACCCGCCAGAGCTGTCCGACGGTTGAAGCAATGTAGGCGGCGTTGATTTCCGGAGCCAGGACGATCTGTGTGGGGATTCCGAGATCGGCGGTAGCGATTTTTACCGGCGTTACCGGCGCATTGCCGTTGAGGTTGACTCTCCAGAGCGTCCCGCCGGAGAGCGTGCCGGCGGAGACGGTCACATAGCCGAAACCGGTGGTGGCATTCACTGCCACGTTGAGAGGCTGCCCCATGAAGCTCGGCACGATGGTGCTCACCTGGCAAGGAGGCGCCGCCTCGCAGTTCGGCGTGAGATCCAGTCTCTTCAACGCGCCGGTGGCGTCCAGGAAATACAGACGGTTGGCGACCTCGTCATAGGAGAGCGCTCGGACCGGGGCTGTGGGTGCGAGATCGATGGCCCGGGCAGGAACGGCAGCAGACTGGAGCGCGGCGCAGGCGAGCAAGCCTTGGAGCACGAGGAAAAGTTTCGAGTTTCCACCCAGTACTCTCAACATGGAGCTTCTCCTCTCAGACGCTGGACAGGGATTTCTGTTCAAAATTATTATACTTCAGTTTTTCCTCTCATGGACGAAACGTCCCGACTCTCCAGACGAAAATGATCGATTGAATATCGTTATAATGGTATGAGGCGAGCGCCATGATCGGTCAGCGGCGGCGCCTCGCCCAGGGCGGGCCCCTATGCGGCCGCCCTGGGTAGGGGCCTTGTCCGGCCGGGAATTACCCGGATCCCAGAACGAACTGGTTTCCATCCGGGTCCGCGAAAATGGCGGAGGTGCCCCAGTCGGCCTCCTTCGGTTCCTGGATGAAGACCACTCCCTTCGCCGCCAGCTCGCGCCAGGTCGCCTTCACGTCGTCCGCCACGAAGGAGATGCCGGTGAAGGTTCCGATGCGGCCTTCATGGCCGGGCGGGGTGAACAGCGTGACGCCGGTCCCGGAGCGCCCCACTCCCAGCTCGATCCAGCGCTGCTCGTCATTGAACGGCTGGTCCGTGACGACGCGGAACCCCAGCTTCGTGGTGTAGAACTCCAGCGCCCGTTGCTGGTCGCTGACCGGGATGCCGACGAACTTCATGGCCTTGATCATGTCTTCTCCTCCCAAGGATTCGGTGGTGGTTCCCATCATGGTCCGGGGGAGAATTGCGGCGCAAGGCGGGTGAAGGTTACTATGGCACTGAATGCCACAGTTCGGGAATTCGATGACCACCGTTGGGATCGACGCCTACGTGCTGGACACGCTCATGGCCGACCTCGTCGGTCACGATCGCCAGCCCTCGGCCTTCCTGGTGTACCTGTTCCTGTGGCGCCGGACCCATGGCAGCGGGGACCCGACGGCCCAGGTGAGCCTGCTGGACATCTCCACGGGGACCGGCCTGTCGAAGCGCGCGGTGCAGGAGGCGCTCCGCCTCCTCGCCAAGCGCCGCCTGCTGTCGATCCAGCGCGAGGGGATCACGGCGATCCCGGTCTATGAGGTGTTGCGGCCGTGGGCGCGGTAGCGCCGGCGCTACGTCTCGGCCTTGTTCGGATTCCACCAGTCGAGCCCGGGGAAGCGGTCGAAGCCCCCATCCCGGCTGACGAGCCGGCAGCCCGCTCCCGCGGCGGAGGCCGCGAGGTAAGCGTCGTTGACGTCATTCCCGTGCAGGGCCAGGCTCCGGCACCAGCGCCGCCATTGCGAACGCATTCCCTGGGTCCAGGGGGTCTCGCGGAAGAGACCGCTCTCCTGGATCACCTGCAGAAATTCCACAGCCTCCTGAAAAGGCGAGGGATTCTTGAAGATCCCTGGATGAGTGACGATCCGCAGGAAGGCCACCTCGACCAGCGGGGGGAACGTCAAGGCAAGCCCCTGGCTCAGCGTCCCTTCCAGCCAGCGCTTCAGCAGGGTGTGGTCCGGGTCATCCGAGCGGAAAGCCCCGATGAGGATGTTCGCGTCCAGGAGGTCCATGCGTCAGCGCGTCTGGCGCAGATCGGCGGCGAGTTCGGCGGCCGCGACGGCTTCCTGGAGGTTGGAGAACCCTGGAGCCAGGCCGCCGGTCGCGGTCGATACGGGCAGGCGCAGGCGCCGCCGGCGCGAGGACGGCGCCGCTCGGTCCAGGCGCTCGCGGATCGCCTCCTCGACGAGCCGGGTCAAGCTCACCCCCTGCTCCGCCGCCGCGGTCTTGGCCCGGCGGTAGAGATCGTCATCCAGCCGGAGCGTCGTCTGCATGACAGAAATCTGTCACTCCTGTCGCGAGCTGTCAAGCCCCGCACGGCCGTGCTAACATTCCCCGCCCTGCAACAGGGAAGGCCGCGGGCGTCTCCCGTGTTGTTCTTTGGGATTCTTCTGGGAACAATCCGGGGGAGCCGTTCCAGCGCGGAGCGCGTACATCCATGGAAAGAATGAACGATCCGGTGTCCCGACGGCGGACCTTCGCCATCATCTCGCACCCTGACGCGGGCAAGACCACGCTGACCGAGAAGCTGCTGCTGTTCGGCGGCGCCATCCAGCTCGCCGGCGCGGTCAAGGCGCGCGGCGAGGCCCGGCGCGCCCGCTCGGACTGGATGAAGGTCGAGCAGGAGCGCGGCATCTCGGTCACCTCGTCGGTGATGACCTTCGAGTATGGCGGCTGCACTTTCAACCTGCTCGACACCCCCGGCCACGAGGACTTCAGCGAGGACACCTACCGCACGCTGACCGCCGTCGACTCGGCCGTGATGGTGATCGACGCCGCCAAGGGCATCGAGGCGCAGACCCGCAAGCTGTTCGAGGTCTGCCGGCTGCGCAACGTGCCCATCGTCACCTTCATCAACAAGCTCGACCGCGAGGGGCGCGATCCCTTCGATCTGATGAGCGAGATCGAGGCTGACCTCCAGCTCCACGTCACCCCTGCCGCCTGGCCGATCGGCATGGGCCAGGACTTCCTCGGCGCCTTCGACCTGCGCCACGACCGCCTGGTGCTGATGGACCGCGCGCGCCGCGACGTGGTCCGCGACGGCGAGGTGGTGGAGGGCCTGGACGATCCCAAGCTCGACCGGCTCCTCCCCTCCTACGCCGTCGAGAAGCTGCGCGAGGGGGTCGAGATGGCGCGCGGCCTCTGCCCGCCGCTCGACCTCGCGGCCTACCGCGAGGGGCACCTGACGCCGGTCTTCTTCGGCAGCGCGGTCAACAACTTCGGCGTCCGCGAGCTGCTCCAGGGCCTGGTCGAGCTGGCGCCGCCGCCGCGCCCGGCGCCGACCGAGACCCGCACCGTCGATCCCCAGGAGGAGAAGGTCTCCGGCTTCGTCTTCAAGATCCAGGCGAACATGGACCCCAAGCACCGCGACCGCGTCGCCTTCGTGCGCCTCTGCTCGGGCCGCTTCGAGCGCGGGATGAAGCTGCTCCACGTCCGCTCCGGCAAGACGCTGGCGATCCACAACCCGCTGCTCTTCCTGGCCCGCGAGCGCGAGCTGGCGGAGGAGGCCTGGGCGGGGGACATCCTCGGTATCCCCAACCACGGCAACCTGCGGATCGGCGACGCGCTGACCGAGGGGGAGGAGCTGCGCTTCACCGGCATCCCGAGCTTCGCGCCCGAGCTGCTGAAGAAGGTCCGGCCTGAGGACCCCATGCGCTCCAAGCACCTGGGCCGCGCCCTGCTCCAGCTCGCCGAGGAGGGAGCGGCGCAGGTTTTCCGGCCGACCTTCGGCAACGAGTGGATCGTGGGCGTGGCCGGCGCCCTGCAGTTCGACGTGCTGGCGGACCGCATCCGCACCGAGTACAACATCCCGGTCCACTTCGAGGGCACCACCCTGTTCACCGCCCGCTGGGTGGACACCGCGGACCACCAGCTCCTCAAGCGCTTCACCAACGCCAACCACGGCGCCATGGCCGAGGACCACAACGGCTC
>DASWRX010000025.1:0-20811 GCA_036402955.1 Thermoanaerobaculia bacterium
TCTCGTTCGTCCGAAAAGCGGTGGGTCCTAAAAGCGCCGGCTCCCGGGGAGCCGGCGCTTCGTCTTCCTGAAAAATTGTATTTCAGAAACTCCAGAGATCTGCGAAAAACCCGCTTCGACTTGGCAAACGACCCATAAAACCGCAAAATCAAGGCGGGATGTTTTTTTCGCTCCGCCACCGAGAGCTGCCGGTCGTTCCTAGAGGAGGGAACCTTGAAGATCCATCCGAATGAGGAGACGCTGGACGGCCTGCTGCGGTTCCCGGGAGAGCCCGCCCCCGAGATGCTCCGGCACCTGAAGGCCTGCGCGCGGTGTCGGACGCGGCTCGCGTGCATCCTGCGGCGCCGCGATCCGGCGACCGTGGTGCCGTTGCGGTCCGTGGGAGCCACGGACTACGACCCCGCCTTCGAGCGGAGCCTGCGCGCCGCCGCGGGCTGGGAGCTCACCCTGGAGCGGGAGCGGCGGGAAGCCGCGGGCCTTTTCAACGAGCTGGCGGAGCACTCTCCCGAGCAGCGGGAGATCCTCCTCCGCAACTGTCCGCGCTTCCATGCCTGGGGGCTCCTCGAGCTCCTGGTGGAGCGCAGCCTGGAGACGACCCGTCAGGACCCGGTCCGTGGCGAGGAGCTGGGGCAACTGGCGGTGCGGATCGCCGGCTTTCCGGAGGCGGAGCGCTATGGCGCGGAGAGGATCAGGGATCTGCGGGCGCGCGCGTGGGCCCACGTCGGCAATGCCCGCCGGGTGCGCTCCGATCTCGAGGGAGCGGAAGCGGCTTTCACCAGCGCCTGGAGCGACCTCGAAGCCGGGACCCGGGACCTTTTCGAAAGGGCCATTCTCCTCGACCTCACCGCTTCCCTCCGCCGCGACCAGCGACGCTTCGAGGAGGCTTCCAGGCTCCTGCGGCGGGCGGTGTCCCTTTTCCTCGAGCTGGGAGAGCGGCACCGGGCCGGGCGGTCGCTGGTGAACCGGGCGACCGTCCATCATCACGCGGGACATCCCGAGCAGGGCATCCCGCTGCTCCATCAGGCGCTGGAGCTGATCGATCCGCAGCAGGAGCCCCGCCTGCTGCTCTGCGCCGGGCACAACCTCGTCTTCTATCTCGCCAGCTCCGGCCGTTTTCTGGAAGCCCGGCGGGCCTACCGGGCGGCCGGCCCTCTCTACCGGCGCTTCCCGGACGCCTGGACGCAGAACCGCCGCGTGTGGGTGAAGGGCAAGATCGCCCGCGGCCTGGGCCAACTCGCGGAGGCCGAGTCGATGTTCCTGGCCGCCCGGGACGGCTTTCTGGCGGAGGGCATCCCCTACGATACGGCGCTCGTCTCGCTGGAGTTGGCCCTGCTCTACGCCGAGCAGGGGCGGGCGGCGGAGCTGAAGCGTCTGGCGGGCGAGATGGTGCCGGTCTTCGCCTCGCGGCAGATCCATCGCGAGGCGCTGGCCGCCCTCGCCTTCTTCCGGCAGGCGGTCGAGGCCGAGCGGGCGGGAGTGGAAGTGGTGGGGAAGATCGCGGAATATTTGAGGAAGGCCCGGCACTCGCCCGAGCTCCGGTTCCCGGAAGGACCGGACGAATAGATCCCTCCGGATCTACCTGCCTTCCCGGAACCGCAGGCGGGGGTTGCCCCGTGCCTCCTCGAGATAGGTGGCAATCTCCTCGACCAGGCCGAGCGTGAGCTGCTCTATTTCGGCAGCCTGCTGGAAGGCGATCAGGGAAGCCAGGGCCTCCTGGCAGGCCTCCCGGGACTGGAAGACCGGGATCAGCCCGGCCGCCAGGCCCTTCGTCTCCTCGCCGCGGCTCTGCCGCAGATAGAGGGTGGCGAGGTCGAGCGAGACCAGGGCGGCGTCGAAAGGCAAGGCGTCCTCGAGAAAGCTCGCGCGCACGTCCAGTAGGGCGTCCTCGGCCGCGGCGAGGCGTCCCAGCGCGGTGGCCACCCGCGCCTCCAGCCAGCGCAGCCGCAGCAGGTCGGGACGCGTGCCGGCCTGCTCGATCATCTTCCTGGCCTCCGGGATCAGGGCCGCCGCTTCCGCGTTGCGGCCGGCGTCCTGCAGGCAGCCGATGAGGTTGTACTGGCCCGCCACCAGGAGCCGGGGCTCGCGGGCGCCGTCCAGCAGGAAGAGGCTGGTGCGGAAACAGTCCGCGGCGCCCTGGAAATCTCCCTGGTAGCGCAGGGTGAGGCCCTTGACCATCAGGGCGCGGCCCTGGAAATGGGGCTCGTTGACCTCGCGATAGATGGCGATCGCGTCCGCGAGCAGCTCCAGGGCCTCGTCGAAGCGGTTCTGGGCGCGGAGCAGGGGGGCCTGGAGCTCCAGAAGCAGCGCCTCGTCCAGCGGGTCGAGCCAGCTTCGGGAGAGGTACAGCTCCGCCGTCTGGAAAGCCATCTCGGCCTGCCGGAAGTCGCCGAGAACCCGCAGGGCGTTGCCGAGCCAGGTCCAGGCCCGGGCTCTGGCCGCCTCTCCTGAGCCCGGCCCGTACTCCTCGGAGCCGATCTGCTCGGTCACGTCGAGCGCCAGCCGCAGGAGATCCTCCGCCCGGTGGGGATCCGTGAGGACCTCCCGGCGCGAGCGGTCCACGAGGAGCTCGAAGAAACCCCAGCTCTGGAACCGGGAGTCCTCCCAGATCAGCGACCGGCGCCGGTCCTGGGAGAGGGGCTCGACCTTGCGCCAGAGCTCGGCGGCGGTGAGCCGCTCCTGCGAGAGACGAAGGCGGCGGGCGGCGATCTCCGCGCGTTGGTCGTTCAGCAGGCGGTGGACCAGTCCCCGGTAACCCTCGCCGGTCCCCGGGCTCGCCGGGGCCGGCCGCGGGAAGGGAACGGGACCTGCGAGGAGCGCGATCATGCGCTCCTCGCAGGTCTCACAGAGGAAGAGGTGGCGCTGGAGGAGGCGGCTCTCGCCGTCAGGCAAGCCGCCGTCCAGGTAGCGTTCCAGAGCCTTGCGATCAGGATGCCGATCGGTCATCGGTCCTTCACCATCCTCCTTACGATGCATATAACGCCGGATCCCCCCTCGAAGTTTTCCGCACCGTCCGCGGCCCGCGGCGGGCTACATGTGGCCGTGCGGGCAGATGCCGGTTCCCTCCCTGTTGGACGGGCCATCCGGGTCGTGCCCGTTCGGCGATCCCGGGGGCCGTCCAGAATGTTCGTCCTTCAGCATTCCCAAAAGGTTCTTCACGGCTTCGAAGAGGCTGCCGCTGAAGCTGAAGAGATCCCCCTGAAGGGACCCTCCGGCCGGCTGAGAGCCGCTCCGGCCCGAAGCCGCCGCCCCGGTGTGCGGAAGCGTGAACGCTCCCACGGAGATGGCGAGTGTGAATACGAGAGTACGATGAAATCTACGGCTGGACATAAATCTCCTTCGAGGACGGGTCCCCGCGCGGCCACCAAAGCCAGCCGGGCCCGCCGTTCTTCTCCAGGTCGCCTGATACCTGGCAATCAATAAGGTGCTAGAATTTGCATTCTTGTATCCTTCGCTGCGGGTCTCGGGGAGAGAAAGGGAAGGGATCGGCGTTGCGCTCGATTCCTATAGTGGATAACATTGGTCACAAATAGGGGGCCGCTGATATCCAAGCGGGCCAGGGAGCGAAAGGAGACCAAAGTTGAGCGAAATCGAGAGCCGTGGCTACGTTCGTCCCGAGGTTCTGGTCTCGACCGAGTGGGTCGCGAACCATCTGCAGGACCCCGGGATCCGGATCGTCGAATCGAACGAGGATCCCCTCCTGTATGCGACCGGGCACATCCCCGGTGCCGTCGAGGTCGACTGGACGCGCGACCTCAACGACCCGGTGCGGCGCGACTATCTCGGGAAGGATGGGTTCGAGGCGCTGATGCGGCGCATCGGCGTGACGAAGGACACCACGGTCGTCTTCTACGGCGACCGCAACAACTGGTGGGCCACCTACGCCTTCTGGGTCTTCCAGCTCTTCGGGCACGACAAGGCGAAGATCATGGACGGCGGGCGCATCAAGTGGGCCAACGAGGGACGGCCGCTGGACAAGGCGACGCCGAGCTATCCGGCGAGCGACTACCAGGCCGCCGAGCGGGACGACAAGAAGATCCGCGCCTACCGCGACCAGGTGCTGAAGCACCTCGAGGCGAAGAAGCCGCTGGTGGACGTGCGCAGCCCCGACGAGTACAGCGGCAAGAAGCTCCACATGCCCGAGTACCCGAACGAGGGGGCGCTGCGCGGCGGCCACATCCCCGGCGCGGCGAGCGTCCCCTGGGCCAAGGCGGTCAATCCCGACGACGGCACGTTCAAGACCGCCGCCGAGCTGAGCGCCCTCTACGAGAACGACGCGAGGATCAAGCCGGGAGACGACGTCATCGTCTACTGCCGCATCGGTGAGCGCAGCAGCCACACCTGGTTCGTCCTCACCCATCTGCTGGGCTTCGACAAGGTCCGGAATTATGATGGGAGCTGGACGGAGTGGGGCAACCTGGTGGGCGTTCCCATCGAGCGCTGAGCCGCGCGGAGAGTGCGTACATGGCCGTACCGGAGAAGCTGACCGACACGCTGGAGACGCTCGAGATGGTCCCCGACCGCGGCGAGCGGATCCAGCTCCTGATCGACATCGCCGGCCGCTTCGAGGAGGTGCCGCCGCGGCTCGCGCGGCGGCCCTTCGCCCCGGAGCACCTGGTTCCCGCCTGTGAGTCGCAGGCCTACGTCTTCGGCGAGGAGCGGCCGGACGGCACGCTCGACTTCCATTTCGCCGTCGAGAACCCGCAGGGGATCTCGGCCAAGGCCATGGCCGTGATCCTCGGCGAGGCCCTCTCGGGCGCGCCGCCCGAGGAGGTGGCCGAGGTGCCGCAGGACGTCGTCTACAGGGTCTTCGGCCACGAGCTCTCTATGGGCAAGTCCATGGGGCTGATGTCGATGGTCGGGATGGTGGCGGCGATGGCGAAGAAGCACGCGGAGACGAGGCCGGCCTGATCCGAGTCAGCTTTGTATCGAAAAGTGCTTGACGGCTGTTGAGGCGCGGGCGTACAGTCATGCCGTGATGACGGACCCGCAGCCCGCCCGTCCCCGGCTCGTGCCCCCTCCCGCCCTCCATCTGCGGGCGATGGACAACCTGCGGTTCATCCGCGAGACCATGGAAGGGGCCGCCTTCTTCACCGCGGTCTCTGGGCTGGGCGAGGTGGCGGTCGGCGTCACCGCGCTGCTCGCCACCTGGATCGCCTCACGGCAGCAGACGGCCTGGGCCTGGCTCCAGGTCTGGCTGTGGGACGCCCTGGTCGCCTTCCTCCTCACCACCGGCGCCATCGTCTGGAAGGCGCGGCGCTCCGAGCAGAGTCTCTTCTCGAAGCCGGGCCGCCGCTTCGCCCTCGGCCTGTTCCCGCCGCTGATCGCGGGGGCCCTGCTGACGCCGGTCCTCCTCTTCTCCGGCAACGCCGGCGTGCTGCCGGGGGTCTGGCTCCTGCTCTACGGCACGGGCGTGGTGACCGGCGGGGCCTTCTCGGTGCGCACCGTCCCGGTGATGGGGCTCGCCTTCATGGCGGTGGGAGCGGTGGCGCTGGTGGCGCCCGCCGCCTGGAGGGACGTCCTGATGGCGGTCGGCTTCGGCGGCCTGCACGTGATCTTCGGCGTCGTCATTGCCTGGAGGCACGGTGGCTAAGCGGAGCGCCCTGCGGCACGATCATCCCCTTCATGAGGGGAGTGACGACGGGGACGGGACGGAAGGCTCAGGAATGGCCGTCCACGCCCCGGCCCCGCAGACGGCCCTCGACCTCGACCGCATCATCCACGAGCGGATGCGGCTCGGGATCGTCAGCGCGCTGGCGGTCAACGACCACCTGAGCTTCAACGACCTGAAGAAGCTGCTCAAGACGACGGACGGCAACCTGAGCGTCCATGCCCGCAGGCTCGAGGAAGCGGGCTATCTTACCTGCGAGAAGTACTTCGAGGGCCGGGTTCCCAAGACGGACTACCGGCTGACCACGCCGGGCCGCCGGGCGCTCGAGCGGTACCTGGACCACATGGAGGCGATCATCCAGGCCACCCGGGAGGGGTGAGAGCATCTTTTTTCGCGCCCGTATACTTTGTGCTGTAAAGTCATTTGTCCAAGGAGGGTTTCAAGGTGAAGATCCGAGTTGTGGCTGCGACGGCCCTGGCGCTCGCGATCCTGGCGGCGGCGGGGCTCTGGACGCTGACCTCGCTGCTGCCGCGGCCGCGGCCCGAGGGAGCCGTGGAGACGGCGGTGGCGACCGGGTCCGCCGAGGAGCTGCGGCGCGAGCTGGCGATCCATCCTGCCGACCTCGAGGACTCGCATGGTTTCACCGCCCTGGATTGGGCGGCGCGGACGGGGAAGACCGACGCCATTTCCGAGCTGATCCGGGCGGGAGCCAATCCCGACGGATGGGACCACGGGCCCAATGGCTGGACGCCCTTGCTGCACGCCGCCCACAAGGGGCAGCTCGGGGCGGTTCGTGCGCTGATCGCGGCCGGCGCCGATCCGAACCACCGGGGCGAGAACGGGCTGACGCCGCTGATGCTGGCCTCGGCGCAGGGGGAGCCGGAGATCGTGGAGGAGCTGCTGGCGGCCGGCGCCGATCCCCGGCTGCGCGGTCCCGTGCGCTGGACGGCGCTGGAGCAGGCCGTGGCCAACGGCCATCCCGAAGTGGTCGACGTCCTGCTGCGGCAGGATCCGGGGCTGCGCCTGGGGAACGGTCCGCGCGGCTGGGCCATCCGCGCCATGGCCTG
Source organism: Thermoanaerobaculia bacterium (assembly GCA_036402955.1). Taxonomy (GTDB): domain Bacteria; phylum Acidobacteriota; class Thermoanaerobaculia; order Multivoradales; family UBA5704; genus DATARR01. The sequence continues at coordinate 6,676 of DASWRX010000025.1, forward strand.
GGTGCAGGGCCACTCGGAGGTGCTGGACCGGATCGACCGCGGGCAGGGGGCCATCCGGTGAGCGCGCCGCTGCGGCTCGCGCCCCTCCCGATCGCCCGGAGCGCGGAGGGCCTGCACGTGGCGATCATCATGGACGGCAACGGCCGCTGGGCGGTCGCGCGCGGCCGGCCGCGGACGGCGGGGCACCTGGAGGGGGTGGAGGCGGTGCGGCGCGCCGTCGAGGCGGCCGCCGATCTGGGGGTCGGCACGCTGACTCTGTTCGCCTTCTCCTCGGACAACTGGAAGCGCCCGGACCTGGAGGTCCGCACGCTGATGCGCCTCTTCCGCAGCTACCTGACGGCGGAGGCCGGAAAGTGCGCGGAGAACGGCGTCCGCATCGCCGTGATCGGCCGCCGGGACCGGCTCTCCCCGGGACTGGTGCGGGTGATCGAGGAGGCCGAGGCGCGGACGGCGGAGGCGGACCGTTTCCTGTTGCGGATCGCCGTGGACTACTCGGCGCGCGACGCGATCCTCCGCGCCGCCGCCCGCCTCCAGGAACGCGACGAGCTCTCCCGCGAGGCCTTCGCGCGCCTGCTGGCCGACCCCCACGAGGACGGCCGCCCGGCGCCGGACGTCGATCTGCTGATCCGTACCGGCGGCGAGCAGCGGCTCTCGGACTTCCTGCTCTGGGAGTGCGCCTATGCGGAGCTGGTGTTCACCGACCGCATGTGGCCCGACTTCGACGCCGCCGATCTGGCCGAGGCCGTGCGCGAGTTCCACCGGCGGGAGAGGCGGTTCGGGACGGTGCCGGAAAATCGTAGGGGCGCAGCATGCTGCGCCCCTACGGAATCCGCGCGGAGAGAATCTTCCCTTACGAGCTGCGCGTCATCAGGTCCGCCACCGCGCGGTTGAACCGCACGGGGTCGGGCAGCTCGGCGCCCTCGGCGATCAGGCCGTAGCCGAAGAGCAGCTCGGCGTAATCGTCGAGCAGCGGGTCGGCTTGGTCCTTCGCGAAGCGCTCGTTCATCTTCGCCAGGATCTCGTGACCGGGGTTGAGCTCCATGATGCGGCGCTGCTTGGGGCCTCCCCCCTTGCCCTTCTGGAGGAGCTTTTCGAGCTGCGGGCTGTAGTCGTGCTCGGCGCCCACCAGGCAGACGGGCGAGTTGGTGAGGCGTCTGGTGAGGCGAACCTGCTTGACGTTGGCGTCGAGCTTCTTCTGGAGCAGGTCGAGGAGCGGTTTCATCTGCTCTTCCTTGGCCTTGAGCTCCTCCTCGGCCTGCTTCTTCTCCTCCTCGCTGCCGAGCGAGACCGTCCCCTTGCCGACCGACTTCAGGCGCTTGCCGCCATATTCGTGGAGCGACTGCGTCAGCAGCTCGTCCACCGTGTCGACCAGGTAGAGCACCTCGTACCCCTTCTCCTTGATCGCCTCGAGGTGGGGGGAGTTCTCGACCTGCGAGCGCGACTCGCCGGTCAGGTAGTAGATCTCGTTCTGCCCCTCCTTCATGCGCTCGACGTAACCCTTGAGCGTGGTCAGCTTCTCCGGATCGTTCGAGGACTCGAAGACCAGCAGCTCGAGCAGGCGCTCCTTGTTTTCGTAGTCGGAGCTGACCCCCTCCTTGATGGCGCGGCCGAACTCGGTCCAGAACTTGCGGTAGGTGTCGGCGTCCTTCTCTTTCATCTCGTCCAGGACGTCGAGGATCTTGCGGGTCAGGCCCTTGCGGATCAGGGCGATGAAACGGTCCTGCTGCAGCATCTCGCGCGAGACGTTGAGCTGGAGGTCCGGCGAGTCGACGACGCCGCGGACGAACCGCAGGTACTGCGGCAGCAGGTCCTCGCACTTCTCCATGATCTGGATGCGCTTGACGTAGAGCTGCAGCCCGGGCTTCGAGGCCACGTAATAGAGGTCGTACGGCGCGGCCGCCGGGACGAACAGCAGGGCCTGGTACTCGATGCGCCCCTCGGCCTTGTATTGGATCACCTTGAGCGGCTCGGTCCAGTCGTGGGAGATGTGCTTGTAGAACTCCTTGTACTCGTCCTGGGTGACCTCGGAAGAGGGCCGGGTCCAGATCGGCTTCATCGAGTTGAGGACCTTCTCCTCGAGCGGCATCACGGGCTTCTCGCCGGTCTCCTTCTCCTTGGCGAGGTCCTCGATCTCGGGATCCTTCTCGGCCTTCAGGATGATCGGATAGCTGACGAAGTCCGAATAGCGGCGCACGATCCGGCTGACCACCCAGCGGTCGGAGAAGTCGTCGACGCCGTTCTCCTTGTCCTCGGCCTTCAGGTGCAGGGTGATCGAGGTGCCGCGGCGGGGCTTCGCGGTCTCCTCGATCGTGTAGGTGCCGTCGCCCGTCGACTCCCAGCGGGTGGCGGCCGTCTCGCCGGCGCGGCGGGTCACCAGCTCGACGCGCTCGGCGGCCATGAATGAGGAGTAGAAGCCGACGCCGAACTGGCCGATCAGCTCCGCGATGGTCTGCTGGGACTCCCCCTGCTTCAGGCGCTCGGCCAGCTCGCGCGTGCCGGACTTGGCGATCGTCCCGATGTTGGCGATCACCTCGTCGCGGCTCATGCCGATGCCGTTGTCGTGGATGGTCAGCGTGCGCGCGTTGCGGTCCGCCTCGAGGCGGATCTCGAGCGTCTCGTCCCCCTCGAGGAGCTCAGGGCTCGTCAGCGCCTCGAAGCGGAGCCGGTCGAGAGCGTCCGACGCGTTCGAGATCAGCTCGCGGAGAAAGATCTCCTTGTTCGAGTACAGCGAATGGATCATCAGGTCGAGGAGCTGCTTGGTCTCGGCTTGAAACTGCAGGGTCTCGACGGTTGCGGTGGTCATGGAACGTCCTCCTGGTCTTGGGATCTCGGCCCGGCACCTGAACGCGAAGCGACGGGGGACCGTGTCACCCCTCCGAACACCCGCGCTGGCCCGGGGAATTCCCCCGAACAGGCTCCCGGAGCGAAAGCCTGATGACGGGAGAGTCAAGGAGATTTTAGTGCGATCCGCGCAGCTCCGCAACCCTCCGCGGATCCGGGCGATCATCCGATCTCGATCCGTACCGTCTGGACCCCCGCCTCGACGCGGACCTCGACGATCCTGGGCTCCTGTTTCTTGACCACGCTGACCTTGCCGTTGCGCTCGAAGCGGGCCTCCTTCACCTTGCGGCGATCGTCCACGCGACCGTTCAGGCGAAAGGATTCGTCCAGGTCCCCCTCCGAGAGCCGGTGCCGGCGCAGCTCGTCCGGGAGCATTTCGCCGTCGCGAACCAGCGTCCGGGGACGGCCCTTGAAAAATTCGCTCAAGGACCGGGACTTGAAGGTGGCCCAGGCGAGGAAATGGTGGATCCCGACCAGGAGCGCCGAGGCCACGAGGGCGAGGAGGATCGGGCTCGACCCATTGATGGCGCGGCTGAGCGTCGATCCCAGGACGAAGCCGAGGACGACGTCGAAGACGGTCTCCTGACCCAGGAAGCGGTTGCCCCCGATGCGGAGGATCGCCCAGCCGAAAAAGTAGATGAGCAGGGCGCGGAAACAGACCTGCAGGACGTCGACGTCCTTGGCCTCCTTGCCGGCGCCCACGAGCCACTGCAGTCCATGCCAGAGTTGATCCATGTCAGTCCTCCATTCTCAGTCGTCCATCGGTCGCCGTTGCAACGCCTGAGCCTGTAAGATCCTCTCCCGGAGGAATCGGGATGGCCCGGGAACGGAATCGGAGTGAAGGAGGCGGATGCATGGGCCGAGAGGAGAAGAGGCATGGGCGCTGAGGCGGCGAGCCCCTCCGATCCGCTCGACCCGGTCCTCGAGGCGAACGCCTTCCTCGCCGAGGCGGCCCCCGCGGTGTGGGCCGCCCTCTCGCCGCTGGGCCGGCGCGCTCTCCAGCCGGCGAGCTTCCTGCCGCTCCAGACGGCGGAGGCGCGGGGCAAGGCGTTCAACGCCACGATCGGCCAGATCACCGACGGTCACGGCATGGCCGTCCCCCTCCCCTCGATGGCCGCCGCTCTCTCCGGGCTGGACGAGGCGGAGCGGAGCCGGGCCTTCCTCTACTCGCCGGTCGAGGGGCTGCCCGACCTGCGCCGCGCCTGGCGCGAGTGGCAGCGTCGGGGCATGGGTTCCGAGCCGGCCTCCTCGCTGCCCCTCGTCACCGTGGGCACGGCGCAGGCGCGGGCCCTCGCGGCGGAGCTGTTCGCCGGCAAGGGGCGGCGGGTCGTTCTGCCGGTCCCCTGCCGCGAGGGGGACCGCGAGCTGTTCACGCTGCGCCTCGCTGCCCATCCGGTCCCGTGCGACTGCGTTCACGGCGGGCACTTCGACCCCGCCGCCATCCCCCGCCATCTCGCCGACCTTCCCGACGGCGAGCCGGCGGTCGTGCTTCTTGACTTCCCCCGGGAGGAGACCGGCTACGCGCCCGTCACCCGCGAGCGCGCGGCCCTGTGCAGCGCCCTCGCCAGGGAAGCGGAGCACCGGCCGCTCGTGGTGATCGTGGACGACACCTGGGCAGGCTTGGGAACGCCGAGCGCCTCGCTGTTCTGGGGGCTCGCCGGCCGCCACCCGAACCTGGTTCCGATCAAGGTGGACGGCGCCGACGGCCAGCGCGGCTTCGCCGGCGGCCACGTCGGCTTCCTCACCTTCCCCTTCGAGCCCGACAGTGGCCCCGCCAGGGCGCTCGAGAGCAAGGCCAAGATGTTGCTGCGCGCCGAGGTGGGATCGCCCCCGGCGATGACCCAGGTGCTGCTGCTGCGGGCGTTGCGGGCGCGGCTGGAATCAACGTAACCAGTCCTCCAACTGCACCCGCTCATCCGTCGAGGCGTCGCGGTACTTGACGATCACCGGCGTGTAGAGGCTGAGCCCCCATTCCTTGCCGGCTCCCCGGGCGACCGCGCGGGAGCCGGGGACGACCACCGCCTCTTCGGGGATGATCAGGGGCGATTCGTCCGTGGCGCGGTGGATCGTCTCGCGGACGAGGTCGTAGACTGGGGTCGAACGGGTGAGGATGGTTCCCGCCCCCAGCACGGCCCTGCGTTTGACGACCGTGCCCTCATAGACGCCGCAGTTGCCGCCGATCAGCGCGTCGTCCTCGACGATCACCGGCGAGGCCCCCACCGGCTCGAGCACCCCGCCGAGCTGGGCCGCGGCCGAGAGGTGGACCCGCTTGCCGACCTGCGCGCAGCTCCCCACCAGCGCGTGTGAATCGACCAGCGAGCCGTCGTCCACCCAGGCGCCGACGTTGACGTACATCGGCGGCATGCAGATCACCCCGCGCCCCAGGTAGCAGCCGTCGCGGATCGACGAGCCTCCCGGCACGACGCGGACCCCTGATCCGAGGTCGAGCGGCCGCGGCGGATAGGTCGACTTGTCCAGGAACGAGAGGCGGCCGGGCGGCGAGCCCACCGACATGTCCACGATCTCCCCCATGCGGAAGCCGGCGAGGATCCCCTGCTTGACCCAGGGGTTCACCCGCCAGCCGGTGGGGGAGGCGGAGTCCGGCTCGGCGGCGCGGATCTCCCCCCGGTTGAGCGCCGCCTTGAAGCGCTCGAAGAGGTCGCGGTGCTCCGGCCCGTATCCCGCGGGCGCGGCGGGAGGCTCCGCGTAGAGCCGCTCGATCGCTTCCCGCAGGGCCGGGAGGCCGGCGGGATCAGACGGCAAGCCGCTGCTCCACCATCGTCTCGGCTTCCGGGCTCTCCGGGATCAGCCCGAGGCCGAGCAGGATCTGCTCGAGCTTCCTCACGCTCTCCGGCTTCGGATAGACCGCCGGCAGCCGGAAGACCGGCTCGAGCAGTCCCATCAGGCCCATCGCCGCCTTGACCGGCCCGGGGTTCGACTCGACGAAGTTGATCTCCATCAGCGCGTGCAGCCGGCGCTGCATCTCGCGCGCCGCCGGGAAGTCCCCCTCCAGGGCGAGCGAGGTCAGCCGCGCCATGGCGAAGGGCACCTCGTTGGAGACCACCGAGACGACCCCGACGCCGCCGAGGGCGATCACCGGCAGGGTGACGGCATCGTCGCCCGAGAGCACGGCGAAGTCCTGCGGCACCGCCTGGAAGATCGCGGCGATCTGCGAGATGTTCCCCGAGGCCTCCTTGACCCCCACCACGGTCTCGATCTCGGCGAGGCGCGCGAGGGTCGCGGGATCGACGTTGACGCCGGTGCGGCCGGGGACGTTGTAGACCACGATCGGCAGCCGCGTCGCGCGCGCCACCGCGCGGTAATGCTGGTAGAGCCCCTCGGGCGTGGGCTTGTTGTAGAACGGGGTGACCACCAGCAGGCCGTCCGACCCGAGCCCTTCGAGATCGCGGGCGAGCTCGACGACCTCGCGGGTATCGTTGCCGCCGCAGCCGGCGAGCACGGGGACTCTCCCCTTGGCCTCTTCCAGGGTGATCTCGACCACCCGCAGGTGCTCCTCGCGGGTGAGGGTGGGGTTCTCGCCCGTGGTGCCGCAGGGAACCAGGAAATGGATTCCGCTCTCGAGCTGGCGGCGGACCAGCCGGCGCAGGGTCTCCTCGTCCAGCGACAGGTCGGAGCGGAACGGGGTGACCATCGCGGTGCCGCATCCTTGAAACATGTCGTCTCCCGGCGCGCCGCGAGAGAGGGCGCGCGTACCTTCCATTCTACGGCCGTTCCCCGACGATCGTTTCCCAGACCTGGCTGAACTCGTAGAACCCCGTGCGGCCGATCATCCAGCGGGCGGCGCGCAGGGCTCCGTGGGCGAACCCGGAGCGGTTGCGGGCGCGGTGCTCGAGGATGATCGTGTCCGCCTCGGAGTCGAAGCCGATCTGGTGGGTGCCGGGGATGGCTCCCGCCCGGTTGCTGGCGACGTCGATCGGCCGCGCGTAGCCCGCCGCCGCCATGACCTTCCTGATCTGGAGCAGCGTCCCGGAGGGGGCGTCCTGCTTCATCCTGTGGTGGATCTCGTAGGCCCAGGCATCATAAGCCGTCTCCGCCGCCAGCAGCCGGGCCGCCGCCTCGGCCAGGCGGTAGAAGACCTGCACGCCGACGGAGAAATTGGCGCCGTGGAGGAGCCCCGCGCCGTGCCGCTCGACCGCCGCGCGCACCCGGGGCAGCTCGCTCCCCCAGCCGGTGGTTCCGACCACGAGCGGCACTCCCAGCGCGGCGATCCGCTCGGCGTTGGCCGGCACGGCGGCCGGGGACGAGAAGTCGATCGCCACGTCGATCCCCTGGAAGCTCTCGGGCGTGATATCTGCCCCCACAAGGGCCCCGCCGGCGTTCGCGGTGCCGCGGATCCGGAGCGCCACCTCGAAGCCGTGCTCCGGGGAGAGCTGCTCGACCAGCCGCCCCATCCGGCCGTAGCCGACGAGCGCCAGCCGGCTCATTCGACCACCTCGTCCGGCCCGCCGGGCAGCAGCTCCGCGTGGAGTCGCGCGATCAGCCCGGGGACGGCCTCCTCCTCGGCCAGCAGGCGCACGACCGGCGCCGCCACCCCCTGCAGCACCAGCCGCGGCTCGAAATCCCGTCCCGCCGCGAGCGTCCGCTCGACCAGCTCTGGGCTCGTCGCGAGGTCTTCCGAGACCAGGGAGACCACCGTCCGGCCGCGAGTCACCCACAGCTCCGCGGCGCCGCCGACGGCGGACGTCAGGGCCGAGTGGATCTCCGCCAGCCGGTCCTCGCCGTCGAGGGCGAGCTCGATCCCCTGGGCGGGAGGGCCAAGCACCAGCAGCGACGGTCGGAAGCGCTCGCAGATCTCGAAGACGCTGCCGGGCAGGCCCTCGCCCATCCCCGGGCCTTGAGCCGAGATCAGGTGGGCGTTGGCGCGGCAGGCGATCGACTTGAGGGTGGCGGCAGCGTCCGGGTTGCGCCGGCCGATCACCGTCCCCTGTGCCTCGGGATGGCGGGAGTCGAGAATGCGGATCGGCACGCCCGCCCGACTCGCCGGTCCCAGCGTGCCGTAGTGGGGCTTCTTGGCTCCCGAGCAGGAGAGCTCCAGGGCCTCGGCGAAGGAGAGGGTGCGGATCCGCCGCGCGCCGGCAAAGAGGCGGGGATCGGCGGAGCGCATGCCGTCGACGTCGGTCCAGATCAGGACCTCCTCGGCTCCCAGGGCGGCGCCGACGATCGCGGCCGAGAAGTCCGAGCCCTCCTTGCCCAGCGTGGTGGTGATCCCCTTCAGGGTCGCTCCCACGTAGCCGCCGACGACCGGCACGCGGCCGGCGCGCAGCAGCGGCAGCAGGGTCTCGCGCAGGCGGGCGTCCGTCGGTCCATAGAGGGGACGGGCGCGGGTGAACTCGTGGTCCGTGACGATCACCCGCCGACAATCCACCCAGGCGGAATCGACGCCGGCGTGGGTGAGGGCGAACGAGAGGATGGTGCTCGCCAGCAGCTCGCCGCAGCTCGCCACGGAGTCCGCCGTCCGCGGGGTCAGCGCGCGGGTGGAGAGGATCTCGTCGAGCTGCGTCCGGAGCTCGTTGAAGAAAGGATCGAGCGCCGCGTCCAGGGCCGGCCGGCCGGCCGGGGGAACCACGCCGTGGGATTCGCGGCGGTGGTACGTCTCGATCTCGTCGAACGCCGCCAGCGCCCCGTCCCGGTCCCCAGCAGCGGCGGCGTCCGCCGCTTCGAGCAGCCGCCGGGTGGTCTTGGCCATGGCCGAGACCACCACCACGGGACGACGGCCGAGCAGCCCGCGCACGATCCCCGCCACCCGCCCGATCGCCTCCGCGCTGTCGACCGAGCTGCCGCCGAACTTCATTACGATCATGCGCCGAGCAATCCCTCGCTCTGCATCAGCTCGGCGTTGAGCAGCGCCGCGCCGGCAGCGCCGCGCAGCACGTTGTGGGAGAGCGCGGCGAACTTCCAGTGGAAGAGACTGCACTCGCGCAGCCGCCCGACCGCGGTCGCCATCCCCCGCTCGATCCCGGCGTCCTTGCGCGGCTGCGGGCGGTCCGCCGCCGCCATGAAGTGGATCGGCCGCCGCGGCGCCGAGGGGAGGCTCCGCTCCTGCGGCAGCCCGGAGAAGGCGGCCAGCGCCTCCAGGATCTCCGCGCGCTCGGGACGCCGCTCGAACTCGACGCTCGCCGAGACCAGATGACCGTCGACCGAGGGCACCCGGTTGCAGCTCGCGCTGACCCTGAACGGCAGCGGCCGGATATGGTCGCCTTCGAGGTCGCCCAGGATCTTCTGCGGCTCGCTCTCGACCTTCTTCTCCTCGTCTCCCCCGATATAGGGGATGACGTTGCCGAGGATGTCGAGCGACGGCACGCCGGGGTAGCCGGCGCCGGAGACGGCCTGGAAGGTGGTGACCGCCACTTTCCGGATGCCGAAGGGCCGGAGCGCCGCGAGCGGGATCACCAGCGCCACGGCCGCGCAGTTGGGATTGGTGACGATCGCGCCCTCCCACCCCCGCTCCTGCCGCTGGGCGGCGAGGAGCCCGAGGTGCCCGGGGTTGATCTCCGGCACCAGCAGGGGGACGTCCGGCGCCATCCGGTAATGGCTGGAGTTGGAGACCACGACGTGGCCCGCGGCGGCGAAGTCGCGCTCGATCTCCCCCGCCAGGCTGCCGGACATCGAGGAGAAGACCAGCCGCGGCCCCCGGCCCGGCACGCACTCCTCGACCGCGCGCTCCGCCATCTCGGCCGGCGGCGCCCCCTCGAGCTGCCACGAGGTGGCCTCGCGATAGCTCTTGCCCGCGCTGCGGTCGCTCGCCGCGAGCCAGGTCAGCTCGAACCAGGGGTGATTCTCCAGCAGTTGCACGAAGCGCTGGCCCACCGTGCCGGTCGCTCCCAGGATGCCGACCTCGATCTTCTTTTCCATGGGCGTCAGTCTATCGGTCCGGCGGCCCGTTCGACAGGCGGCGGACCAACTCCTTGTAGAGCCGCGCGGCCTCGACCAGCTCGCGCTTGGAGATCCGCTCCTGCGGGGTATGGGCGACGTGGATGCTGCCGGGTCCGAGCAGGAAGGGCTGGCCCCAGCTCCCGAGGCGGGGGATATCGGTGGTGTACTTGACGATCGTGGTCTCGAAGCCCGGCAGAGACGCGAGATGGAGGGCCGGCGTCTCCCGGATCTCCGCGATCCTAACCCCCGGAACGGCGTGCACGGCGGCGGCGATCCGCCGCCTCAGCTCCGCCGTCTCCCCGACGGTGCGGATCGTCACCTCGGCCCGCGCCTGGTCCGCCACCACGTTGGGCGCCCGGCCGCCGGCGAGGGTGCCGATGTTGAGGGTGGTCTCGCCCAGCACGGGATCGATGGGGAGAGGCAGGCGCCGCAGCTCCGCCAGAGCGTCCAGCAGCTTGTCGACGGCCGAGTCGCCCAGCTCCGGATAGGCCGAGTGGGCGGCCCGACCGTGTGCCTCCAGAGCCAGGTACAGGAACCCTTTCGAGCCGAGGGCGAGGCGGTTCTCGGTGGGCTCGCCGTTGATCAGGTAGCGCGATCCGGGGGAATGGCGGTTGGCCACCTGGGCGCCGGCGCTGTCCGTCTCCTCGCCCACGACGAGGAGCAGGCCGAAGCCGCGGACCCCCTCGGCCAGCAATTCGTCGATCGCCTGGATCATCGCGGCGATCCCGCCTTTGGTGTCGCACGCCCCGCGGCCGTAGATGTGCTCAGCGTCCTCGGAGGAGGGGACGAACGGCGGCACGGCGTCGATGTGGGTCGAGAGGACGACGGCCGGCTCCCCCCACGCGGCGAAGAGGTTGAAACGGTCCTCCTCGACCGGCATGCGCTCGACCGCGCCGTCCCCCGCCCGGTCCACCAGATCCTCCAGGACCCGGAACAGGAGCTCGCCGACCTCCCGCTCGCGCCCGGTGGTCGAGTCGACGTCGATCAGGGCGCGGGTCAGCTCGAAGAGATTCATGGACCGGGGAGGCGTCATGGTTGGGGACGGGAAACGGGGAGTTTTCGTTCGTATAGAGCCGGGGCATCGATCAGGCGGCCTCGTTCTCCTGGATCTGCCGTTCGACCTCGTCCCGATGCACCCGGTAGTAGGCCCAGGCGTTCGCCAGATCCTCCGCCCGCAGGGTCGGATAGGCGCGGAGCAGCTCCGCTTCGCTCGTCCCCAGCAGCCGGGCCTGGACCAGCAGCCAGACGGGAATCCGGGTCCGCACGATACAGGGCTCGCCGCCGCAGACGTCCGGCGAGCTCTCGATCCCGGGGAAGGAGTCCCCCAGATCCTGCACGACCCACTGAAGGATCTGGGACTTCTCGGCCCGCGTCATCTCAGAGAGGAGTCGCTCGGCTTCCTGGAGCTTGGTCATGGCGGCAAAGCCCGGACCACAAGCATACCCTATCCAAATCGGGCCGATCGGGCCGCCAATCGGGATAACATACGCCGCCATGATCGAGATCGACCTGCAGGGCAAGCGCGGGCTGGTGATGGGCGTCGCCAACGGCCGGAGCCTTGGCTGGGCGATCGCCGAGCGGCTCGCGGCGGCGGGGGCGGAGCTCGCTTTCAGCTATCAGGGCGAGCGGCTCAAAGAGGACCTCGCGAAGCTCACCCGCGACCTCCCTGGCGCCCGCCTCTCCCAGTGCGACGTCACCAACGAGGACGAGCTCAAGGCCACCTTCGCCGATCTCGAGGCGGCGTGGGGAGGCCTCGACTTCGTCGTCCACTCCATCGGCTTCGCCCCGCGGGCGGCCATGGACGGGCGCTACATCGAGACCACCCGCGACGACTGGCGCACGGCGCTCGAGATCTCCGCCTACTCGCTGGTCTCCGTGGCCCGCGAGGCCGAGCCGCTGCTCAACGAGGGGGGCGGCATCATCACCCTCACCTACTACGCCTCCGAGAAGGTGGTCCCCAAGTACAACGTCATGGGCATCGCCAAAAGCGCCCTCGAGGCGTCCGTCCGCTACCTGGCCTACGAGATGGGCAAGAAGGGCGTGCGCGTCAACGCCGTCTCCGCCGGCCCGGTGCGCACCGTGGCCGCGCGCAGCATCCCCGGCTTCATGAAGATGTACAACCGGGCCTCCGGCATCGCTCCCCTCGGACGCAACGTCACCCACGAGGAGGTCGGCAACCTCGGCCTCTTCCTCCTCTCTCCACTGTCCTCCGGCATCACCGGCGAGACCATCTACGTCGACGCCGGCTACCACATCATGGGGATGGATCTGGGCGAGGAGTAGGGGCGGCCCCCCGCCTCCTCGCCCGCGGCCTCCGCTTCCCCTCTAGCCGCCGCAGAGCGGCCCACCGTTCGGGTCGATGCCGCAGCCGTTCTTCGTCTGCGTTCCCTTATGCCTCGCCGGCCGCGCGGCCGGGTGCGTTCCCGGCAACAGGTCCCACCACTGCGCCAGCTTCTCCAGCACGTTCGGCGCCGGCGCCCAGCTCAAGGGCGTCGCCTGCGAGATGCCCGCATTGAGCAGCAGGGAGAGGGAGAGGGCGGTCGTGGCAATGACGATTCTCTTCTTAAGCATTTGTTTTCATCTCCCGAAACGCAATTATCGAAAAGGTTTCAACGAAAGGCACGTGGTCTTTGCCATAGTGCCCTCCGAACGAAAAACCGGGGCAAGGGAATAGCGGCCTGCGCGGAAACGGAGCCGGGTATACTCCCGCGGCCATGCGACGAGACGACGAAAACGTTCCTGAAGGAGGGCCCCGGATGCGGGCGCTAATCCTGGCCGGCGGCAGCGGCACGCGCTTCTGGCCACTGTCGCGCAAGACGCGGCCGAAGCAGCTCCTCGCCCTGGAGGGGGAGAGAACGCTGCTGCGCGACACGCTGGAGCGGCTCGCTCCGCGGATCGGCCCGGAGTCGGTCTGGGTCTGCACCACGGAGGCGCTGGCGGAGGCGGTCCGCCGGGACCTGCCGGAGGTGCCGGCCGGCCAGATCCTCTGCGAGCCCGAAGGCCGCAACACGGCGCCGGCCATCGCCTGGGCGGTGCGCTCGATGCCGGAGGAGGCCCGCCGCGGCGTGGTGGCGGTGCTGCCGGCGGACCATCGGATGGGGCAGCCCGCCGCCTTCCGGGATGCCCTGTCGCGCGCGGCGCGGGTGGTCGAGCGGGAGGACCGGGTGATGACCCTGGGCGTGGTGCCGCGCTGGCCCGAGACGGGCTACGGCTATCTGGAGCTGGAACCGGAGCTCGCGCCCGGAGGGGGAGAGGACGACGTTCGCCGGGTGCGGCGTTTCGTCGAGAAGCCCACGGAGGAGAACGCGAGGCGCTTCGTGGAATCGGGCAACTATCTCTGGAACGCCGGCATCTTCCTCTTCCGCGGCACGACGCTGCTCGACCTCGTGGCCCGCCTGCAGCCGGAGCTCGCCCGTGGCCTCGAGGAGATCGCCGCCGCCCCGCACCGCCTGCGCGAGCTCTACGGCCGCCTCCCCGCCGATTCGATCGACTACGCGATCATGGAGAAGCTCGCCGGCATCGCCACCATCCCGCTCGATTGCGGCTGGAGCGATCTCGGCTCCTGGGAGGCGCTCGACGAGTTCCTGCCCAAGGACGCCCAGGGCAACGCCGGCCGGGGGGACACCCTGGCGGTGGACGCCCGCGGCAACCTGCTCTTCGCCGACCAGGGGACCATCGCCGTGCTGGGGATCGAGGACCTGGTGGTCGTCCGCACCGGCGACGCGGTGCTGGTGATGCCGAAGTCCCGCTCGCAGGAGGTCCGCAGGCTGGTGGCGGAGCTCGCCGCCCGCGACCGCAAGGACCTGCTGTGATCCAGCCGGCCACGTTCTCGACCGCGGCGGGCGACCGGACGCTGGCCACGCTCGCGGCGCCGCTCCCGCTCGACGAGATGGTGGCGGGAGAGGCCTCGCAGGGAAACGACTGGGAGATCGAGATCGGCTTCGGCAAGGGCCGCTATCTCCTCGACCGCTGCCGGCGGGACGCGGACCGCCGCTTCCTCGGCATCGAGGTGGCAGGGGAGTACCATGGCATCTTCGTCGAGCGGGCCCGCCGCCACGGCCTCGCCAACTGGCTGGCGATCCGCGGCGAGGCCCTGTATCTCGCCTCCGCCGTGCTGCCGGCCGGCTTCGCCTCCGGGCTGCACGTCTACTTCCCGGACCCCTGGCCCAAGGCCCGCCACCACAAGCGCCGCCTGTTCGATGCCGAGACGGTCGACCTGGTCTTCCGCCTGCTCCGCCGGGGGGGCCGCTTCTCCTTCGCGACCGATTTCCTGGATTACGGCGAGACCGTGGTGGAGATCCTCTCCGGCTACCCCGGCCTGCGCTTCGCCCGCCGCGACCGCCCCTGGGACGAGGGGCCGCGCACCAACTACGAGGCCAAGTACGAGACCGAGGGCCGCCC
>DASWRX010000026.1:0-5135 GCA_036402955.1 Thermoanaerobaculia bacterium
CCGGCGGAGAAGGCCAACCGCCTGAACGAGATCCTGATGAAGTCGGAGCGCACGCTGACCCGGCCGGAGGGCCTGCCGCGCCGCTCCTGGTACGTCCATCAGATCTACGCCCCCGGTTTCTACACGGGCTACGGCGTCAAGACCCTCCCCGCCGTGCGCGAAGCCCTCGAGCAACGCGAGTGGAAAGAAGCGACCGACGAGATCCCCCTCGTGGCCTCTACCCTGGAGGCGTTCTCAGCGGAGATCGACAGGACGACGGCGATTCTGGGCACGAAGCCATAGCCGGCTCCGGACCGAGGGGGAAGCCGCCGCACCCCACATTTTGACGGCGAAGGTGTCTCTGTCTCCATGAGAGAAATCGCTGCCGAGGTCCTGGAACCCGGGCGAGGGTCCTCCGACGGTCCCGACCGGAGAGACCTTTCCGAGTGCCGCGGCTGCAACTGCATCTCTCAAAGGAGTCATTCCCATGAGACGTGGACGCCAAGACATCCTCCTCACCCTGGCCGTCGTTTCCCTCCTGTTCCTGGCGCCGGCGACGCTGCTCGGGCAGGCCAATGGAGCCCTCGATCTCGGCTCCATTCTGCGCGAGCGCGATCCGGAGGCCATGATCGGGGGCCTGAAGGACGACATGCAGGAAAAGGTCAAAGCTCGCTGGACTCGTCTGGTGATGGAGGACTCGCGTACCGCGGCAACGCGGAATAAGAGCGAGGCGGATCCCAGGCTTTACCCGAACCCCAGCCTGCAGGCCTATGTCAACCGGCTGGGGCAATCGCTCATCCCCAGGGAAGCCTCGGACAACATCTTCGTCAGCTTCAAGATCCTCGAGGATCCCGTCCCCTACGCCGACACCCTGGCGACCGGCACGGTCTACCTGAGCTCCGGGATGATTTCGCTGCTCGACAATGAGTCGCAGCTCGCCTTCCTGCTGATGCACGAGGCCGGTCACGTCGTGCTCTCGCACCACCTGAACCAGTTCATCGAAGAGGAGAAGGCGGAGAAGAGGGCCAACAAAATCAGGATCGTCGGCTCGGTG
Source organism: Thermoanaerobaculia bacterium (assembly GCA_036402955.1). GTDB lineage: Bacteria > Acidobacteriota > Thermoanaerobaculia > Multivoradales > UBA5704 > DATARR01. Next base: position 1,034 of record DASWRX010000026.1, read on the forward strand.
ATCGGTGCCCTGGCCGGCGGCGCCATAGGGGGCAAGAAGGACGCCCTTGAAGGGGCCGCTATCGGGCTCGCGGGAGCCGAGATCGCTATCGCCGTCCAGAAGCACCGCTTCTTGAGGGAGACCCAGCTCGAATCCGACCAGTTCGCCACCCAGGTCCTGCTGCAGCACGGCTTCGACGCCCGCGAGGCGCCGGCCCTCATGGCCAAGGTGGCAAACATCGTCCACCGCAGCGGCGCCGCCGTCGAACTGGCCTTCGGCGACGCCGGTGACCTCCCCCAGCGTTCCGCCAAGGTCAAGGAGCTTCTCGGCGGCCCCTACCAGCCGCTCGTCGCCCGCATCCTCGACGGCAAGGGATTCCGCATGTCCTCGCCGCGCTATAGCCAGCTAATGTCGGAGCTCAAGCGGGACAACGGCCTGCTGGCCCTGGATAGGGACCTCTTCGTTATCGCCCGCGCGAATCTCGAAGAGGCGGCCGCCTCACGCACGGACGATCCGCTCACCATGTACGGCCTCGGGATGCTCTACCGGACGGTGGGCCGCACCGAAGAGGACGTTACCCGGGCCGCGAGCTACCTCAAATCGGCGATGGAGTTCGATGAGGTACGCCATCGCTTCCCGGCGGTCTACCTCCAGTACGCCGTCGAGCTGTTGAGCCGAGAGGATCCTCAGCGCTATCCCGAGATCCAGAAGGCGCTCCGGGGCTACGTCGTGCTCTATCAGCGGAATTCCGGTGGGGAGCTGCCGCGGGAAATGCCGTTCATCTACGACTATCTGGACCTGACCGGCGACCGCAGTTGGATCGCATACAAGGTCAACAACGTGAGCTCCGATGCACCCTACCAGCTCACGGGGGATCCGAAGATCGATGGGAGTATCCAGTCACCAGAGAAACGGTCGCCCAAAAAATAAAAGGAGGTCCTCCCTTGCGAACCGCAACCTGGATCGTTTTGCTGGGAATGGTGCTGGCCGGGCTGTGGATCCCCACGACTCCCGGCGAGGGTGGCGAAGCGGCCCTCTCGGCGGGCGTCATCCAGCTCGAGCTGCCGGAGCTCGGTGAGCGGAAATATGCGCCTGGAGTCCTGCGGGTTCCCGAGCCCGAGAAGATCCGGCGCCTCGTCCTACACATCCCGTTGACCCGGGTCCATCAGGCTTTTCCGAAGATCAACACCATCGGCACCGGGCTCGTCCAGACGATCCGGGCTCGCCAGGACGAGGTGCTCTGCGACATTGATCTCGCGCTCCACCAGGGGCGCTACTACGCCCTGAGCGCGGCGGACAACACGGTGGAGATCAAGGTCGTGCCGAAACCCGGCGCCGATCCGCTGTATGCCAAGTGGGTCATCGCGCCGCCCAAGGAGCCGCAGGCCTGGCAGACCCGTCAGCGCGTTGAGGGCGGTGACGGCTCACTGGCCCGGGCGGAGATGGGCACCGAAGGTCTGGTGGTGCTGGAAGAGCTCGAGGACGGACGGCTGAGCCGGCTCGACAAGGGCGTCACGACGGCCAAACGAGTCTTCCTCCGGGCGCGCTTTCCCCATCGGGAGGAATCGGTGTCGTTGCGGGTCCATTGGTCTGGCGAAGAGGGTGCCGAGAGGACGTTCTCCGTCGGCAGTTGGAGCGGCGGAGCCGGCGGCAAGGGAGGGAAAGCTGCCGACGCGGGCCTGCCGACGCTGGAGGGCGACGTGGATCTCAAACTGGGGCAGAACCGTTTGGATGTCGAGGTGATGCACGGTTACACGACGCTCTCCCGCAGCACCTACAGAATTTACCGGCGGGCTCCCAGCGCACCCACCGCGGTGGTCGGCGAAAAGTGGGCGGTCGTCATCGGAATCTCCGACTATCAGGCAGGCGGCCTCAACCTTCGGTATGCTGACCGCGACGCCGAGGCGATCCGCGATATCCTGATCGGGAAGGGGGGCTTCCGCCCCGACCGGGTGCGGTTCCTCAGCAATCAGCACGCAACCTATCAGGAAATCCGCACGGCGCTCTTCAGCTTCCTGGCCGCGACGCAGCCGGAGGACATGGTTTTGATCTTCCTGGCGGGGCACGGCGTGCAGGATGCAACCAACCCCGATAACTACTTCTTCCTGGCGCACGACTCCGCGGTCGGGAATCTGGGTGGAACGGCGATTCCCATGTGGGACCTGGGCAACGTCATGGACTACACCATTCGCGCCCAGCGCATCCTGGTTTTTGCCGATACCTGCCACAGCGGCGCCGTCCTGGACCGCGGCGGGGCGAACGACGGAAAGAATCTCAATTTCTTCAACAAGTATCTCGAGGTGCTGGCGAGAAAGAAGGGACGGCTGGTGCTGACGGCGAGCCAGGCTCACGAAAGCTCGCTGGAAACGGCGAAGCTGGCCCACGGGGTGTTCACCCATTCGATTCTCCTCGGGCTCGGCGGAGCCGCGGACGACAACCCCGCAGATGGCGTGGTCACCGCCGGCGAGCTGGTCGATTACGTCCGAGCCAAGGTACCCGAGGAGACGGGGGGAGAGCAGCATCCCTCCTACAGCGAACAGGGATTCGACTTGAACTTGCCGTTGGCGTATGCGCGCCGGGAGAAGGCCTCGAAACGCTGAGGAATCCAGGGATTCTCTACGAGAATGAAGTACGAGAGCTTCTCGCTGCGCATCGAGCCCTCTTCCGAAGGCTCGTACGCCGTGTCCGTGCACTCGCCGCAGGGCGAAGGACAGGGGGCGTTCCAGGCCCTTCAGATCGGTGAGCCGCCCTGGGCAGGGACCAGGCCCGGCCCAGACCGGACGGGCGAGAGCCGGGACCTGGCCTCTTCTTTCTCGACCCGGCAGGCACCGGCGCTCGACGCGGGAAAGGAGCTCTTTCGGGCGCTGTTCAGAGATGAAGTCGCCAACCTGTTCCACGCCAGCCTCGGAAGCGTTCGAGGGCGGCATCAGGGCCTGCGGATCAACGTTTCGATCGATCCGCGGCGCCCTGAGTCGGCGGCTCTCCAGAAGCTGCCGTGGGAGCTGCTCTGCCGCCCCGAGACGGAGGACTTTCTCGGCCTGAGCCGGCGTACACCCGTGGTCCGCTCTCTGGAGGCCCATCGAGAAAGGCGGCCGGCGGTCGCCCGCCCGCGCCGGCTCCGGATTCTCGCCGTGGCGGCGAGCCCGACGGATACCCCCTCGCTCGCCTTGGCGGGGGAGCGCGCGAATCTCGCAGGAGCCTGGAAAGACCAGGAGAAGAAAGTCGAGATCGTGTTCCTGGAGCGTGGGGGATTGGAAGAGATACGCCAAGCCCTTCTGTCGGCGCCCTTTCACATTCTCCACTTCATGGGACATGGGACGTTCGACGCGGAGAGCAGCGAGGGAGCGCTCTGCTTCGAGCGGTACGACGGCACCGGCCAGCCCTTCGAGGGACGGCGTCTGGCCCAGTTGCTCCATGATTTCGAGTCGCTGCGTCTAGTCGTCCTCAATGCCTGCCATACGGCGAAGGCCGTCGGGACGCGCGGGCCGAATCCGTTCGCCGGAGCGGCCTCGTCCCTGGTCATGGGCGGTGTGCCCGCCGTCGTGGCAATGAGCGGGCCCGTGTCGGACCCCGCGGCTGTGGCCTTCAGCCGCACGCTCTACCAGAGATTGGCGGCCGGAGATCCCATCGAAGCGGCTGTGACCGAGGGCCGTCTCGCGATCCAGCGCGCTGACCCAAGGGACGGTGCCTGGGCGACGCCCGTCCTGTTCCTCCGCAGCCCGGACGGGTTGCTCTTCGCTCCCCGCGCGACGGTCTGGGCCCGCCGTGCCGCTCTTCTGGCGGTCCTTGCCCTGGCTCTCGCGCTCGTTGGGATCCTTCTCCTGGGCGGCTGGACGCGCGAGCGCCACACCGCCGAGGTGATGCGGTTTACCAATGATGGCATCGGCCTTCTGGAGCTCGGCCGGAAGGAAGAGGCCCGAAAAGCCTTCCTTTCCGCCCTGAAGATCGATCCGGACAACGCTACGGCGCTGGGAAACCTGGCCGTATCTGTTTACCACCCTCTCTCACCGTCGGCGGGTGGGGCAGCGCGGCACGCTTTGAGGGGACTTGTTCTGTAGAGACAGACATGATGTAATCTCCTTTGGACATGCCTACTTACGAGGAAGTCGTTCAGGAAAACTCT
>DASWRX010000027.1:0-17486 GCA_036402955.1 Thermoanaerobaculia bacterium
CGTTTTGCTGCGGACTGGTCTCTCACCTCCGGTTGCTCTCCACCCCGCCTCTCGGCGACGCAGTTACCTTCGGTTTCCAGGCCGGAGAGCGTATGCCTGGAGAGGATTCTCACCTCTATACGTGTGCGCTCGCGGGCGCACCAGCCCGCGGACATCGCCGCGATGATCCTCCACCTGCTCACCTACCCGCCGCACGCGCTGCCGAGCCTGGTGGAGATGCGGCCCGCGAAGCCGCCGAAGTAGGAGCGGGAGCCTCCCCTAACTGATCGGCGAGACCGCCCCGGCCCGGAGGACCTCCGGCCCGGAGGGGGTGGCGGCGAAGGGGTCGGTCTCGAGGGTGATCATGGCCGCCTTGGTGCCGGTGGGCATCTCCTGCGAGCTCAGCTCGATGGGCACGCCGGATTGGGCCGGGAAGGCGCTGACGCCCACCGGGCCCTGATCGGCGACGAACCACAGCTTGTAGACCTTGCCGCCGGCGGCGGGCTGGAGCCCCTGGAGCGAGAGATACCAGTGCTGGTGGTCGGGAGCCACGAAGAGGACCCCGCGGGCGGCCGGCTGCAACGGCGGCCGGCCCATCGGACGCATCGAGCTGACCTCCACGGCCGGCGAGGTCACCAGGGCGAACTTCTGGCGCATGTCCAGCGAGCGTGCCTGGAGCTGGCGGGCCTGCGCCTGGGCGCCGGCGGCGCGGGAGCGCTCGACGTCGAGATCCTGCCGCAGCCGGGCGATCGTCCGCCGCTCCTGATCCACCTGGAGATAGAGCCAGCCGGAGACGCCGAGCAGCGCCAGAACCAGCGACGCGGCCAGGGCGAGCGGCCAGCGGCTCGGCCGCCGGCGCACCGCGGCGGCCCCGGTGAGGGTCGGGCGCTGCACGCGCATCTCCTGGGTGGTCGGGCGGGCCGGCGACGGGGGCGCCACCACCCGGGCGGGCTCGGCGGCGGGCGACGGCCGGGTCTCCTCGCCGGCGATCGCCGACATCAGGCGGTCCCGGGCCGCGGGGGAGGGAGCGACCGGATCGAGCTCGTAGGGGACCAGCCCCAGCGCCTCGGTGTAGAGGCGCGCCAGCATCTCGGCCGTGTCATCGGCATCCTGCGGGCGTGGCGGGAGCGGCGGGCGCGGCGAGCTGCCGGGCGTGCCATCCCCCGCCGCCAACGCCTCGAGGGCGGCCAGGATGGTCAGGTCTTCCGAGGTGAGTTCGCCGTTCACAGCAGTTGTCGAATCTCGTCGCGCAGCGCGTTGCGCAGTTTCTTCATGGCCAGGAGCGTCCGCGTCTTGACGGTGCCGAGGGGCAGGTCCGCCCTGGCCGCGATCTCGCTCTGGCTCAGGCCCTCGTAGAAGGCCATCTCCAGCACCTGTCTCTGCTCCGGCGGCAGCTTGCTCAGCTCGCGCTGCACCCGCTCCCGCCTCTCATGGAGGAATACGGCCTCCGCACCCCCAGGGGATGCATGCCGCACCGGATCCCGCTGCGCGGAGCTCTCGTGGGTGCGCTCGACGACCTTGCGCGTGCGCAGGCGGTCGATCGCCCGGCTGCGGGTGACGAGGACCAGCCAGGTGGAGACCGACGAGCGCGCCGGGTCGTAGCGGGAGGCGTGGTTCCAGACGTGGAGGAAGACCTCCTGGAGCAGCTCCTCGGCGTCCGCGGCGCTCCCCAGGATCCGCTTGGCCAAGGCCAGCAGGGTGGAGGCGTAGCGGTTGTAGAGCGCTCCGAGCGCCTCCGGCTGCCGGTCGGCCACCTGGCGCAGCAGCGCGCCGTCGCTCGGCGATTCCGGGGAGCTCGTTGGCGGGATCGAATTCATTTCGGGGGCCGGTCGAGGGACCTCGAAGGCAGCCTAGGATACCATGAAGCCCCCCGACGCCCGGGACCCGACCAAAAGGATGGGAAAGAAAGGAAGAGCGAGCGCATGGAAGATCCCTCGAGCCGCAACTCCGGACCGCGGCAGCCGGCGATCCGCGTGGTCCTGATGCCCAAGGACACCAACGCCCTGGGCACCATCTTCGGCGGCATCATCCTGTCGTACATCGACCAGGCCGGCGCCGTCGAGGCCCATCACCACGTTCCCCTGCCGGGGAAGCTGGTGACGGTGGCGATGCGGGAGGTCGTCTTCCACTCCCCCGTCTTCGTGGGCGATCTGGTGAGCTTCTTCACCGAGACCCTGCGGGTGGGCCGCACGTCGGTGACCGTCAAGGTGACCGTCGAGGCCGAACGCTCCACCGGCACCGGGCGCGTCAAGGTCACCGAGGCCGAGGTGATCTACGTGCAGGTGAACCGCGAGGGCCAGCCGGTGCCGATCCAGTCCGCGCGGGCGAACGGCTGAGCCCTCACCTCCCCGGCCCTCCTCTCCCGTCCCCTCCCACCCTCCCGCACCGGGAGAGGAGGGGGACTCTCCGCGGAATGTTTTTCCTAGGGGGCGGGGACGAGCCCCGCCCCTACGGAAAGCAAATCCGGGCTTTGTTCTCCCCTCTCCCGGTGAGGGAGGGTGGGAGGGAACGGGAGAGGGGCCGGGGGTGAGGGCTCAGGGCTCGAACCGCTCGTAGCAGCGGCGGCAGCGGGCCTCGTAGGCGTCGGCGTCCCCCACCTGGAGCTGCTCGCCGCCGCCGGCGATGCGCTGGCTGTAGTGGGCGGGCGCGCCGCAGAGCATGCAGACGGCGTGGACCTTGTCGACGTACTCGGCGATGGCCAGGATGCGCGGCATGGGGCCGAACGGGCGGCGCAGGTAGTCGAGGTCGAGCCCGGCCACGATCACCCGCACGCCGGCGTCGGCCAGCTCGGTGACCAGGTCGATCAGCCCGTCGTCGAAGAACTGGGCCTCGTCGATCCCCACCACCTCGACGCCGGGCAGCAGCTTCTGGCGCAGCTCGCAACTGCAGGTCACGCTCTCCGCCTGGAGCTCGCGGTTGTCGCGGGTGACCAGCCGCTCGGGGCCGTGGCGCGTGTCGGCGACCGGCTTGAAGACCTGGACCTTCTGGCGGGCGATGGCGGCGCGGCGCAGCCGCCGCACCAGCTCCTCGCTCTTGCCGGAGAACATGCCGCCGCTGATGGCCTCGATCCGCCCTTCGCGAGAGCGCTCGCCGATGCTGTCCAGGACGTTCACCGCGACAGAATCTAGCAGCACCCGCCCGCCGCGCCAAGCCCGGCCCGCAGGGCGCGGATGCCGCCTCTGGTATCATCAGCGGTCCCATGAAGAGTCAAACCTCCGGCAGGCAGCTCGGCAAGCGGATTTTCACCTACGACGAAGCCCTCAATACCTTCCCCCTGGTGCGCGACCTGACCGCGGCCGCCGTGCGGCAGATCGAGGCGCTGGGCAGCAATCTCTCCAGCCGGGAGGATCTCGACGCCCGCCGCGAGGAGATCGAGGAGGCCCGCGAGAAGATCGTCCTCGCCTGGGCCCAGGAGCTGACCTCCACCATCGGCTGCGAGGTCAAGGGGGTCTGGCTGGTCGACTGGGACAGCGGCGACGGCTACTACTGCTGGCGCTTCCCCGAGCAGTCCATCTCCTTCTTCCACGCCTACGACGACGGCTTCGCGGGCCGCATCCCCATCAACTGATCCCCGTCAGTTGATCCTCATCACTGGCGGCTGACCTCGGCGTAGAGGCGCTCCAGGCGCTCGGGCGTCAGCTCGTGGAGCCCCTCGACGACGGCGTCGGCCATGCGGAGCAGATCCCGCGAGTAGGCGCGGGCGACGCCGAGCGTCGGGAGGCCCAGCTCGGCGGCGGCGGCCAGGCCCACCGGGCTGTCCTCAACGGCCAGCACCTCGTGGGGGTGGAGCAGGCGCTCCGGCAGCGGCGGGCGACCGTTGAGGGCCTCCATCGCCCGCAGGTAGCCCTCGGGGCTGGGCTTGCCCTCCTCCACGTCCTCGGCCGTGACCAGCACCTTGAACCGGTCGAGCAGCCCCTCCTGCCGCAGGGCGCCCTCGACCTCCTCGCGCAGGGCGCCGCTGACCACGCCGAGCATCCGCCCGCGCGAGGCGAGGTCTCTCACCAGGGCGGCCGCGCCGGGCGAGAAGGGGTATCCCGACCGGCGGATGCGCTCCTGGTAATAGCTGGCCTTGCGGGCCATCAGCCGCATCAGCCGGGGGACGGTCGCCGCCTCCCCCGCCGCGGCGAGCACCACCGCGAAGCAGGAGCGGTCGTCCAGCCCCAGGTAGCGGGCGTAGTAGTCCGCCGCGGACAGCGCGATCCCCTCCTCCGCGAGCACCCGCTGGAACAGCTCGAGGTGGATGGGCTCGTCGTCCACCAGGACCCCGTTGAAATCGAAAAGGATGGCCCGCAGCACCCGCGGATCATATCCCGCCGATTTGACAAGACCCCCCTCTGCCGCTACATTGGGAAATGCTCCCGCCTGTGTCCGACAGCGGCTGGGGAGCAAGGAGCGTCCAAAATGGAAAACATCCAACCATCCCAGAATGAAGCCGTCCACTCCGAGCCGCCGCAGGAGGAGATGCCCGTCACGCTCACTCCAAAAGCCATCGAGATGGTGAAGATCACCCGCGAGCAGGAGGGGATCGACGCCTCCCACGGGCTTCGCGTCGCGGTGCGCGGCGGTGGCTGTAGTGGTTTCGAATACGCCCTCGATTTCGAGAACGAGGCCCGGGACAACGACTGGGTCTACGAGCAGGGCGACATCACGATGTACGTCGACGCCGTGAGTGCCCGGTATCTCCAGGGCACCAGCATCGACTACTCTCTCGGCATGGCGGGCGCGGGGTTCAAGTTCAACAACCCCAACGCCTCCGGGAGCTGCGGCTGCGGCTCCTCGTTCGCCGTCTGAGCTAAGCCCTAGAACCCTCGCCAGGGGTTTGGAATGAATGAAAGGCCGGAGGGGCTTGCCCTCCGGCTTTTCGCTTGTAGGGCGCGCTGTGCGCGCCTGATCCTTGGGTGCCGTAACGGTGCGCGCAACGCACCCTACGTCGCGGCGAACGGCAGGTCCCGCACCTCGGCGCCCCCGCCCTCGGCCGTCTCCAGGCGGGTGCCGGTCTCGGCGGCGCGGCGGTGGAGGATGGCGAGGCCGATGGGCCGCCCCAGGGCGATCGAATCGACCACGGTCGCCACCTTGCCGGCTTCGCGCCCGTCGTAGAGCAGCGGCGCGCCGGACGCGGGGGCCGGGCCGTCGAACACGAGACCGCGCAGGGCCTTCTGCACGCCGCCCCGGTAGTGGATGCGGGCCACCACCTCCTGGCCGAGATAGCACCCCTTCGTGTAGCTCACCGCCGCCTCTTCCGCTCCGGTCTCCTGCGGGAAGTTCTCCGGGCCGAAGTCGCGCCCGAAGCGCGGGATGCCCGCCTCGGTCCGCAGCACCTCCAGCGCCTCGAAGCCGGCGGGCTTCACCCCCGGCACCTCCAGCAGCCGCTCGATCAGCGGACCGGCGATCGAGGCCGAGACCCACAAGGTGTACGCCTCGGCTCCCAGCCGCCCGGAGCGCTCGAGCTCGACCTCGGTGCCATGGACCTTGGAACGGAGGTGCCGCCACAGCCCTGCGGGCGCATCAGCGTCCGGCAATCCGGCGTCGCCCAGGGCTTCGGCGGCGCGCGGGCCGATCAGGCTGACCGGCAGCATGTCCTCCAGCGGCCGCACCTCGACGCGGTCGGCCAGGATGTACTTCCGGAGGTGCTTGGCGACCGCCTCCTCCTGGCCCGGCGGGACCTCCAGCCAGAGGCGGTCCGCGTGCGCCAGCACCACCAGGTCGGCGAGGATGCGGCCCTGCGGGTTGGTGAGGAAGCCATAGGCCCCCTCGCCTGGAGCGAGAGCCTTGACGTCGCAGGTGACGTAGGCGTTCAGGAAGCGGACGCGGTCGGCGCCGAGGATCTCGACGCGGCCCATCCAGGAGCGGTCGGCGAGGCCGCAGCCCTCGCGCAGGGATCGGTACTCCTCCGCCACGGAGCCATAATGGATCGGGGCCGAGGCTCCGCCGTCGATCGGGGCGAGCACCGCGCCCAGGCGCTCGTGGAGCCGCGCGAGCGGCAAGGGGCGGGTGGAGGTCGGGGGCGTGGTCGTCATGCTCTCCAGTCTACAATCCCCAGGCATGAGCGAGACGATCCCCTTCACCCTGGAGACCTCCGGCGCCACCCTGCACGGCCTCGTGGACCTGCCCGAGGGGCCCGGCGAGCGGCCGGCCGTGGTGATCTGCCATGGCTTCAAGGGCTTCATGGAATGGGGATTCTTCCCCTCGCTCGCGGCCCTGCTCGCCGAGCGCGGCTACGTCGCCGTGCGCTTCAACCTCTCGGGAGCCGGCATGCGCCCGGGCGACGATCTGGTGACCGATCCGGACGCCTTCCGCGAGAACACCTACAGCCGCGAGCTGGCCGAGCTGCTGGCGGTGCTGGAGGCCACGGGGAGACCGGACGGCCCGGTCGCCCCCGGGCGGGTGGACCGCGGCCGCATCGGCCTCTTCGGCCACAGCCGCGGCGGCGGCGGCGCCCTGCTCGCCGCCGCCAGTCCGGCCTGGCGGGAGAGGCTCCGCGCCCTCGTGACCTGGGCCGCCATCTCGGACGTGGACCGCTTCTCTCCCGAGCAGAAGGAGGAGTGGCGCCGCAACGGCGAGCTTCCCGTCGCCAACTCCCGCACCGGCCAGCGGCTCGCCCTCGGGCCCGGGCTGCTCGCCGACGTCGAGGAGCGGCGCGCCGAGCTCGACCTCCAGGCCGCCGCCGGGGTCCGCCGCGCGCCCTGGCTGATCGTCCACGGCGACGACGACGATTCGGTGCCGGTCGCCGAGGGCCGCCGCCTCGCCGAGTGGGCCACCGGCGAGACGGAGCTGCTGGTCATTGCCGGCGGCAACCACGGCTTCGGCACTCGCCACCCCTTCGCCGGCCCCACGCCACAGATCATCCAGGCCCTCAACGCCACCCAGCGCTGGTTCCGCGAGCACCTGTAGGGAGCGCGCTCCTCCTCGATTTTCCCGGGTTCCCGGTCTCCGTGACCGGCGGAAAGAAGGAAGAGCTTCTTTTTTGTCCCAAAATTCCGCCCACCGGCAACCATACTTGATGAAGGTCTAACTCATGTTGGACATGTTCGGGGGGAGGAATGACATGGCGGACCAGCACTTCTCGCGGGACATCCTTGAACGTTTCATCCGGTCAGAGCTCTCGCGGGAGGAGAACCGCGACTTCGTACGGCACCTTCTGAGGCAGTGTCCCCAGTGCTCCGGGCTTCTCCGGGAGATGTCTCAAAGGGAAGACTTCCGGGTGCTGATCCGTGGCCTCTCAGCCGCGGCTTTCCGCTCCGATCCAGAGTCCGGCCAGCGGAACCTCGCCAAGGTCGCGCAGTTCCCCGCCCGGAGCGCCCGGGCCAGTCCCTGAGGCGACGCTGAGCGCGCCTACGCCAGCCAGGGGACCCGATCGGCCGCGGCGCGGAGATCCGGCACGATCCAGTCGGCGCCGGCGGCCTGGAGAGCGGCGGCGGGCGTGCGGCCGGTGCAGACGGCGAGGCAGGGGATGTCGTGGTCGTGGGCGCAGGAGACGTCGTGCACGCTGTCGCCCACGATCAGCGTCTCCTCGGGGGGGGACCAGCGGCCCGCCGCCCGCTCCGCCCGGGCCTGGGCCACCGGCGGCAGCTCCGAGCGGCCGACGCCGTCGCAGCCGAAGGCGCCGAACGGGAAGTAGCGGTTGAGATCGAACCGTGAGAGCTTGGTCCTGGCGCCCGGCTCCCAGTTGCCGGTCAGGAGGCCCAGCACCACGTCGTCGCGGGCCGCGAGACGGTCCAGGATCTCCGTCACCCCCGGCAGCAGGCGCATGCCCCGGCGGTCCAGCCCCCGCTCCAGCCGGCCGGTGTAGAGCTCGCGGATCCGCGGCATCCGCTCGCGCACCGACCTCTCGGGCACGCCGGCGCCGGTGATCAGATCGATCACGATGCCGGGATCGGTCCGCCCGGTGAAGTCGTAGCGGTCCACCTCCCCCGCCGTGCCATAGACCTCGACCAGCGCCGAGGTGAAGAGCGGCCGCACCTGCGGACCGCAGTTCACCAGGGTGCCGTCGATGTCGAAGAGGACCAGCTTCATCCGGGGCACGTCATTCAAGAAAAGTCATCGCCATTTGGGCGGCTTCTTGGTCTCGAGGAAGGTGGCGATGCCGCGCTTGCAGTCTTCCGTCGCCCGCGCCTCGGCGTTGACCTCGGCGGCGTGAGTCAGGGCGTCGCCCAGCGGCCGGCCGAGGACGTCGAGCAGCAGGCGCTTGGTGCGGGCGATCGACTCCGAGCTGCCGGTCTCCAGGATCTGCGCGGCGAGCGCCTCGCCCGCGGCCTGGAGGTCCTCGTGGGGGACCAGCCGGTTGACCAGGCCGATCTCCAGCGCCCGGTGGGCTTCCACGAACTGCGGGTTGAGCAGCAGTTCGCGGATGTCCGAGCCCCGCAGGCGCAGCGGCAGGTAGGTGGCGACGAGAGCCGCCACGAAGCCGATCCGCACCTCGCTGTAGAGGAAGCGGGCACCTTCCGCCGCCACCACGAAGTCGTGCGCCGTGGCGAGCCCGCAGCCGCCGGCCACGCAGGCGCCGTGGACGAGCGCGATCGTCAGCGCGTCCTGCCGCAGCACGGACTCGAAGAGGTCCTTCAGGCGCAGCGAATCGCGCAGGTTCTCCTCGGGCCCGGCGTCCCGCAGCGAGCGCAGGTGCTCGAGGTCCGCCCCGGCCGAGAAGTTCTTCCCGGCGCCGGAGAGGATCAGCGCGCGTACCCCCTCGTCGCGCCAGGGCCGGCGGTAGAGCTCGATCAGGTCGCCGATCAGGGCCGGCGAGAGGGCGTTGGCGCGGTCGGGATCGTTCAGGGCGATCCAGAGGAGATCCCCTTCGCGCCGGACCTCCAGGAGATCCTCGCTCACGCCCGCCTCCCCGCCAGGTCTTCGGGCAGGTCGATCTCCATCTGCAGCAGTCCCTGGGCGTGCGTCTTTCCCTGCGCGTCGTTCTTCAGGCTCTCGGTGCCGCCGCCGCCCAGCGAATCGTGGAGGATGAAGTTGAGGGCCAGGATGTTCGGCAGCTCGTAGCGCTGCACCGCGCCCCGGCAGACCTCCCGGAAGTGCTCCTTGACCCGCTCGGCCGTCACCTGCCCGCGGATCACCTCGTAGAGCTCAGGGCTGCCGGCGATCAGGCCGACGTTCGAAGCGTCCCCCTTGTCGCCCGAGCGGGCATGGGCGATCTCCTCGAGCTTCACTCTCATGGAATCTCTCTCCTCATCGATTCGTCCCCGGCCCGGACCCTCCCTCGCCGGCCGAGGGGGAGACAGGCGAGGCCGGACAGCGCGAACACGCCGGCCAGGATGCCGACCGTCCGCGGCGCCGTGGCCAGCGGGCTGTAGAGCGTGGGGAACACGGCGCGGAACCCCAGGTCCAGGATCTCGTGGTGCTCCGACTCCAGGAGGGCGAACGCCGCGAGGCCGGCCGCCAGCAGCAAGGCCAGCGCGGCGAGGAGACGGAACCGGTCCCAGCCCGCGGCCAACCCCTGGCGCAGCACGACGGTCCAGCAGGTCCCCACGGCCAGCGCCCAGAGGGCGAAGACGGTGCGGTCCGCGAGCGCGCTATAGAGGAAGCCGAGGAGCAGGATGGGGAGGAGCCCGCCGAGCACGCCGCCGTACCAGGCGAGGACGGGCGAGCCGAGGGACCGGCCGGCGCTCACACCTCCTCCACGGTGACCTCGATGCGGCTCTCGACCTCCTCGCGGGCGAGGAGCGCCGGCCAGTAGGCGACGATCTCCTGCGGCTTCGGCCGTCCCCCGGCGAAACCGGTCACCCCCGGCGGGCCGGCGGTGACGAGCGGCGCGATCTCCTTGCCGAAACGCTCGACCTTGGCGGAGTCGGCGTCCCGCACGCCGAGGCGCAGCACCACCTCCGGCAGGTCGTCCGGCACGGGGAGAATGCCCGGCAGGCAGGCTCCCGTGCCCATCAGCTCGGTCTCGCGGTCCTCGGGCGCGAAGGTGACCCCGGCGCGCTCCAGCCGCTTCCAGACGATGTCCGCGGCCAGCCGCGCCTTCTCGATCGCCCGCGGCCCGGAGAGGGTGATCTGACCCGAGGCCTTGTAGCCGGCGAGATAGGAGGCCGAGATCTTGAGGAACGGCGTGTTCGGCCGCCCCTGGATCCCCGAGACCTCCACCCGGTCCCTGCCGTCCTGGCGCAGGTGGATCGAGGTGAAGTCGGCCGTCACGTCCGGCGTGATGTAGCCCGTGGGATCGCTCATCTCGTAGACGAGCTGCTCGGACACCGTGTCGACCGTCACCATGCCGCCCGTCCCCTCGTGCTTGGTGACCACGAACGCGCCGTCCTCCCGCGCCTCGACGATCGGATAGCCGGCGTTCCAGAGGTCGGGCACCTCCCAGAAGCGGCTGAAGTTGCCGCCCGTGCACTGGGCGCCGCACTCGATGATGTGGCCGGCGATGGTGCCGGTGGCCAGGTGGTCCCAGTCCGCCGCTCCCCAGCCGAACTCGTGGATCATCGGCGCCAGCGCCAGCGCCGTGTCGGTGACGCGCCCGCAGAGCACGATCTGCGCCCCTGCGGCGAGCGCGTCGACGATCGGCTTCGCCCCGAGGTAGGCGTTGGCGCTCATCACCTTGTCCACCAGCGGCGCCAGCGGCGCGCCGGTGTCCATGTTCTTGAGCTCGTGGCCGGCGGCGATCAGGTCCCTGAGGCGCGGCAGCAGGTCATCCCCCTCGACGACGCCCACCCGCAGGCCGGTGACCCCCAGCTCCCGGGCCAGCTCGAAGATCCGGTTGCGGCAGGCCTTCGGATTGAGGCCGCCGGCGTTGGTGAGGACGCGCACGTTGCGCTCTTTCAGCTCCGGCAGCACGCGGCGGATGAAACCGATGAAGTCGGTCGCGTAGCCGAGCTTCGGGTTCTTCAGCTTCTGCCGCATCATGATCGACAGCGTCACCTCGGCCAGATAATCCATACCGATGTAGTCGATGGGACCGCCGCGCAGCAGCTCCACCGGCGCGTCCACGTTGTCCCCCCAGAACCCCTGTCCGTTGCCGATCCGGATCGTCTTCATAGAGGGCGCAACGATAGCATGGGGGAAGGCGGGCCCCGGGCCTCCCTACGTCTGCAGAACCCCCGTCCTGAACTCCGGGATCTCCGGGTTCATCGCCGCGGCGGCCAGCGAGCGACCGATCACCTTCCGGGTCTCCGCGGGATCGATGATCGCGTCCACCCACAGGCGGGCGGCGGCGTAGCGGGGGTCCATGGCGGCGGCGTAGCGCGCCTTGATCTCCTCGAGGCGCTGCGTCTTCTCCTCCTCGGAGACCTCCGCGCCACGGTTCTTGAGCTGGATCGAGAGTAGCGTCCTGCTCGCCTGGTCGCCCCCCATCACCGAGATCGAGGCCGAGGGCCAGGCGTAGAGGAAGCGCGCGCCGTAAGCCTTGCCGCACATCGCATAGTTGCCGGCGCCGTAGGAGTTGCCCACGAACAGCGTGATCTTGGGCACCGTCGAGTTGGCGACGGCGTTCACCATCTTCGCGCCGTCCTTGATGATCCCCCCGCGCTCGGCGCGGCTCCCCACCATGAAGCCGGTCACGTCCTGGATGAAGAGGAGGGGGATCTGCTTCTGATTGCACAGCTCGACGAAGCGCGCCCCCTTGTCCGCCGAGTCCGAGTAGATGACGCCGCCGATCTGCAGCTCGCGGTCCGAGGCGCCGGTGCCCGTCTTCTTCGGCACCACCGAGCGCTGATTGGCCACGATGCCGACCGCGTGCCCCTCGATCCACCCGGTGCCGCAGATGAGCGTCTGGCCGTAGGTGGCCTTGTACTCGTCGAGCTCGCTGCCGTCGAGCAGCCGCGCCAGCAGCTCGTGGGTGTCGTAGGGGCGGGAGCGGTCGATGGGCATCAGGCCGTAGAGGTCCTCGGCGGGATGGAGCGGCTCCACCGGCTCGCGCCGGGCGAAGGGGGCGCGGGGCGGCTCGGCGAGCTGGGCGAGCTGGCTGCGGATCTTCGCCAGGCACGAGGCGTCGTCCGGGTGGCGATGGTCCACCACTCCCGAGACGTCGCACTGCACGAGCGCGCCGCCCAGCTCCTCGTTGTCGATCTTCTCCCCGATCGCCGCCTGCACCAGATGGGCGCCGGCGAGGAAGATCGAGCCCGTCCCCTCGACGATGTGCGACTCGTCGCTCATGATGGGCAGGTAGGCGCCGCCGGCCACACACGAGCCCATGATGGCGGCCATCTGGAAGATCCCCTCGGCCGAGAGGCGGGCGTTGTTGTAGAAAGCCCGGCCGAAGTGCTCCTTGTCGGGAAAGATCTCGTCCTGGAGCGGCAGGAAGACGCCGGCCGAGTCCACCAGGTAGATGATGGGCAGGTGGTTCTCGAGGGCGATCTCCTGGGCGCGCAGCACCTTCTTGCAGGTCAGCGGGAACCAGGCGCCCGCCTTGACCGTGGCGTCATTCGCCACCACCACCATGTCCCGGCCCTGGACCCTGCCGAGGCCGACCACCACCCCGGCCGCGGGCGCGCCGCCGTACTCCTGGTAGAATCCCTCGGCCACCCAGAGGCCCAGCTCCAGGAAGTCCGATCCCGGATCGCACAGCGCCTCGACGCGCTCGCGCGCGGTCATCTTGCCCTGCGCGCGCTGCTTGTCCTGCGCCTTGAGGCCGCCGCCGAGCCGGATGCGGTCCTCCTGCTCGCGGATCTCCTCCACCTTCCGCCGCCAGTGCTCCGCCTGCCGCTCGAACGCCTCGCCCCGGTTGACCTTGCTTTCCAGAATCTCCACGAGTCCTCCCAAGAAACGGGGGGATTATATGGGAGGCGACAGGGGAGGCGGCTGGAAGACCACGCCACCCCACGCCGCGCCGCGGCATGGGACTTGCTTCTTTCCTGAGGCGGGTGACGGAAACTCTCTGAAAGGAGCCATCATGGCAACCGCCCAACACGTTCTCGAGGGACGCTGGAAGCAGCTCAAGGGAGAGGCCAAACGCGCCTGGGGCAAGCTCACCGACGACGACTGGGACCGTGCCGAAGGCAACCGCGACAAGCTGGTCGGGTCTCTCCAGGAGCGCTACGGCTGGGAGAAGGCCGACGCCCAGTCGAAGTTCGACGCCTGGGTGGATTCCGTGAGCGCCGATACGAGAGAGCCTGAAAAGAAGAGCTGAGATCTCCGGATCGGCTGGACAGGAGAGGGCGGCCGCGAGGCCGCTCTTTGTGTTACAGGCCTGCTGGGCTGCTAGGATGAAGCTCTGAGACCGAGGACGCGTGAGCCCTACCATCTTTCGAGAAAGAGGCTTCCGGTTCTTCTTCTTCTCGCGCGAGGAGTCGAGGATGCACGTCCACGTCCACTGCGCACAGGGCGAAGCCAAGTTCTGGATGGAGCCTGAGATCGAATTGGCCCAGAATTATGGGCTGAGCGGGAGCGATCTGCGGGACATCCAGAGGCTCATCAAGGAGCACACGGATGAAATCACAGGCGCTTGGGAACGGCACTTCGGAAGTTGAGGTGACTCATATCTCGCAACACGGCTTCTGGCTGCTGTTGGGCGGCCAGGAGTTGTTCCTGCCCTTCAGTGACTTTCCCTGGTTCAAAGAGGCCCCCGTCTCCGCGATCCTGAACGTGGAGTGGCCCCAACCTCATCACCTCTACTGGCCGGACCTCGACGTCGATCTGGCGGTTGAGTCGATCGACCATCCGGATCGTTACCCCCTGATCTCTCGCGCATGAAGATCCGCCTCTTAGCCTTCGCCAGCGCCGCGGACGCCCTGGGGACCGGGGAGACCGAAATGGAGTTGCCGGAGGGCAGCCGGATTTCGGACCTCCGCCAGCGGCTCGACCGGGACCATCCGGGGATCGCCCCGCTCTGGCCCCGCCTGGCCGTGGCCCTCGACGGCCGCATCGTCCCTGCGGACACGCTTCTCGAGGACGGCGCCGAGGTGGCCCTGCTGCCGCCGGTCTCTGGCGGCACGGCCGAGCCGCTCCGGGGAGAGCTGACGGACGATCCCATCGCTACGGATCGGGTGGTCGCCGCCGTCTCGGGTCCCAGCCGAGGCGCCGTGGTGGTCTTCCTCGGCACGGTGCGTGATCACCACGCCGGTCGTCCCGTCGCGAAGCTCACCTACAGCGCCTACCGCCCCATGGCCCTGGAGGGTCTCCGCCGGATCGTGGACGACCTCGAAGCCGCCCACGAGGGTCTCCGGGCGGCGATCGTCCATCGTCTGGGCGAGGTCCCCGTGGGAGAGGCCAGCGTGGCGATCGCCATCGGCTCCCCCCACCGCGCCGCCGCCTACGACGCCAGCCGCACCGCCCTGGAGCGGCTCAAGGCGGAGATCCCCATCTGGAAGCGCGAGCACTACGCGGACGGCGAGGCGGCGTGGCGGGAGGAGGAGCCGCTGGGGACGTCGACGCGAGCCTGAGAGAGCCTATGCGCCGGGTCGCTCCACCCGCGCGATATAGCACCCCGCCTCCGTGTTCCGCACATGGACGTATCCCACCTCCTCCCGCGCCAGCAGCCGGCCGATCGCGGCGTCCACCTCTCCGTCTGCGACCCGCTCGCGGGCGACGATCCAGCGGTCTGGGCCGTAGGCTTCGAGGGTCAGCGGCAGGTCGCGGAGCTCTTCGGGAAATCCCGCGCGGGTATACTCCGGGCACTCTTCCCGGTGGATGAATACCGGACCCGGCGACGGATACCGGTCCAGCCCATGGAACGGGTCGTAGGTAAAAAGGATGCGGTCCTCCTCGCCTTCCCGGAACTTCCGCAGGCAGGCGCGGCAGGGGCCGTAGCCTGAAGCGACTTCGACGTGGGCCGGATGACCGTAACCGGGAGCCTTCAGGGTCGTGCGGACCTTTCGGGCGAGGTCGCCTGAGATGGCGATGACACGGTAGGCGCTCATGGTTCTCCTTCGCGGCCCTGGAAGGAATCGGCCGCTGTCCAAAGAACCTTATGCAGTCCGGCGACACGCTTCTACCGGATTCTTGCGCTGGAATTTCTTTCCTTATCTCAAAGGCACCCTCAACCTTCCCTCCGCGTCAGGTTCGCGGTAAAATACTGTTGCAACAACAAAACGATGGAGCCCGCTCCGCGCCGGAGCAAGGAGGTGGGTATGAGCGGTATGAACAAGCTTGCCGGCCGTCGCAGCCTGTGGTGTGTCTTCGTCCTTGCTTCCCTGTGGATGCCAGCCGCTTCGGCGGCACTGCCGGCCTCGCCACGCCGGTTCGTGGACAACCTCGACGAGCGCTGCTATCTGATCCAGGGGCAACCGGCCCTCGGCCTGACGCTGAATCTGACCTTTCTCGATCCGGTGCTGGTGAAACAGGGGCTGAAGGCCGGGAGCGTGGTCCTGCAAGAGCCGCAGAAGCTCTGTGTGCCGGTCAAGAAGAATGGGATTGCCCCTCCACCCGACACCCTGCCGTTCGTCCAATTCCTGGACTGGAAGTGCTATGGCATCAAGGGCGAACCTCTCAAGCTCAGCCTGGAGTTGACCCAGCTCAACCAGACCATCGCCAAAGTGCTCGGCCCGACCGTCAAGGTCGCGGTGGGAGAGGCGCAGCAACTCTGCGTGCCGGTGGTCAAGAACAACGTCGTCGCGCCGCCGGCAGTGAAGAGCTTCGTGCAGTTCCTCGACGTCGAATGCTTCGGGGTCACGAGCAATCAGCAGATCGCCGGCAAGCCGATCACCCTGGCTCACCTGAACCCGATGTTCGCCGGCCGGACGCCGGAGAACCTGAAGTTCCCGACGCCCGGACCGAATCAGCTCTGCACGCCAGTCGCCAAGGAAAACCAGATGCCCCCCTCCGGCATTCTGCCGTTCATCCGGTACTCCGACGTCCTGTGCTATCCGATGGGCGGCATCAACCTCGACTCACTGCTCACCTTGACGCAGCTCGACCCGGTGATGATCGCCAAGAAAGTGGCGCCGGAGAAGGTCTCCGTGGGGCTGGCCCGGAGCTTCTGCGTACCGGTGGCCAAGAACGGCGATCTGCCACCTGGGGCACCATAGGGGCAGCTCTCGCCGTCTATATCCTGAACCGCCACACCGTTCCCTGCCTCCCCGGCAGCCGGACCATCAGCAGCCGCTCGGGGCGGCGCAGGCGGGCGATCACCAGTCCCCGCCGCTCCCGGATGCGCCCGGCCCCCGCCTCGCGCCGGCGGACCCAGCGCAGGCGGAGGATGGCGAGGTCGTCGCGGGCGGCGGCGGCGATCTCGCGGTTGGGATCTCGGAACAACGTCTCGGCCAACTCCCAGGCGTCGTCCACGTGATAGAGGAGGCCGGACGGGGTGTAGCGGCCAGCATGCCCGGCGAAACGGTTCTTCCAGGCGGCGCCCAGCGCCGCCCGGAGCCTGGGCAGGAGATGGCCCGCGGCGCGGCGGCGCTTGGATTCGAGGCTGCGCCGGGCCCTCTCCAGGACTTCACGGTCCATCCCGTCCGGACCCGGACCCTGGCCGGCGAGACCGGCGGCCAGACGGCGCTGGAGATCAGCAAGAGGCATTGAGGACCTTCCGGGCCCGCCGCACCTCGGCGAGGAGGTCGTCGAAGGGGGGCAGATCGTCGTCCCGCTCGATGATCACCGCCCGCACCGGCGTCCGGGAGGCCAGCCATTCCAGCAGGGCCCAGGACTCCTCCGGCACCGGCCGGGTGTGCGAATCCACATACTGGCCGCCCTGCACGACCCCGCCCGCCAGGTGGACCTCGCCCACCCGCTCCAGGGGCAGGCTCTCCAGATAGGCGATGGGGTCGTACCCATGATTGCGAGCGTTGGCGTGGACGTTCTCCAGGTCCAGGAGAAGCCCGGCGTCCGCCTCCTCGACCACGGCGCGGACGAACTCCGCCTCGGTCATCTCGGCGCCCGGCAGCACGAAGGGATAGGCGATGTTCTCCAGCAGAATGGGCAGGCCCGGCAGAGCGCGCTTGAGCGTAGCCACGTTGCGGGCCACGGCCGCTACCGCCTCGCGGGTGAAGGGGAGCGGCGTGAGATGGCCGATCTCGATGCCGTCCGCACGCGTGAAGGCGATGTGCTCCGAAAACCAGGGTGGCGAGACCGCCTCGGCGATCCGGGCCGTGTGGCGCACCCGCTCCGGATCGAGCCCCTCGGTGCTCCCCAGCGAGAGGCCGATGCCATGGAGCAGCACCGGCACGGCGTCGCGCACCAGGGAGAGGTCGCGCATCCCGGCCGGCCCCGCCACGTCCTCGGGGATGCACTCGACGGCTCCAAGCTCGCCGCGATGGCGGATCACCTCCCACCGCCACGCCTCGCGGAAGCTCACGCCGGCGCCCAGGAACGGGAGATCAGCCACCGCACCCTCCGCAACCGCCGCCGCAACCCCCTCCCCCGCCGCCGCAGCCGCTGCCACCACCGTCGCCTCCTGACTGGGGGGGTGGAATCAGGGCCTTCTTGAGTGGGGCAAGAGTGGGGAGGCTCTCGAGACCGAAGATCCCCGCCACCAGGGCCAGCTCGCCGAACCCCTGGCGGCGGCCGGCAGAGACCATGCTCACCAATCCCTGGTGGGACTTCCTGAGCCACTTGAGATAGCGCTTCCCCGCCGCGGTCTGGAGGGGGGGCGCCATCAGCTTGAAGCTCACGACCAGCGAGACAATCAGCAGGAC
>DASWRX010000028.1:0-14489 GCA_036402955.1 Thermoanaerobaculia bacterium
GTAGGCGGCCTCGACGTTGGTCGGCAGGGAGAAGGTCGGCGCGAGGACGCTGGCGGTGGTGGCGAGCAGGGCCGCTCCCCCCGGCGCGGTGGACAGCGGCAGGACGGCGTCGGCGGCCCGCGGCGCCGGCGCGGCGGCGGACGGGGGATAGAACAGCACCCTGGCGCTGCCGGTGATGACGCCCGTGTAGGTGCCGTTGACGAGGTTGCCGAGGTTCACGTCGCCCGACTGCGCGGTGCGGAACAGGGGGCTGTAATCGGTGAGGTCGCGCTCGACGTGCCAGGTGGGGGAGACGGCGGCGGACGGCTCCGGCGTCGTGCCGTAGTAGATGTTGGCATGGCCCAGGGCGATCTGCGCCGTGCGGTCGAACTGCCGGCCCGCGGTGACCGAGAAGTCCGCCTCAAGGACGACCTTGGCCCAGGGCGCCGGGCAGCCCGCGGGTGGCGCGTAGGTGAAGGGCTTCGGGGAGAAGTCCGCGAACGTCTGGCCGGAGAAGAGCTGCACGGCGCAGGGGGTGGTGGCCGGCCGCGCCACGGCCGGGTCGGCCGTGACGGTGTTGGGCGATCCGATCGTCGGGGAGCCCTGGGCCACGCCGGTGGCCGCGAGGAAGAGAAAGGCGAGGGAGGTTTGCCACCGGGGAAGCCGTGGGAGTTGAATCATGACGATACTCCTTTTCGACGAAGGTCTCGGGCCGGGTTCTGCTTGAAGCGCGCTCCATGGTACCGCAGGGCGAAAATCCGGGGAGGCTGCGGGCCGCCGGACAGGCATCTCCTGCGATCTTCCGGTGCTCAAGATTCCGTAGTACCATGAGTCCAGAGCTTGCATTCTTGAGAGCCGAGGAGGGTAGGACGATGAGCGAAGCGGAGCTTTCCAACTCTTACGAGGCCCTGGACGATCGACCGGCGGTCTTCCCGGTGGCGCGCCCCGTGGAGCTCTCCCTGGAGGCGGCGCAGGCGGCTCCCGACTGGGGACCGGTGAAGCGCATCCTCTTCCGCTTCGCCTTCGCGTATCTCTTGCTCTACAGCCTGCCGTTCCCTCTCGACTTCCTGCTGGCGGTGATCCCGAAGGGCGAGGTCGTGCTCCAGCCCTACACGGACCTGTGGAACGCGATCGTGCCCTGGGTCGGCAAGCTCCTGTTCCACGTGAAGATCACCGTCCAGCCCAACGGCAGCGGGGACACCACCTACAACTACGTCCAGGTGCTCTGCTACCTGGCGCTGTCGGCGGCGGTGGCCCTGGTCTGGACGCTCCTCGACCGCAGGCGGCGCAACTACGCGCGGCTCTACCAGTGGCTGCGGGTCTACGTCCGCTTCGTGCTCGCCTCGTCGATGCTCTCCTACGGCGCCTACAAGGTCATCAAGTCGCAGTTCCCCGCCCCGTCGCTCGACCGTCTCCTGGAGCCCTACGGCGACTCCTCGCCGATGGGGCTGCTGTGGACGTTCATGGGGGCCTCCAAGGCCTACACCATCTTCGGCGGCTTCGCCGAGATGCTGGGCGGCGCGCTCCTGACCGTCCGCCGGACCACGCTGCTGGGAGCGCTGGTGTGCATCGGCGTGATCACCAACATCGTGATGCTCAACTTCAGCTACGACGTGCCGGTCAAGCTGTATTCGACCCACCTGCTGCTGATGGCGATCTTCCTGGCGGCTCCCGACGCGCGCCGGCTGGTGAACCTGTTCGTGCTCAACCGCGGGGTGGAGCCCGCCGCCGACCGGCCGCTGTTCGCGCGCAAACGGTTCCACCATGGCGCGCTGGTCTTCCGCACGCTGTTCGTCCTGCTCTGCGCCGGCTTCGCGCTGAACCAGTCCTACCAGGGCAGCAAGCAGTACGGCGATCTCGCGCCCAGGTCACCCCTCTACGGCGTCTGGAACGTCGAGTCGTTCGAGCTCGACGGGCAGGTCCACCCGCCGTTGCTGACCGACGCCGTGAGATGGCGGCGGGTGGTGTTCGATCGTCCCAGGATGGTCGGCATTCAGGACATGAACGGCGTCCGCAGCGGCTACGTGCTGAAGCCGGACGCCAAGCCGGGCCTGCTGTCGCTGACCAAGATGAAGGACCCGAAATGGAAGTCCCTCCTCTCCTACCGGCAGACGGCGCCGGGGCTCCTGGCGCTGGAGGGGACGCTCGACGGCCACAAGCTGCGGGCCACGCTCCGGCGGACCGACACGTCGAAGCTCCTGCTCGTCAACCGGGGCTTCCACTGGATCAACGAGTTCCCGTTCAACCGCTGAGCCCGCTTTCAGGCGGGCCGGTCAGATGGAGCAGAAACTCCGTCGCGTAGCGGCCCCGCCCGTCCCGCACCCACATCTCGTCCGGCCCCGGGAGCATCTCGACCACGTGGAGCGTGGGGGAGGACTCGTCCGGGTTCGAGGGATGGAGCGTGCGCCGCAGCAGGTCGACCGAGAGCGGCGAGTCGAGGTCGGCGAAGTAGGGCTTGGGCGTTGCCGGGGTGTGGAGGAAGACGCGGCGGGGAAGGCCGTGCTCGCGCCGCCAGCGGGCCGTCCGCGCGAAGAAGTCGGCGCCGGCGGCGTCGGGATCTCCCCCCTCCCGCGGCGCCTCCGGCGCCTCGCCCGGCGCGAAGACCCAGCGGCGGCGGAAGAGCACGAGCGAGCCGCCGTCTCCCCCGCTGCCGCCGGTCACGAAACGGGGCCAGCGTTGGATGCCGGGCACGTCGAAGCCCGGGAAGTACGCCAGCGGCTGCACGCCCTGGCGGCCGATCTCGACCAGGAAGTGGACGAACCCCTCCGGGCTGACGCCGCTGCTGATGACGGGGATCACCTCCAGGCCGCGGGCCGGCCAGCGCAGCGCGAAACGGCCGGCGGCCGCGTCCCAGCGCACGGTCAGCTCGCCGAGCGGGATCACCTCGGCCCTGGGCGAGGCGCGCTCGCCCGGCAGCTCGATCTCGTGGCCGAACAGGGTGGGGCGCAGGCCGGCGTTGGCGCTGCGGCCGAAGTGGTTGTAGGTGATCTCGGCGAAGATCGCGCCGTCCCGCGCCAGCGGTTGCCAGCTCCGTGCCGCCTCGCGGGCCACGGGATTCGTCTCCACGTCCTCCGGCCGCGGACCGCCATGGAGATGGGCGAAGCGGGCGAGGGCGATGCCGGCGCCGAACAGCGCGTTGAGCACGACGCGGTAGCGGCCGGCCGCGATCTCCTCCGGTGACCGGGCGGCGATCTGGAAGAGGACCCCCGCCGACCAGGCCGGCTCTGGCAAATCGCCGGCCAGCAACTCATCCCAGTCCGCGTCGCCGAGGACCACCTCCACCTCGCCGGCGGCCAGCGCGGCGCGGGCGCGGGCGGCGAAGACTTCGCGGGTCCGTGCGAGGACCCGGGCCGCCGCGTCGTCGCCGGGCGGCGCTTCGGGGAAGGCCTCGGGGCGCTCCTGCGCCTCGGGCTCGAAGAGGCCGTGATAGAGGTCGAGGAGCGGCACGTCGGCGTCCGCGGGATGGCGCGACAGGAAGCGCCGCGCCCAAGCGTTGCGGAAGGCCGCCTCGGGATAGAGCGCGGCGAACAGGCGCACGTAGCGCCGCAGCGGGGCTTCGAGGTCGGCGCGGACGCGCTCCGGCAGGACGATCCCGATTCCGGACGCCGCGTCCAGCCGGAACAGCTCGTCGCCGTTGAGCTCCCGCGCGTGGGGGAGGGCGGAGAGCCGCGCCTCCAGGCGGTCCATGGCCGCGATCCGCTCCTCGGGCGCGAGACCGGGCAGGGCGTCGACCTCCCGCTCGGCGGCCTCGATGTCCGGAAGCCATTCGGCATCGCAGCCGGCGGCCCGCATCGTCCCGGCGAGGAACCGGAGGGGGCGGCGGGCATTGTAGGGGGGCTCGATCTCGGCGATCAGGATCCCCTTCTCGACCAGTTGCTCGAAGAAGGGGGTGAGCTCCGCGATCTCGATCTCGTAGCGCTCGGCGACCCGGGCGAGCAGCCCCGGGACATCGAGGGTCCTTTGACCGGCCCCCTCGAAGAAGAGGTCGAGGATGGGCTGGGCGCGGGTGCGCGAGAGCGCCTCGTCGTCGTCCTGGCGGCGCAGCGAGGTGGGGCGCCAGAAGGACCAGGCGCCCGCTTCGAGGCGGAGGGTGGGGTTCGGGCGCGGCACGATGGCCGGCCAGGCGTCGCGGCCGGCTCCCAGGCAGGCGGAGATCTTGCGGGCCTCGCCCACCGAGAGGAGCACGTCGAGGCGCTCCGGCCGGTTCTCGCCGGACACCGTGGCCGCCTCGCCGCCGACGCGGGCGAGGGCGGTGGCGCAGAAGACCGAGTTGGGGCTGGTCTTGGTGGCGAAGCGGGCCGCGTAGGCCGTGAGCTTGGCCGCGGCGTGACGCTCGTCGTGGCGCCAGCGGGCGGGGTCCATCCCTTCCGGTGCCTCCATCGCTCGCAGCCGGTCGAGCAGGGAGCGGCTGACCAGCCGGATGCCCTCCCGGAAGACGGGCCGGCCGGCCAGCGCCAGGAGGGCGCGGCGGGCGCGCCGGAGGTCCTCGCGATAGGCGCGGGCGTAGTCGTCCCGCAGGCCGGCGAGCGCGGCGCGGCGGTCGAGGTGGTCGGCGAGGGCGGCGAAGAGTGGAGGCGCGAGAAGGGCGCGCGCCTCGTCGAGCTGCGCCGGGGAGACGCGACGGCGGTTGTGGAGGGCGCGGCGCAGGGCGATCACGGCCAGCCGCCGGCGCGCCGCCTCCGGCTCCCCCTCGCCCGGCGGCTCGCCCGCCGCCGCGTAGAGGGCGTCGGTGAGCGGCGGAATCCCGGCGTCGAGGGCATCCTCGAGCTCCAGGAGGGGAGCGAGGCGCGCCGGGGCCTCGGAGGCGGCCAGGGGCTCCAGGATCTCGACGGGGAGCGCGACGATGCGCAGGAGGGCGAGCCGGCCTTCAGAAGGCGGAGAGGGGCTCAGGAAGCTCCCCCTCCATCCTGATACAGACGATGCATGAAGTAGCGCAGCAGTGCCTCCGGCGTGGCGTCGATCCCCAGCCGGTTGCAGCTCATGTGGGCGTAGGACCAGGCGAGATAGCCGAGGTCCTGCCGGATGCGTCCGGCCGCGTGTCCCGCGAGGATGGCCGCGGCGACCGGCCGGCTCGCCTCCAGCCAGCGCGCGGCGATCCGCGCCGCCTCCTCGCCACCCCAGAGGCTTTCGGGGTCCGTGGCCTGCTCGCCGGTGAAGAGCTCCTGAAGGCCGGGCTTCAGGGCCTGGTACTTCGCCTCGATCGTGGCGAGGTCGGCGTCGCTCCAGGTCCCCATCTCGCGCGTCCACTGGTGGCCGAAGGCGTAGAAGGCGGTGCGCTGCCCGCGGTCGAAGCGGAGGAGGTCGAGGAGGCGCTCGGTCATCAGCAGCGAGACCTCGCGCCGGGTCTTCTCCAGGCGTCCCTGGCGGTCGGCCTCCATCAGGTCGAGGCCGGCGAGCGAGTCGTGCAGGAAGAGCTGCTCGGCGAGGGCCATCCCCTCCTCGCCGCCGTAGCGTTCGGTCTCGCGGTCGTACTGGGCGAACTCGACCGCCTCCACGGCGCCCGCCGCCTTCAGGGGCTCGAGATCCCGCTGCACCCGCTCGAAGACCGGGCCGGAGACCCAGCCGGGCCGGCCGAGGACGCGGAAGCGCAACTGCCAGCTCGGCACGTTGTAGCGGGCGAAGAAGAGAGAGTCGAGCTCGGGAGCCTGGCGCAGGTCGCGCGCGATCGGCGTCACCAGCTCCGCGAGGATCCGCTCGTGCTGCTCGCGGGGAGCGTAGAGCAGGGTGAAGAGGCAGAGCTGGTCGTCCAAGCGGAAGGCCCTCGATCCGGTGTGGGGTCCGAGCGGGGCGGCCCCGTGGGACCGCCCCTGGGGAGTGGCCGGGCGGCCCGTCTAGCGGGTGGCCTTGGCCGTGAACAGGCTCCCCGTCGTGGTGGCGGAGATGGGACAGGTGCAGAGACGGCTGGTGGTCGAGGTGCCGCAACCGGGATTGCAGTGCTGCTCGATCACCTGCACCTCGAGGTCCAGACCGTGTGACTTCTTCTTGCTGTTGTCCATCCTTGGACTCCTTTCTGTTCGAGGGGGGTGAAGCCCCCCTTTTGCAGGTGCCCGCGGGCACCGTGACCGGGACGATTCGGCTCTAGCAGGCGCCCGAGTTGTTGCGGGTCGTCATGCACTCGCGCTGGTCGCTCGACACGATGCCCACCTGCTGGGCCAGGCCGCCCTCGACCGCCTTCAGGGTGCCGAGGTCGAGCAGGCGGAGGGTCTCGCGCGCGAGGGTCAGCTTCTGGGAGGTCTTCTTCAAGGGAACGTCTCCTTTTTGTGGCGCGCCGGAGCGCGTGAACATGGAGACGGAGCCCCGGGAGAGGCTCCGCTGCCATACTCTGCAAGTGTTCCCCGGGCGCCGGACCGTGACGCTCTGGGAGATTCCCTCAGGGCGCTTGCGCTATCGTACCCGACCGGACCGCCGCGGCAGTGTGAAGATCCCGTGACCAAGATACCAGACATCCGCATCCGGACATGCAATTCCGGGACTCTCTGGAAGAGAGAGGACTTCGTCCTCTACTGGATGATCGCCTCCCGCCGTCTGGAGTGGAACTTCGGCCTCGAGCGGGCCGCGGAGCTGGCGCGCCGGCTGGCCAAGCCGCTGGTGATCCTGGAGCCCCTGCGCTGCGGCTACCGGTGGGCGAACGACCGCCTCCACCGCTTCGTGATCGACGGCATGGCGGACCACGCGGCGCGCCTGGCGGGGACGGATGTCCTCTATTACCCCTACGTCGAGCCGGAGCCCGGGGCGGGAAAGGGACTGCTCGAAGCGCTCGCGATCCTCTCCTGCGTGGTGGTGACGGACGACTACCCGGCCTTCTTCCTGCCGCGCATGGTCGCCGCCGCGGCGGCGCGGCTGCCGGTCCGCCTGGAGGCGGTGGATTCGAACGGCCTCCTCCCCCTGCGCGCGGCGGACAGGGACTTCTACGCCGCTCACCATTTCCGGCGCTTCCTCCAGAAGACCCTCCCCGAGCACCTGGGGCAGTTTCCCGACGAGGACCCGCTGGCGGCGCCGCTGCCGCCCCGCCTGAAGGGGTTGCCGGCCGGCATCCTGAAACGGTGGCCGCCGGCCTCTCCCGGCCTTCTCGCGGGGGGCACGCTCGCGGCCCTGCCGATCGATCACTCGGTGCCGCCGGTGCCGGGCACGCAGGGAGGGGACGCGGCCGGCGCGCGGACGCTCGCGCGCTTCCTCGACGAGCGCCTGGAGCGCTACGGCGAGCGGAACGATCCAGGCGAGGAAGTGACGAGCGGGCTGTCGCCGTACCTCCATTTCGGCTCGGTCTCCCCGCACCAGGTGTTCGCGGCCCTCGCGGCCAGCGAGCGCTGGACGCCCGAGCGGTTCGGCCATTGGACGACGGGAGCCCGCGAGGGGTGGTGGGGGATGAGCCCGTCCACCGAGAAGTTCCTCGACGAGGTGGTCACCTGGCGCGAGATCGGCTACAACACGGCCTTCTACCGTGAGGACTTCGAGCGCTACGAGTCGCTGCCGGAGTGGGCGCGGGCGACGCTCGACGGGCACGAGCGGGACCGCCGGCCGTACCTCTACTCTCCCGGTGAGCTGGAGGCGGGGAGGACCCACGACCCGCTCTGGAACGCCGCCCAGGGCCAGCTCCGCGAGGAGGGGCGCATCCACAACTATCTGCGGATGCTGTGGGGGAAGAAGGTGCTCGAGTGGTCGCCTTCGCCGCGCGTGGCGATCGAGATCCTGACCCATCTCAACAACAAGTACGCCCTGGACGGCCGCGATCCCAACTCCTGCAGCGGCATCTTCTGGTGCTTCGGCCGTTACGACCGCCCGTGGGCCCCGGAGCGGAAGATCTTCGGCACCGTGCGCTATATGTCTTCGGAGAGCGCGCGGCGCAAGCTCAGGGTGGACGAGTACGTCGCGCGATACGGGCGGCCGGCGCCCCGGCAGACGTCTTTCCTCTGAGGAGGATGGAACCGATGCGATCAGAATCCAGGCGGTCGATCATCCCGATCCCGGCGCTCCTCGCCCTCTGCCTGCCCCTGCTCTCCTGCGCCTCGGGAGGCCTGCCGGCGGGGAGCTCCCCGCTCGCCCTCCGGCTGGAGCCGTTCTTTCACCGCCCCGGGGTGACGATCGCCGTGGCCTACTGCAACCTCGGCAACGGCGCCACCTACTTCCACAACGAGGACGCCAGCTTCCACGCCGCCAGCACCATGAAGCTGCCGGTGATGATGGCGCTCTTCCAGGCGATCGACGGCGGCGAGCTGCGGCTGGACACGCCGATCCCCGTGCGCAACCGGTTCCAGAGCTACGCCGACGCCTCCCCCTTCACGCTCGATCCCAAGGACGACGGCGATCCCGATCTCTACGGGGCGGTGGGCTCGACCCGGCCGCTGGAGGAGCTGATCCGGCGGATGATCGTGCGCAGCTCGAACCTCGCCACCAACCTGCTGATCGAGAAGATCGGCGCCTCGCGGGCCACCGACCTGATGCGGGGGCTCGGCGCCTACCGCATCCAGGTGCTGCGCGGCGTCGAGGACGAGAAGGCCTACGAGGCCCATCTGAACAACACCACCACGGCGGAGGATCTGGCGATCGCCCTGACCGCCATCGTCCAGGGGACGACCTTCTCGCCGGCTTCGAGCGCCAAGATGATCGAGATCCTCAAGGCCCAGGAGTTCAACGAGAAGATCCCCGCCTACCTGCCGAAGGACGTCGCGGTCGCCCACAAGACGGGGGACATCACCGGGGTGCACCACGACGCGGCGATCGTCTACCCGCCCGGGGAGAAGCCCTACGTGCTGGTGGTCCTCACCTCCGGGTATCTGGACGAGAAGCAGGCGAACCAGGCGATCGCCGAGATCTCGCGGGAGGTGTGGGAGCGGCGGAGCCTGGCCGGCCCGGCCGCGGCGCCGCGGGAGAAGAATCCCGAGAGGGGGAGGGAAGGCGGGGAGTGAGGCTCTACCGCGGCACCGCGCCCGCGATCTCCCCGTCCTCTCCCAGCGGCGGATACTCCGCTCCCCGTTTCCGGCACTGCGCGGCGATCTCCGGGTAGGTCCATTCGAAGAGGGTGCGCGCCCGGGTCTCCGGATCGAGCCGCGGGGCGTCGTAGAGGCCGGCGGCGCGCCGCTGGCGCTGGGCCTCGAAGAGGAGCAGGGCGGCGGCGACCGAGACGTTGAGCGAGGTGCCCATTCCCTCCATGGGGATGGCGACCACGCCGTCGGCGCCGGCGAGGGCCTCCGCGGTCAGGCCGTTATCCTCGTTGCCGAGCAGGATACAGGTGGGCCGCGTGTAGTCCACCGCGCGGAAGGCGACGGCTTCGGCGTCGGCGGCGGGGTGGGCGGCGAGGACGCGCAGGCCCGTTCCCTTGAGCCGCTCCAGGGCCTCCGCCAGCGTGCGGTGCTTGTGGACGGGGAGCCACTTGCGGTTGCCGCCGGAGGCCGGGCGGGAGATCTTGAGCCGGCCGCCGGGCCACACGGCGTGCGCCGCGAAGACTCCCACGGCGTCGCAGCTCCGCAGGATGGCGGCGAGATTGCGCGGCACCCGCACGTCCTCCAGCAGCACGGTGAGGTCCGGCTGGCGGCGGTCGAGGACGGCGCGGAGGCGGTGGTATCGTCTGGGCGTGCTCATTGCAGGGCTGATAACATACCGCGGGCGTCCTCCCGGACGCCGGAATCAGACATCCAATCCCAACGGAGGGAGCCTCCTCTATGGCCATCATGGAACGCACGGGCAGCGGCACCATCGACCGCATCGTCGGGATGCTCGGCAAGGACGCGGACGAGCTTCTCGCCTTCACCTGCAAGGGGATCCCCAAGGAGCAGCTCACGCTGCCCGGTCCCGACCACGTCGAGCGGATCTGGTCGCTCTCCGACCGCAAGCCGCAGGTGCTGGTCAACCTCCAGCGCCTCTACGGCACCGGCCGGCTGGCGAACACCGGGTACCTGTCGATCCTGCCGGTCGACCAGGGGGTGGAGCACTCGGCGGCCGCCTCGTTCGCTCCGAACCCGGCCTACTTCGATCCCGAGAACATCGTCCGCCTGGCCATCGCGGCCGAGTGCAACGCCGTGGCCTCGACGGTGGGGGTGCTGAGCATCCTGGCCCGCAAGTATGCCCACAAGATCCCGTTCATCGCCAAGCTCAATCACAACGAGCTGCTCACCTATCCCAACAAGTTCCAGCAGATCCTGTTCGGCAACGTCGAGGAGGCCTGGAACATGGGCGCGGCGGCGGTGGGCGCCACGGTCTACTTCGGCAGCGACGACGCCGACCGTGAGATCGTCGAGATCGCCGAGGTGTTCCAGCACGCGCACGAGCTGGGGCTCGCCACCGTGCTCTGGGCCTACACCCGCAACAACGCCTTCAAGAAGGACGGGGTGGACTACCACACCTCCGCCGACCTCACCGGTCAGGCGAACCACCTGGCGGTGACCATGAAGGCGGACATCGTCAAGCAGAAGCAGGCGACGGTGAACGGCGGCTACACCGCGCTCAACTACGGCAAGACCAGTCCGAAGGTCTACGGCGAGCTGGTGACCGACCATCCGATCGACTGGAACCGCTGGCAGGTGGTGAACTGCTACAGCGGCAAGGTGAGCCTGATCAACTCCGGCGGCGAGTCGAAGGGGGCGGACGACTTCGCCCAGGCCGTGCGCACGGCGGTGATCAACAAGCGCGCCGGCGGCTCCGGCCTGATCTCCGGCCGCAAGGCCTTCCAGCGCCCGATGAAGGAGGGCGTCGAGCTCTTCCATGCCATTCAGGACGTGTTCCTGTGCAGAGAGGTGACGGTGGCGTAGGGGAGGAGGGAAAAGCACACGGACGAGCACCGACCCACACGGACGAACACGGACGCGCAACGCATCCCCAGTCCGTGCTCGTCCGTGTGAGTCCGTGTCAGTCCGTGGTCCCCTGTCCGCCCACCGCCAGCTCCCGGATCTTTCCCAGCTTGGCCTCCGCGTCCTCCTCTCCCAGCTCGATCAGCCTCTGCAGGTAGTCCGGCTGGAACATCAGCATGCTGAGGAAGTCCGAGGTCTCGGTCTCGCGCGTGCCCAGGCTGCGCACGAGATAGCGGAAGCTGCTGGGGAGCCGGGGCTCGTAGGCGGCGGCGAGCTGGCCGAGGTCGCGCGAGGGACGGAGGACCCGGATCCCCACGTCGCGCAGGCCGCCGCGCTCCTCCGGCGGCAGCTTTTCGAGCAGGCGGTTCAAGCTCTCCAGCCGCCGCACGTCCTCGTCCAGCACGTCGAGGAAGATCGAGTCCATCAGGTGGCTCAGGATCTGCGCCGGCGGCGGATAGCCGAGAATCTTCGGCCGGTCGGCCTCCGCGAAGCTGGGCTCGTAGTGCGGCGAGATGGCGAGGATGCGGGTGGCGCCGAGCCGCAGGGCGGGGACGAGAGGGGTCGAGAGGCGCACGCCGCCGTCGCCGTACCAGTCGTTGCCCAGCCGCACGGCCGGGAAGAACATCGGCAGCGCCGAGGAGGCCATGACGTGATCGACCGAGATGCGGGCGTGGACGCTGCGGTGCCGCGGCTGGCTCCAGGGCTGGAAGCCGCGTCCCTGGACCCAGGTCAACGTCTGGCCGTTCGAATAGTTGAGCGCCGTCAGCGCCAGGGCCTTGAGGCGTCCACGCTCGAGGTTGCTCTCGATGCCGATGATCTCGCCGTCGACGGTGGGAGAGGCGCTCTGGATGGTGACGGCGAGCGGTCTGGTGTCCACCAGGCCGCGCACGGCCGGGGCCATCGGCGCGCCGCCCGCGGCGAGCCGGGTGGCCCAGCGGGTGAAGTGGCGGGCGAGCGACGGGGTGTCGATCCGGAAGATGTCCTCGACGCGGAGGCCCGCCCAGACCTGGCACAGATCGGCCGTCGCCTCGGCCAGCGAGCCGGGATGGGCCGCCAGGAAGGTGGCGTTGATGGCTCCGGCGGAGACGCCGGTGATGATCGAGAAGCGCAGCTCCGGGAGGCGGCGGGCCAGACATCGCAGGACGCCGGTCTGGTAGGCGCCCCGCGCCGCGCCGCCCGAGAGGACGAGGGCGAGATCGCCGCCCGGAGCTTCGTCCGACGCGTCGCTGGCCGGTCGGCCGGCTCCCGTGGCATGATCGCTCTCGCTCGGATCGGGCACGGCACCACTCTACCGGGAGGAAGGGGCAAATGAAAACGGTTCTGGTCACGCTGCTGGTCTTCATCGCGGTGGTCGCGCTGGGGGGCTTCGCCTTCATCAGCTCCGGGATCTACGACGTCTCGGCCACCCGGCCGGACAAGGGACTGATCCGCTGGGTGCTCGTCAATACCCAGAGGCACTCGGTCCGCCGCGGCGTCGCGGCGATCAAGGGGAAGATCGCCGTCCCCAACCTCGAGGACCCGAAGCTGATCGCGACCGGCCTCGTCCACTACCACGAGATGTGCACCACCTGCCACGGCGCGCCGGGGGTCAAGATCTCCGAGATCGGCCAGGGCCTGAACCCCGATCCCCCCGAGCTCTCCGACATCGGGCACGACGCGCCGGAGGAGACCTTCTGGGTGGTCAAGAACGGCATCAAGATGACCGGCATGCCCGCCTTCGGCGTCACCCATACCGACGACGAGATCTGGGCCATCGTGGCCTTCGCCCGCAAGATGGGGACGCTCTCGCCGCAGCAGTACGAGGCGATGGTGCGGCAGGCCGGGATCGGCGCGCCGGGCCAGGCGAATACGAGCGAGCAGACCGGCGGCCAGACCCAGGCGCAGCCCGTCTCGCCGCATTAGGACCGACCCTCCCAAAATGAAAAGGGTGGAGCCTCGCGGCCCCACCCCAGTTCTCCGGGCTCTCTTGTCCGGCGGCCTTACTTGGCGGCCTGCTGGTCCGGCGTCTGCGTGCCGCTGATCCTCAGCGAGCTCAGCATGGTCTGGAAGGCCGCCTCGTTGGCGGCGAACTTGTCGTCGGGCGTGGTCATCAGGAAGATGACGACGTCCTTGTCGCGCGGCACCGCCACCCAGTGCTGCGTGGTGCGCACCGTGCCCTTGCCGTCGATGCCGGCGCCGGTCCCGGCGCCGCTCACCACCAGCGAGAAGCCGCGCATGCCGCCGACGTTGACGACGTCCTTCTGCCGCACCTCGGCGCCCAGGCTCTTCGTCAGTCCCTCCGCGCTCTGGTTGAGCAACGTCCGGGGGTTGTACGGCTTGCCCGAGTTCTGCGCGAACACGGCCACGGAGGAGGTGTTGTCCGGCGACCAGACGCAGCAGATGTTGCCCGGCACCGTGAACTTCGTGGGGTCTCCCTGCTGCCAGCCCTGCGGCGCGGTGAAGGCGAGGCCCATCTGCTGCGGCGGAATGCCCTTCGCGGCGTTCGGATTGGGCGGCGTCATGCCCTGGTCGGGCGCGGTCGCCGGGGGCGTCGCCGCCGGCGGCTGGCCCGGCGCGGTGCCCTGATCCTGAGGCGCGGTGCCCTGAGGCGCCGGCGCCGTTCCATCCGCGGGCGGCTGAGCCTGCTGGGCCTGGGGATCGTTCGGGTCGATCGGGGTGTCGCTCTTGATGATCACCTCACCCTTGGCTGGCGCCTTCTTCGGCTGCGGGCGGGGGCGGGTGGGGGGTTGCGACCACGCCGGCAGGAGCGGCGCGGTCAGCAGGACGGTGGCGAAAACGAGAAAGCGTGTGTTGCGCGGGTTCATGGTCTTCCTCGGCTCTCCTAAATGGCGGTCGATGGGCATCGATCCATGCCAGGGTTGATGATGTTTCGAGGGATCTTCGCTGGACCTCGACGTCCGGCCACGATCGCCTTCTCCTCAACGAACGGGCGCCCGCGATCTATTTCTCCGGGGAGCCCTGGATTTCCACCGTCGCCAGCATTTTCTCGAAAGTCCGCTCGTCGCCCGCGAACGACGCTTCAGGGGTGCTCAGGAGGAGGACGATGACGTCTCGGCGCCTCGGGATGGCGACCCAGTGCTGCTGGATTCTCGGGCCCACTCCCCCTTCGGTCGCGATCAGCCCCACCGCTGTCAACCCTCCAACTTTATGCACCTCCCGTGCCTGGATCTCCGCCCCCAGACCGGTCGCCAGAGCCTCGGCGAGGCGGTCCAGAAGGAGCGTCGGATCCACCACCGCGCCGGTCTCCCATTGGAAGACGACGACGTCGGAGGAGCCGTTTCGCGTCCAGGCGCGGAGGATCTTTCCCGGAACGTCGAGGAGGGCAGGGTTGGCGCGGATCCAGAATCCGGGAGCGGAGATTCTAATCCCGAGTCTCTCGTCCGTATAGAGCCTCGCCCGCGGCGAGAGCTCCTCGGCGAGCACGCCGCCCACCGTGGCATAGGTCGAGCTCGCCGCGGCTTCCGAGGCCCACTGGCGGGAGCCGTCCCGGCCCACGAGCTCCACCGCGTCGATCCCTTCCCACCCCGGCCGCCGCGCCGTGTCCAGCTCGATGAGGACAGCCCGCGCCGTGACCTCGCGGCCGGCCCGGACGACGAGATCGGCCGGTCCCTCCATCGTCGGATCATCACCTGCCCAAAGAAGAAAGGACGCGCCGTCCTCCAGGGAGGCCGACACCCGCCGGACCGCGCCGGGATGGAACGACTCGCGGACGCGCACTTCGGCGAT
>DASWRX010000029.1:0-4350 GCA_036402955.1 Thermoanaerobaculia bacterium
CAGGGAAGGCTTCGTGGCTCCCCGGACCCCGCTCGAAGCGGCCCTGGCGGAGATCTGGTCCGAGGTGCTGAACGTCTCCGGCGTGGGGATCGAGGACCACTTCTTCGAGCTGGGAGGACACTCCCTGCTGGCGGCGCGGGCGATCGCCCGCATCCACGACGTCCTGGGCCGCCGGCTGCCCCCCCGCGCGCTGTTCGACGCCCCGACCATCGAGCGGCTGGCGGCCCTGATGACGGAGCTGACGGAAGGGGAGGAGCTGGCGGGGATCCCCGTCGCCGGGGACCGGCGCTGGGTCGCCTCTCCCGGCCAGGAAGGGATGTGGTTTGCCGAGCGGCTGCACGCCGGCTCTCCCATGTTCACGATTCCGCTGCAACTCGACCTCACGGGCCCGCTCGACCACGCCGCCCTGCAGCGGTCGCTGGCGGCGGTGGTGCGCCGCCACGAGGCGCTGCGGGTGGTCTTCTCCGAGCTGAACGGCCGGCCGGAGCCCGCGCCCGCCGACGCCACGATCGATCTGCCGCGGATCGATCTCACCGCCCTGCCGGCGGACCGGCTGGGTGGCGAGGCGGACCGCGCCGCGGCGGCCCTCGCGGGGAGAGTCCTGAGCCTCGAGAGGGCTCCCCTGCTCCAGGGCCACGTGGTGGCAAGAGGCGAGCGGGATCACCGTCTGCTGATCGTCATGCACCACATCGTGGGGGACGACTGGTCGACCTGGGTCCTGGCCCACGACCTCGCGGCCTTCTACGCCGCCGAGGTGACGGGGCAGCCCGCCGCCCTGCCGCCGCTGCCGGTGCAGTTCTCCGACTACGCGGCGTGGCAGCGGGAGTGGCTCGGCGGCGAAGAGGCCCGCGGCCAGCTCGAGTTCTGGCGCGAACGCCTGGCCTCCTCTCAGGAGTCGCTCGACCTGCCCACCGATCGTCCGCGGCCTGCGGTGGAGACCTTCGTGGGTGGCCTGCTCATCGCCGGGATTCCGCCGCGGGACGCCCAGGCGCTCCTGGGGCTCGCCCTGCGCGGCAAGGCCACGCTCTTCATGGCCGTTCTGGCGGCGCTGGACACCTTGCTCTACCGGCTCTCCGGTCAGGCGGACCTGAACGTCGGCGCGCCGGTGGCGAACCGGCACCGTTCGGGAACGCAGGGGCTGATCGGCCTGTTCACCAACAACGTCGTCCTGCGCGCCGACCTCGGCGGCGAGCCGAGCTTCGGCGGCCTGCTGCAGCAGGTGCGGGAGACGGTGCTGAGCGGGATGGAGCGCCAGGACCTCCCCTTCGACCGGCTGCTGCGGGAGCTGCGGCCGGAGCGGCAGCTCAGCCACTCCCCGCTGACGCAGGTGTTCCTCTCCTACCAGAACATTCCGCCGCTGCCGCGCCAGCTCGGCCCCGGGCTCGACCTGCGGCTCGAGGAACTGGGCAACGGCACCTCGAAGGCCGACCTCACCATCTACCTGCGAGAGCAGGAAGGGAGGCTGGTCACCGCCTGGGAGTACGCCGCCGCGCTGTTCGACGACGCGACCATGGTCCGCTGGTCGCGGCACTTCCAGACTCTCCTCGCGGCCGCGGCCGCCGACCCGCAGGCCCGGGTCGACGATCTGCCGCTGCTGGCGGCCGCGGAGCGCGAGCAGATCCTCGCGAGCTTCAACGCTACCGGCGCGACGAGCGGACCCGAGGTCTGCCTGCACCAGCTCTTCGAGGCGCAGGCGGCACGGACGCCCGAGCGGACCGCGCTGGTGGCGGCGGAGGGCGAGCGGCTGACCTACCGCGAGCTGAACGATCGGGCCGACCGGCTGGCGCGCCGCCTGCGGGCGCTGGGCCTCGGCCCCGAGCTCCTGGCCGGCGTGCTGATGGACCGCACGGCGGATCTCGTCGTCGCGCTGCTGGCCGTGCACAAGGCGGGAGGCGCCTACGCGCCGCTCGATCCGAGCTATCCGAAGAGCCGCGTGCTGCTGATGCTGGAGACCGCCCGGGTCGCCGTGCTGGTGACCCGCCGCCGGCTGGCGGAGACGTTCGCGGACGAGCTGCCGGCGCGGCTGCGCACGGTGTTCCTCGATCCGGGCTGGCACCGGGAGCCGGTGGAGGAGGCCGAGACGTCGCTGCCCGCCTCGACCGCCCTGCCCGACAACCTGTCATACGTGATCTTCACCTCCGGCTCGACCGGGGTGCCGAAGGGGGTGGCGATCCAGCACCGCAGCGCGGTGGCGATGATCCGCTGGGCGCACGGCGCGTATTCGCCGGAGGAGTACGCCGGCATCTTCGCCTCGACCTCGATCTGCTTCGACATGTCGGTCTTCGAGATCTTCGCCACCCTGGCCGCGGGCGGGAAGATCCTGCTGGCGGAGAACGCCCTGGCGCTGCCGGAGCTGGCGGCGAAGGACGAGGTGGTGCTGGTCGACACCGTGCCCTCGGCCATGGCCGAGCTGCTGCGGATGGGCCGGCTCCCCGCGTCGATCCGGACGGTGAATCT
Source organism: Thermoanaerobaculia bacterium (assembly GCA_036402955.1). Taxonomy (GTDB): domain Bacteria; phylum Acidobacteriota; class Thermoanaerobaculia; order Multivoradales; family UBA5704; genus DATARR01. The sequence continues at coordinate 2,458 of DASWRX010000029.1, forward strand.
CGGGGGAGAGCCGCTGAAGGGATCGCTGGTGCGGGAGATCTACGAGCGGCTCCCCGGCGTCGAACGGGTCGTCAACCTGTATGGCCCGTCGGAGGACACCACCTTCTCGACCTACGCGGTGATCCCCCGCGAGGCCGAGCACCCCCTGATCGGCCGGCCGCTGACCGGCGGGTCGGCGTATGTGCTCGACGCGGAGATGCGGCCGGTGCCGACGGGCATCCCGGGCGCGCTCTACCTCGGCGGGGAAGGGGTGACCCGCGGCTATCTGCACCGTCCGGACCTGACGGCGGAGCGGTTCCTCCCGAACCCGTACGGTCCGCCGGGCTCGCGGCTGTACCGGGTGGGGGACCTGGTGCGGGCCCTCCCCGCGGGGGAGCTGGATTTCCGGGGCCGCCTCGACCATCAGGTGAAGGTCCGGGGGTTCCGGATCGAGCTGGGGGAAATCGAGTCGGCGCTCACCCGCCACCCGGAGGTGCGGGAGGCCGCCGTCCTCGCCGCGCCCGATGTCGGCGGCGTGGGCAACCGCCTGGTCGCCTGGATCGAGACGGAGAAGGACTCCTCCGGGTTCTCCGGCGAGCTGCGGTCGTTCCTGAAGCTGAGCCTGCCCGACTACATGATCCCCGCGCTCTTCGCGTTCCTCCCCGCGCTGCCGCTCACACCGAACGGCAAGCTCGACCGCAGGGCGCTCGCGGCCCTGCCGCTCCAGCCGGAAGGCGTCGCCGCGGACGCGGCGCACGCCCCGCGCGGCTACCTCGAGGAAACCCTGGCGGGGATCTGGAGCGAGATGTTCGGCCATCCCGTGTACCGGGACGACAACTTCTTCGAGCTCGGCGGCCACTCGCTGCTCGCCACCAGGGTCGTCTCCCGCCTCCGCTCGCTCCTGAACGTGGAGCTGCCGGTCCGGCAGCTCTTCCTCGCTTCCACCCTCAAGGGATTGGCGGCGCAGGTCGAGCGGGAGATCGCGTCGCGCCGCGGCGTTCCCCTGCCGCCGATCGGGCGGGCTCCCCGCGGCGCGGACCTGCCGCTCTCCTTCGCCCAGCAGCGGCTCTGGTTTCTCGACCGCCTGGAGCCGGGGACGGCCACGTTCAACGTCCCCTCGCCCTTCCGCCTCACCGGCCGTCTCGATCCGGGGGCGCTCTCGCGGGCCCTGGACGAGATCGCGCGGCGTCACGAGTCGCTGCGCGCTCGCTTCTTGGAGCGGGAGGGGAGGGGCCGGCAGCAGGTCCAGCCGCCGGCGCCTCTGCCGCTGCCGCAGGTCGACCTCTCCGGCCTGCCCGCGTTCCGGCGCGAGCCCGAGGCCCGGAAGTGGGCGGGAGAGGAGGCGCGCCTGCCCTTCGACCTCGCCCGCGGGCCGCTGCTCCGCACGACCCTGCTGCGGCTCGCCGGGGACGCCGCGCTGCTCCTGGTCACCCTGCACCACATCGTGACCGACGGCTGGTCGACCGGCGTCTTCGCCGGGGAGCTGCGAGAGCTCTATGACGCGTTCGTCGCCGGCCGGCCGTCGCCCCTTCCCGAGCTCCCCGTGCAGTACCCGGACTTCGCGGTCTGGCAGCGGAGCGCGCTGAGCGGGGAGGCGATCGACGCCCTGCTGGCCGACTGGAAACGGCGGTTCGGGACCGAGGTCCCGGCGCTCCGCCTGCCGACCGACCGGCCGCGGCCGCCGCTCCAGACCTACCCGGGCGCCTACCGGTCGCTCCAGCTCTCCTCGGAGCTCGCCTGGGGAGTCCAGAAGCTGGCCCACCGGTCGGAAGTGACCCTGTTCATGACCCTGCTCGCGGCCTTCCAGGCGCTGCTCCACCGCTACACGGGCCAGGAGCGCGTCGTGGTGGGCTCCCCCGTGGCCGGCCGCAACCGTCCCGAGCTCGAAGGGCTGATCGGGTTCTTCGTCAACAC
>DASWRX010000030.1:0-112592 GCA_036402955.1 Thermoanaerobaculia bacterium
TCCTGCAACGGGAAACGGCGGCCTGGGAAACTCAGCGCAATCAGGCCGCTATTGGAGCCAACTGGAAGTTCACCACTGAGGATGCCCGGGTGAAGCTACGCAAACTCTACCCATCTTTCCTGGAGTGATAGGGTACTAGTAGTCCGCGTAGCCTTCGCGGGTGCGGACCCGGCCGGAGAAGCCGCGCACCCGGACATCCACCTTGTGCCAGGTGCCGTCTCCCTTGGCGGTCGTCGGATAGTAGCCCAGGGCGTACTGCTGGCGCAGCTCCTGGAGGATGCTGCGGAAGGCGCCCTCCAGGTCCTCGATGCGCTCGATCGGCAGGATGCGGCCGCCGCTCTCGCGGACCGTCTTCTCGAGGGTCTCGTACTCGCGGTCGTTGCCCTGGAAGTCGCGCCAGGCGGAGGTGAACTTCTGGTGCTGGCCGCCGAGCTGGATCCAGAAAATGAGGGACTGCCCGGCGCGGGCCTTCCAGAGGACGTCGGAAGCTGGGAGGACGCTGTGGACGTCGGAGCCGTCGGAGAAGAGCACCACGACCCGCTGCCCCTGACGGGCGTCGAGGAGCTTGAGCGAGAGATAGAGGAAGTCGTTGACCGCCGTGCCGCCGGACGCCTGGGTGGTCGCGATGGCGGAGTCGAGCGCCTTCTTGTCCGACGTGAAGGGGGTGAAGCGCAGCAGCCGGTCCGAGAACAGGGCGAGCATCGCCTCGTCGGCCGGCTTCATGCCGTCGAGGAATGCCTTGGTCCCCCGCCGGACCGCTTCCAGGCGCTGCCCCTGCATGCTCTCGCTGGTGTCGAGCAGGAGGACGGCGGTCAGCGGTAGCTCGTCGCGGCCGAAGGTGACGATCTGCTGCGGCGCGCCGTTGTCGCGGACCTCGAAGTCGTTCTGGTCGAGCGCCAGATTGCTCCTGCCGTCGCGCACCACGCTCACGAACAGGGCGCGCAGCTTGAGGCTCATCTCGTCGTTGATCTGCAGCGGCACCGTCACCACGGTGTCGGCGCCCGTGGCTCCCGAGGCGGTGTGCGCCACGGCCCGGAACTCGCGGCGAACGTTCTCCTCGCCGAGATCGATCTTGAACTGGTAGGGCGGCTTCTGCGACGTGCCCATCAGCTTGCCGTTGACGAACAGCTCCACCTGGCTCACCGGCTCGCCGGCCTTGACCCCGACCTCGACCTCGGTCGGGCCGAAGACCGGCTGGTCGGGCGCCGGATGCTGGATCCGCACCGCGACCTGGGCGAGCGCCGCGCCGGCGAGCAGCAGGCCGCCGGCGATTCCTGCGATGACCTTCGCCTTCATCGGGCCACCCCCGTTCCCGCGGCGTCGCCCGGGGCGTTGAGGGCCTGCGCCAGCACCTGGAGGCGCGACCGCGAGTTCTCGTCCAGGAACTTGCGCGTCTCCGCGAACTCCTCCGGACGGACCGCGTTGTAGAGATAGCGGGAGGCGGAGGCCTCCGGGGAGGGCGGCGCGGCGAGCGCCTTCTCGATCAGGGCGGTCGCCTCGGCCGGCGAGCCGCGGCGGTCGAGTACCGAGGCGAGCTGGATGCGGAGCCGCAGATCGTCGGGGAAGCGCTCGACGGCCTTGCGCAGGACCTTCTCCGACTCCGAGCTCCTCCCCTTGTCGCTGTCCAGGCGGGCGAGCTCCTGGTAGGCGAGCGGGGTGATCCAGGAGGGCTCCTTGTCGGCCGTCAGCCCCTCGAGGAGCTTTCGCGCCTCGTCGGTCTGCTGCTGCCGCTTGAGGTTGAGGGCCAGCCGGAGGCGCGCCTCGCCGTTGGCGGGATCGACCTCGTGGGCGCGGCGCAGGACCTTGACCGCGCTCTCGGTCTGCGCGTTCTTCTCGTAGACGATCGCGAGGGCGACCTGGGCGGTGACGTTGCGGCCGTCGAGCTCGATGGCCCTGGTGAACATCTCCGCCGCCGAGAGCTGCTGGGCCGCCTGCAACAGCAACCCGCCGAGGCTGGTCAGCAGCCGGCTCGATACCACCGCCGCGCCCTCCGAGCCCGACTGATCGTTGTAGAGCAGGGCGAGGTCCTTCGCCATGTTGCGGGTGTGGACCATCGCCAGGGCGTGGCCGCGCGCGCCCCGCTGGAGCAGGCGCCGGTAGGCCTCGTGATGGAGCACCGCGATCGGCACCAGGCCCTCGAGATCGGCCGTCCCGACCTGATGGATCACCTCCTGCTCCGCTTTCAGCAGGGTCTTGTGGGTCCGCGGGTCGGCGTCGCTGACCACCGCGGTCTCCAGCTCGATCAGCTCGTCCGGAGCCCGGTCCGTCTCGCCCGCCGACCAGTCGGCGAGGATCCGGCGGTAGATCTCCCCGATCCGCTTCGGCGGGACCGCCTCCCCGGCCCGCAGCCCCAGCGAGCTTCCACCTCGCTGCGGCGAGGGGACCGTCGCGGGAGACTCGGACCCCGCGGCCTGGCCGGCCCACAGCCAGAGCGCCGCCGCGAGGCAGGTTACGAGCTCAGCCCAGAATTTCCCATCCGTTCGCGCACGCATGAGACCTCCACAATGATGCCTCCGTCCTCTCCTCCGGGAGGTCCAATCCGGAAATCCACCAAGAAAAACTGCAAAAGATAAAAGGGAACCCTAGCATGAGATCCTATTATAGGTGCTTTCGGGCCGAGTTTCGTGACATTGGAAGCGTCCCTGGATGTTACAAAAAGAAATGAGGGCGGGATCGCTCCCGCCCTCGTCCTTCGATCGGCCGGTTTCCCGGCGTTTCGCCGCCCGCGTCTACTGCCCGTGGTGGGGGTGATGAGGCCGCGGGGTCTTGCCGTCGATGATCGACTGCGGCACGCCCAGCGACTGGAGCAGGTTGCGCCGGGCTTCCGGCGTGAAGACGATGCTGGTGAACTCGGACGACGACGGCTCCACGACCGGCAGGGTCGCGCGCTTGCTCTTCGGCAGCGGTCCGAAGACGAACGGATAGAGGTCGACCTCCGGGATCGTGGCGCCGAAGTGGGCGTTGATCGCGTCGATGAAGAGATTGGCGATGTAGGCGTAGCCGAACGCCGTCGGATGGACGCCGTCATAGCCGAAGACGCCGCCGGTCAGGTAGGCGCTGGAGTAGGAGACGCCGCCGACGTTGATGCCGGTGGTCGCCAGCGTGGTCAGGGCGGAGTTGGTGTCGACGATCGCCGCGCTGGTGGTCGTGGCCACGGCCACGATGGCGGCGTTGTAGGCGTCGACGTGCGCCTTGATCGTCGCCACCTCACTGGCGGAGAGCACCGAGGTGTCGGACAGCGGCTTGCCGGTGCCGCCGAGCACGGCCGGAATGCCGATCCCGTGGGAGAGCTCGGCGGTCGCCGAGAGCAGCACGTAGTCGCCGGCCTGGAGCGGACCGTTGGGGCCGATCAGGGGGATCGGATTGCCGCTGGGGTCGAGGACCGGCTTGTTGGTCGCCGGATTGACCACGAAGCGCGAGATCGCCGTCACGAAGGGGATGCTGGTGACGTCGGGGATCTTGGCGATCGCCATCTTGGCGCCCTCGGCGTTGATGGCGTCGGTCACGGTCTTGAGGTCGGCCGCGAACTGGGCCGCGGGAGTGAGCGTCACCCCCTCGATGGCGATGCCGGAGGTGGCGGCGGCCAGGGCGTCGTTGTTGCCGATCCACAGGGTGACGAAGGTCGGCTTGAGCGAGAGCCCTTCCTGGAGCTGGGTGGCGCCCTTCTGCCTCAGGATGAGATCGGTCGGGTCCGAGGCGCTGGTCGACTGCGTCTTGGTGAGCAGGTCGTGCAGCGTGGCCCCCGGCACGGCCATGTTGTTGTAGGGCAGGGGGTACGTGAGGTTGATCGGGTGCCCCACCGACGGGGTGGGGACGACGGTGACGGGCCGCAGGCTCTGCAGCACCAGGATGCCGCCGGCCGAGCCGAGGCCCGGATCGCTGACCAGCGGCTGGGCGAACTTGTCGTCGTTGCCGTAGACCTGCCGGTAGATCAGGGCGGGATAGCTGTTGACCTGATAGGTCTGCTCGAGGGCGCCGCTGGAGTAGCCGGCGGTCAGGCTGTCGCCGAAGGCGACGTAGACGGCGAAGTTGGCGGAACCGGTCACCACGGTATCCGCGAGCGCGGCCCCGGCCGCCGTGAAGAGGGCGAGCAGGACACCCGCCATGACTTTGAGACGATGCATCTTCGTGTCTCCTTACCCGTTACCGATTAGAAATTGAGCGTCAGACCGAGCAGCACGGCCTGGGTCTGGTACGTGCCGAAGAAGGGACCCTGCTCCGGCCGTGCCTTGTTCACGCTGCGCTTCTTGAAGTCGAGGAACATCAGCCCGATGTCGTACTTGAAGCCCTGGGTGTGGCCGTAGCCGATGCAGTAGCCGTTGCGGTCGGCGTCGGGGAGCAGGGGGGAGACCCCCTCCTCGGGCTGCGGGGTCTGATCGTAGACGAAGCCGAAGCGCCACTGCGAGGCGGGGCTCGTCGTCCAGCGCAGGCCGACGCGGTAGCTGTAGGCGTTCTTCCAGTTCTGGGGCAGGCTCGTATCGGGCAGCGAGTTGGTCGCCCCGCCGGTGAAGTCGATGGGGACGGTCTTGAACTTGCTCCAGCCCATCCAGTCGACGTCCGTCTCCAGCAGCAGGTTGCGGGTGAGGCCGAAGGCGAGGCCGAGGCTCGCCTGGTCGGGATAGTCGATCTTCGTCTTCACCGGCAGGCCGGTGCCGTAGGGGAGCTGCGCCGCGAGGATGGCGTCGAGCTGCGGGTTGCCGGTCGAGATCTGGGTCAGCCGGGCGCTGCCCGTATACTCCGCCTTGATGCTGCTGCGGTAGGAGAGGCCCCAGGAGAAGCTCTCGTTGAGCTTGTGGAGGATGCCGACGTTGAAGCCGTAGTCCTTGGCGTAGTCCCCCTCGAGCTTCAGCCGCCCGATGTCGGCGGCCTGCAGGGTGAAGGGGTTGATCGCCGCGATGTGGCGGTTGAGCTCCACCTTGGAGTAGCGCAGGATGCCGCCGACGCCGATGCCGAGGTTGGGGGTCACCTGCCAGCCGAGCGTCGGGTTGAGGTCGAAGGCCTGCAGGGAGGCCTTGGTGGAGAGGAAGCGGCCGGCGAACTGGTCGGGGTTCTTCCACGAGGTGGTGAGGCCGAACGGGGTCTCGATGCCGAGGCCGAACTTCCAGGTGCTGGTGATCGGCTGCACCCAGTAGGCGTGCGGCGGGAACTCCGAGAGGGTCTCCTCCTTCGCCGAATAGTTCGGGCCCGGGAACGGGGCCGCGCCGTGGAAGTCCGCCTTGGTGCTGCGGATCCAGGTGGCGCCGAGCGAGACGTCCGTCTTCTCGACGAACGCGAGGCCGCCGGCGTTGTAGAACAGCAGCGACGGATCGTCCGCCTGCGCCGTGAAGGCGCCCGCCATCCCCGTGGCCTTGGCGCCCTGCTCGAAGATGCTGAAACCGGCCGCGTGGATCGGCCCGGCCGCCAGAGCCGCGAGGGCGAATACGCCTAGAGCCCTCCCCGTGAAACCTCCTCGCCTCTGCATGGATCTCCTCCTGTTTTCAAATGAAGACGGTGACGCCGACTGCGGTTTCCTCCGGTCGAGCCCCCGAAAGTTGCGGAAATCGGGTCTCGCGTGAATTCTTTTCGGCTCGCCTCAACGTTAGTCTCAACGCCCTGGGGTGTCAACGCCCGCGCGCGGGGGGCCCGTGGGGGAACGACGGGAGAGACAACGGGCGGCAAACTGCTACAGTACGGCTCCTGGAGGTGAGCGACATGTTCGAAAGTCCGGTCCATCAGGAGACCTTCAACAAGCTCGAGGAATACCTCGGGGAGCTGTTCGACGAGCCCTACCACGACCCGGAGAACGATCACTTCTACGTGCGCTACGGCTCCACCGTGCTCGAGATCTCGGTCGAGCCCTACGGCGGGGAAGAGGCGATGGTGGTGATCATGTCCTACTGCGTGCAGGACGTGGAGCTGGACGAGGAGCTGCTGGCCGGGTTGCTCGAGCTCAACCACGAGATGCCGTGCGGCCACTTCTCGGTGGTGGGCAACGACATCTTCTTCGCCTACTCGCTGTTCGGCCGCAGCCTCGACGCCCGCGACCTGCTGCGGGCGATCACGGCGGTGGCCACGGTGGCCGACGACTACGACGACCGCATCGTGGCGCGCTACGGCGGCCAGACGGCCCTCGAGCGCATTCAGGACACCGGCGGCCGCCGGCGACGCCAGGAGCTGGGCAGTGACTGAACGGCGGCACCGGCGTTGCCGGGCCGCCGCCGCTCACCACTGGTTGCTCTTGACCGCCGCCTCCGCCTCGCGGTCGAGCTCGCGCGTCTTCTCGGTCTCCCGCTTGTCGTAGAGCTTCTTGCCCTGCACCAGGGCGAGCTCCACCTTGATCCAGTTCCCCTTGAGATAGACGGAGAGGGGCACCACGGTCAGCCCCTTGAGCTGGGTGCGGCCGAACAGGCGCTCGATCTCCCGCCGCTTGAGCAGGAGCTTGCGCAGTTGCTCGGGGTCGTGGTTCTCGCGGTTGCCGTGGCTGTAGGCACTGATGTGGGCGCCCACCAGCCAGGCCTGGCCGGCCCTGAAGTCGACGTAGCTGTCCTTGAGCTGCACCCGTCCCTCGCGCACCGACTTCACCTCGGTGCCCTTCAGCCGGATGCCCGCCTCGAACGTCTCCAGGACGTGATACTCGTGCAGGGCCCGCTTGTTGCTCGCCAGGGGGCGGACCGCGTTCTTGGCTTGAGTCGCCATGCGGGGGAGTGTATCAAGAAGGGGTTGCCGCCTCTTTCGCCTTCACCCCCAACGCCTTGAGCTCCGCCAGGTCCCGGCCCTTGACGTCCGGCCAGGTGACCCGGCGGCCGGCCATCGCCTTCTCCAGCCGCTCCCAGAGCTCGCGGTTGAGCACCGGCTGCCCCTCCTGGGTCTTCCAGCCGCGCTTCTTCCAGCCGTCGATCCAGCGCGTGGCCCCGTTGCGCAGATAGTCCGAGCCGGTGTGGACGGCCACCGAGATCCCCGGCGGCAGGCTCTCCAGGGCCGCGATCGCTCCCAGCAGGTCGAGCTGGTTGGCGGTGGTGGCGGCGAGCCCGCCGGAGAGGACGGCCTCCTCTCCGTTCCCTCCCGGAGAAACCCGGCGGACCAGCGACGCCCATCCCCCTCGCCTGCCGGCGCAGGAGACCCGCAGGAAGACCTCCGCCTCCGGCGGCGCGCCCGGCGCTGGCGCCGCGGCGCCCCGTCCCGCCCGCTGCTTGCGGATCTCGAGCGTCGCCAGCTCGTCCGCCCGCTCGTTCCAGCGGTTGCCGGCGTGCCCCTTGATCCAGTCCCAGCGCACGTCGTGCTCCTGGATCAGCCCGGCGAGCCGCCGCCAGAGATCCTCGTTCTGGAGCTCGCCGGTCTTGCGCCGCCAGCCGCGGGTGATCCAGCCGGGGAGCCACTCGGTGATCCCCTTGCGCAGGTAGAGGGAGTCGGTGAACAGGTGGACCCGGCAGGGGCGCTTCAGGCTCTCCAGGGCGCGGATCGCCGCCGTCAGCTCCATCCGGTTGTTGGTCGCGCCCGGCTCGCCGCCGGAGATCTCCCCGACCTTGCCGCTCGCCTTGTCGATGAGGATGGCCGCCCAGCCGCCGGCGCCCGGGTTCGGGTCGGCGCCGCCATCGGTGTAAACGGTAATTTCGGGGCTGACAACTTCGGGGATCTCGGTCTCGGTCATCGGTGGGTTCCTCGGGAGGAGCGGCGCGCAATCTAGAGGAATCGGAGGCGGAAAGCAAAGCCCCCGCGTGGCACGTCTCTTGCGGCTTGCATCAGCTCCCGGCGGGCGCAACGCCCGCCTCCCTGCAGTCGTCCCAAGGAAGGCCGCGCCACTTTCAAAAACTCTCTGTAAAAAAGGAGGCATCCACGTGCGAGACGAAGTCGCTTCGAGCTCATTTCAACAGGGCACGGGATCGTTCGAGCCGTCCAGCTTCGACACGGAGCATGAAGATTCCAACATGATGTACCGGGTGGGCCAGGCCGCCATGGTGCTGAGCGGCGCGGCCCTGGTGGCCCTCGCCGTGCGCCAGGGGAAATCCTGGAAGACCGTCGGCGCCGCGGCTCTCGCCGGCGCCCCCTTGATCTACCGCGGCACCACCGGCCACTGGCCGGTGCCGCAGTCCGTCGCCCAGAAGGCATCGGACGCGGTCGCCGCCCCCCCGATCGAGACCGCCCTCACCATCGACAAGCCGCGCACGGAGCTCTACGACTTCTGGCGCCGGCTGGAGAACCTCCCCCGGTTCATGAAGAACCTCGACGAGGTCACCGACCTCGGCGGCGGCCGCTCGCACTGGGTGGGCAAGAGCCCGCTCGGCTTCCGGGCCGAGTGGGACGCCGAGATCGTGGAGGAGCGGGAGGGGCGGCTCCTCTCCTGGCGCTCGCTGCCGGGCTCCCAGGTCGACACCGCCGGCACCGTTTCCTTCGAGGACGCGGCGAACGGCCGTGGCACGATCGTGCGGGTCCGCATAGAGATCGGCGGCTCCGCGATCGGCCAGGCGGTGGGCAAGGTGCTGAGCGGCTCCGCCCAGCAGGAGGTCCGCGAGGACCTGCGGCGCTTCAAGGAGCTGATGGAGACGGGCGAGGTCGCGACCACCGACGGCCAGACTCACGGCACCCGTTCGCTGATCGGCCATCTGCACAACCCCATCTGACCCTCTGAGAGGACAACGGCGCCTCGCGAGAGGCCGGGAGATAACGACATGAGAGCAGTCTGCTGGAACGGCAAAACCGACATGCGGGTCGAGACGGTCCCCGACCCGGAGATCCTGAACCCCCGCGACGCCATCGTGAAGATCACCTCGACGGCGATCTGCGGCTCGGACCTCCACCTCTACGACGGCTACATCCCCACCATGAAGAAGGGCGACATCCTCGGCCACGAGTTCATGGGCGAGGTGGTGGAGCTCGGGCGCGGCGTCAAGAACCTGAAGCTCGGCGATCGCGTGGTCGTCCCCTTCACCATCTCCTGCGGCAACTGCTTCTTCTGCAAGAAGGAGATGTGGTCGCTGTGCGACAACTCGAATCCCAACGCCTGGATCGCGGAGAAGCTGATGGGGCACTCCCCGGCCGGCCTCTACGGCTATTCCCACATGACCGGGGGCTACGCCGGCGGCCAGGCCGAGTACGCGCGGGTGCCCTTCGCCGACGTCGGCCCGATGAAGGTGCCCGACGGCATCGAGGACGAGAAGGTCCTCTTCCTCTCGGACATCTTCCCCACCGGCTACATGGCGGCGGAGAACTGCAACATCCAGCCGGGGGACACGGTCGCCGTCTGGGGCTGCGGCCCGGTGGCGCAGTTCGCCATCCAGAGCGCCTGGATGCTGGGCGCCGGCCGGGTGATCGCCATCGACCGGGTTCCCGAGCGCCTGCTGTTGGCGCAGACCTGGGGCCGGGCCGAGGTGATCGACTACGAGGCGGTGGACAGCGTCCTCGACACCCTCAACGACATGACCGGCGGCCAGGGGCCGGACTGCTGCATCGACGCCGTCGGCATGGAGGCCCACGGCACCACGCTGGACGCCAGGTACGACAAGCTCAAGCAGACGGCGAAGCTGACCTTCGACCGGGTCCACGTGCTGCGCGAGGCGATCATGGCCTGCCGCAAGGGCGGCACCCTGTCGATCGCGGGCGTCTACGGCGGGTTCGTCGACAAGATCCCCATGGGTGCCGCGTTCAACAAGGGGCTCACCTTCAAGATGGGGCAGACGCACGTCCAGACGTACATGCGCCCGCTGCTCGAGCGGGTCGAGAAGGGGGAGATCGACCCCTCGCGGGTGATCACCCACCGGCTCGACATCGACGATGCCCCGTGGGGGTACAAGACCTTCCGCGACAAGCAGGACAACTGCATCAAGATCGTCCTCAAGCCGGACGGCAACGGCCATTTCCACGCGCACGGCTCCCACGACCACTCCCATGGCCACGGCGGCCATGGCGTGAACGGGGGTGGAAACGGGCAGGCGCACTGATGCGCGCACCCTCCCGGGATGACCTGCGGCGGCTGGCCCGGCCGGCCGCCGGCCTGCTCGCCGGAGCCGCCCTCGCCGGTAGCGGCCTGCTGCTGGCCCGGGCGGTCCGGCGGCGGCCGCCCATCCAGTTCCGCGACCGGGTGGCGGTGATCACCGGCGGCTCGCGCGGCCTCGGGCTCCTGATGGCCCGCGAGCTGGCGGCGGAGGGGGCGCGGATCGCCATCCTCGCCCGCGATCCGGCCGAGCTCGACCTCGCCCGCCGCGAGCTGGCGGCGGCCGGCGGCCAGCGCGTGCTCGCCCTCCCCTGCGACGTCGGCAACGAGGACGAGGTCCGCTGGGCGATCGACGCCACGACCGAGCGCTTCGGCCGTCTCGACATCCTCATCAACAACGCCGGCGTCATCCAGGTCGGCCCCCTGGAGCACATGACGGTGGCGGACTTCGAGGAGGCGATGCGGGTCCACTTCTGGGGCCCGCTCTATGCCACCCTGGCCGCCCTCCCCCATCTGCGCAAGGGGGAGACCGGACGGATCGTCAACATCTCCTCGATCGGGGGGCGGATCGCCGTCCCCCACCTGGTTCCCTACAGCGCCAGCAAGTTCGCCCTCGCCGGCCTCTCGGACGGCCTGCGCAGCGAGCTGGCGAAGGAGGGGATCTACGTCACCACCGTGACCCCGGGCCTGATGCGCACGGGCTCGCACGTCAACGCCCGCTTCAAGGGCAAGCGGAACGAGGAGTTCTCCTGGTTCGCGATCTCGGATTCGCTGCCGCTGACCTCGATGGCCGGCCGGCGGGCCGCCCGGCGCATCCTCGAGGCCTGCCGTTACGGCGAGCCGAGCCTCACCCTGACCCCGCAGGCCAAGGCCGCCGCGATCGCCAACACCCTGGCGCCCAACGCGACCGCCCGCCTGCTGGAGCTGGCGGCCCGGATGCTTCCCGGCCCCTCCGGAGCCGACGGACAGGAAGCGCGCCCCGGCTGGCAGAGCACCTCCCGCTGGGCCCCCTCGCTGCTCACCCGGCTGGCCGACGAGGCGGCGGTGGAGAACAACGAGCTGCGGGGGGCGGCGGTGGAGTATGGGAGCGGCGAGGGGGAGGCGCAGTAGAACGATCCCATAGATCCTCAGATCCGTAGGGGCGCAGCATGCTGCGCCCTACAAACCTCTCCTCATCCTCGGCTCAGCCCACCCTTGAGAAGGCCGCCGATATCCTGCTATCCTCCTTACCGGAGGTAAGGACATGCCGACCAGCACGGTCACCAGCAAGGGACAGATTACCCTCCCCAAAGAGGTCCGCGATCATTTCCACCTCAAGGCCGGAGATCAGGTGGAATTCCAGATCGACCCCGGCGGAAGGGTCGAGGTTCGCCCGGTCTCCAGCTCTATCCTGAGCTTGTTCGGGATTCTTCACCGGCCCGGGACAGGTGCTGCGACCGTCAAGGAGATGGACACAGCGATGGGGCGGTACCTTGCGGAAGAGGATAAGCGTATTCAGAAGGGTCGGGCGTGAGGGGGATCGATACCAACATCCTCGTCCGCTTCCTCGTCCGGGACGATCCCGAACAGGCCCAGACTGTAAGGAGCCTCTTTGAGCGGGCCGAGATCGAAAACGATAGATTTCACGTCAGCAGCATCGTCCTTTGTGAGCTGGTGTGGGTGTTACGGTCCAGGTATCGGCTGGGCCGGGAAGATGTCTGTTCGATTCTCGACGCTCTCCTCGACATCGGGCTCCTGCAGATCCAGGATCGGGATCTCGCCCGGCGAGCTCTCGCGGAGTTTCGGCAGGGGCCCGCCGACTTTTCGGACTATCTGATCGGCTGGCAGGACCGGCGAGCCGGTTGCGAGGAGACCCTGACCTTCGATGGCGGGCTCGACGGTGCTCCCGGATTCACGATCCTCCGCTGAACGCCCTCTCTATGGACAACCCCGAAATCGCCCGCACCCTCGAGGAGGTCGCCGACATCCTCGAGATCCAGAACGCCAACCCGTTCCGCATCCGCGCCTACCGCAACGCCGTGCGCACGGTCGAGACGGTGACCGTGCCGCTGCGCCGGTGGGTCGAAGAGCGGCGGGCGCTCACCGATCTGCCGGGCATCGGCAAGGAGATGGCGAACCACATCCGGGAGATGGTGGAGACCGGCACGCTCGGCTTCCGCGACGAGCTGCTGGCCGCGGTGCCGCGCTCGCTGATCGAGCTGATGCGCCTGCCCGGGCTCGGCCCCAAGAAAGCGCGGAAGATCTGGGACGACCTCAAGATCGGCTCCGTCGACGAGCTGGAGGCGGCCGCGAAGGAGGGCCGCATCGCCTCCCTCCCCGGCTTCGGCGCCAGGAGCCAGGAGAAGATCCTCGCCGGCATCGCCGAGCATCGCCAGCACGGCAGCCGCTTCCTGCTGCCCGAGGCCGAGCGCGCGGTCGAGCCGCTGCTCGCCTACTTGCGCGAGATCCCGGAGGTCGAGCGCCTGGAGGTCGCCGGCAGCTACCGCCGCCGCCTCGAGACCGTGGGGGACATCGACCTGCTGGCGATCGCCTCGCATCCCGTCCCGGTCATGGAGCGCTTCCGCGGCTACGCGCAGGTCGACAAGATCCTGATGGCCGGCGGCACCCGCAGCACCGTCGTCCTCGGCTCGGGGCTGCAGGTGGACCTCCGCGTGGTGCCGCCCGACTGCTACGGCGCCGCCCTCGTCTACTTCACCGGCTCCAAGGAGCACAACGTCAAGCTGCGCCGGCGAGCCGTCGAGCGGGGATTGCGGATCTCCGAATACGGAGCCTTCCGGGTCCACGAGCCGCATGCGGAGGCCGAGGGTCCCGCGGAGGACGATTGCATCGCCGGCCGCGAGGAAGCGGACGTCTACGCCGCCGTGGGGCTCGCCTGGATCCCCCCCGAGCTGCGCGAGGACCGGGGAGAGATCGAGGCCGCCGCGGCCGGCCGGCTCCCCCATCTGATCCGGGTGGAAGACCTGCGCGGCGACCTCCACATGCACTCCACCTGGTCGGACGGCCGCAACTCGATCGAGGAGATGGTCGAGGCCTGCGTCGCCCGCGACTACGAGTACATGGTCATTTCGGACCACAGCAAGTCGCTGGCGATGACCGGCGGGCTCGACGCCTACCGCCTGCGCCAGCAGTGGCTGGAGATCGACGAGGTGCGCGCCCGCCACCCCGAGATCCGCATTCTCCGCGCCATGGAGGTGGACATCCTGGGCGACGGCTCGCTCGACCTCGAGGACGAGATGCTGGCCGGGCTCGACCTGGTGCTGGTCTCTCTCCACTCCCGGCTCGACCTGCCGGCCGAGCAGCAGACCGAGCGGGTGCTGCGCGCCCTGGAGCACCCGGAGGTCAACGTCTTCTGCCATCCCACGGCGCGGCTGATCAACCGCCGCAAGCCTTCCGAGTTCGACCTCGAGCGGGTGCTGCGCCGGGCCGCCGAGCTGGGGGTCGCCGTGGAGCTGAACTGCAGCCCCAGCCGCCTCGACCTCAAGGACACCCACCTCGCGCTGGCCCGGCGGCTCGGCTGCAAGGTGGTGATCGACACCGATTCCCACCGCACGCGCGAGCTCGGCCTGATGCGCTACGGCGTCGAGCAGGCCCGCCGCGCCGGCCTCGGCCCCGCGGACGTGCTCAACACCCTGCCGTTCGAGGAATTCCAGGCCGCGATCCGGCGATGAGACCGGCCTGAGGTATGTAGGAAGTACAGCAACTTACCTTTCCACCTTCCCCTCGCGACGCGAGATTCCGGCCTGTGGAGATGCGCCGGGGTACCCCCAGACCCCGGAGAAAGCACCGTTTCCGACGATCTTTTCTCTTTGGCATGTCATTTGCTGGATCTTGAGAAACGGTAAGGGCGGTACTGCTGGTGACGTTGCCGATGGATCCCTAATCAGGCGTCGGGTGTACCGGTAGTCCGACCAGCCGGCGGCAGTCTCACGCCGGTGCGAGTGCGGGAGGACCAGGTGACGCCGACGAGAGACCACAGACCCCATTCCCTGGAGCTTTCCGGGACCGGCCGCTCCCGTTCCCTTCCGCGGGCCGGCTCCATTCCTTCCCCTTTCATCCCTCGCAGGACCCTGGACCGGCCGGACCTCGTCCGCCGCGCCCAGGGGGTGACTGCATCCAAGAGGAGTCTGAACTTGAATCACCCAACCGGAGGAGAGGCATGAGCGGACGGATTCTGATCACCGGAGGCGCCGGATTCATCGGCTCGCACCTGGCGGACGAGCTGCTGGAGCACGGCTATGGCGTCCGGGCCCTGGACGATCTCTCGGAGCAGGTGCACGGGCCGGGGGCCTCGCGGCCCGGGTATCTCTCCCCCGAGGTGGAGCTGGTGGAAGGGGACGTCCGGGACCCCGAGGCCGTGCGCAGGGCCCTGGACGGAATCGACGCGGTGTTCCACTTGGCGGC
Organism: Thermoanaerobaculia bacterium; assembly: GCA_036402955.1. Taxonomy (GTDB): domain Bacteria; phylum Acidobacteriota; class Thermoanaerobaculia; order Multivoradales; family UBA5704; genus DATARR01. The sequence continues at coordinate 14,309 of DASWRX010000030.1, forward strand.
GCGGGTCGGCGTCGGCCAGAGCATGTACGAGATCGAGCGCTACACCAGCGTCAACAACCTGGGCACCGCGGTGCTCCTCGAGGCGCTGATCGAGAAGCCGGTCGAGCGGCTGGTCGTGGCCTCCAGCATGAGCCTCTACGGCGAGGGGCTGTTCCGCGACGCCGACGGCCACCTGGTGCCCGGCGGCGAGCGCGGCCGCGATCAGCTCCGGGCCCGCGACTGGGAGGTGCGGGACGCCCAGGGGCGCGCGATGACCCCGCTGCCCACGCCGGAGACCAAGCCGCCGAACCTCTCGTCGGTCTACGCGCTGTCCAAGTACGACCAGGAGCGGCTCTGCCTGATGGCCGGCCGGGCCTACGGCCTGCCGGTCGTGGCGCTGCGCTTCTTCAACGTCTACGGCACCCGCCAGGCACTGTCGAACCCCTACACCGGGGTGCTCGCCATCTTCGCCTCGCGGCTGCTCAACGGCAACCCGCCGCTCCTCTTCGAGGACGGCCGCCAGATGCGCGACTTCGTGCACGTCTCGGACATCGCCCGCGCCTGCCGGCTGGCGCTCGAGGTGGACGGGGCGCGCGACCAGGTGCTCAACATCGGCAGCGGCCGCCAGTACACCGTGCTCGAGATCGCCCACGCGATGGCCGCGGCGCTCGGCCGCGGGGACATCGAGCCGGAGGTCACCGGCAACTACCGCGTGGGAGACATCCGCCACTGCTTCGCGGACATCACCCTGGCCCGCCGCGTCCTCGGCTTCGAGGCCCAGATGCCGTTCGAGCAGGGACTCATCGAGCTCGCCTCCTGGCTCGAGGGGCAGGTGGCCTGCGACCGCGTGGCCGAGGCGCGCGCGGAGCTGGTCGCCCGGGGGCTGACCGTATGAGCCAGAAAGTGAGCCCGAACGGAAAGCTCCGCCAAGCTCCCCGGAAGACGGCGCTGATCACCGGCGGCTCCGGCTTCATCGGCACCAACCTGGCGCACCGCATCGCCGCCTCGGGCCGCCGCGTGCGGCTGCTCGACAACCTCTCGCGCCCGGGCGTCGAGAACAACCTGCACTGGCTGCGCGAGACCCACGGCGACCGCATCGCGATCGAGATCGCGGACGTGCGCGATCCCGTGGCCGTGCGGCGGGCGGTGGCCGGCGTCGAGACCGTCTTCCACTTCGCCGCCCAGGTGGCGGTGACCACCAGCCTCCTCGACCCGGCGCACGACTTCGAGGTCAACGCCAGGGGCACGCTCAACGTCCTCGACGCGGTGCGCGCCCAGGAGACGCCGCCGGCGCTCCTCTTCACCTCGACCAACAAGGTCTACGGCGGCATGGAGGACGTCGCCCTGTGCCGGCGCGGCAACCGCTACGAGCCGGCCGACGAGGCCGTGCGCGCCAGCGGCTTCGGCGAGGACCGGCCGCTCGACTTCCACAGCCCCTACGGCTGCTCCAAGGGGACCGCGGACCAGTACGTGATCGATCACGCCCGCAGCTACGGCCTGCGCACCGCCGTCTTCCGCATGAGCTGCATCTACGGTCCCCACCAGTTCGGCACCGAGGACCAGGGGTGGGTCGCCCACTTCCTCCTCCGCGCCCTCGACGGCCGGCCGCTCACCCTCTACGGCGATGGCATGCAGGTGCGCGACGTCCTCTACGTCGAGGACCTGGTGGACGCCTTCCTGCTCGCCGAGCGGAACATCGGCTCCCTCGCCGGCCAGGCATTCAATATGGGGGGCGGCCCCGGCAACACCGTCTCCCTGCTCGAGCTGATCGACCTCATCGGCGCGCTCCACGGCCGCCGGCCCGAGGTCTTCCACGAGGACTGGCGCACCGGCGATCAGCGCTACTACGTCTCGGACGTCTCCAAGTTCATGGCGGCGACCGGCTGGCGCCCGCGTGTAAACGCGCGGCAGGGAGTGGGCAAGCTTTACAACTGGCTGCTCGATCTTCGGGGTATCGCCGAGGCCCCGGCGAAGGCCGCCGCGATGGTTGGGCTGCAAGCTTCGTAAACCTCTCTGAGGCGGCATGAATTTTGGATAGAGCTATCCCTCGACCAGAATCTCGTCAGGTCCAGGAGGACCGCATGAGTGAGAGCCGTCCATTGCCGCGCAAGGTCCTGATGACCGCCGATACCCTCGGAGGGGTCTGGACGTACGCCATCGAGCTGGCGCGGGGCCTGACCGATCGCGGCGTCGAAGTGGCGTTGGCGACGATGGGGGACGCGCTGAACGACGCTCAGCGCGAGAAGGCGGACCGCATCCCCCGCCTCAAGCTGTTCGAGAGCGCCCTCAAGCTGGAATGGATGGAGGAGCCCTGGCGCGACGTGGAGAAGGCCGGCGACTGGCTGCTCGGCCTCGAGGAGAGATTCCGGCCCGACCTCATCCATCTCAATGGCTACGTCCATGGCTCGCTCCCCTGGAATGCTCCGCAGGTGATGGTGGGCCACTCGTGCGTCCTCTCCTGGTGGCGCGCCGTCAAGGGCGAGGACGCTCCCGCCGAGTGGGACCGCTACGCCCGCGAGGTGGCCGCCGGCCTCGCCGCGGCCGACCTGGTGATCGCGCCGTCGGAGGCGATGCTGGCCGCGCTGGCCGAGAACTACGGCGAGCTCCCGCACACCCGCGTCATCCTCAACGGCCGCGACTCCCGGGCGTTCAAGCCCAGCCCCAAGGAACCGATCGTCTTCGCCGCCGGCCGCCTGTGGGACGCGGCCAAGAACCTCGAGGCCCTCGACCGGGTGGCGCCGAAGCTGCCCTGGGACATCTTCGTCGCCGGCGAGAACATCCATCCGGACGGCGGCGAGATCCGCCCGCACCACACGCGCCTGCTCGGGCATCTGTCGCAGCGGGCGCTCGCCGCCTGGCTCGGCCGCGCCTCGATCTACTGCCTGCCGGCCCGCTACGAGCCCTTCGGCCTGTCGGCGCTGGAGGCCGCCCTCTCCGGCTGCGCGCTGGTGCTGGGCGACATCCCCAGCCTGCGCGAGATCTGGCGCCACCGCGCCGTCTTCGTGCCGCCGGACGATCCGGAGGCCCTGGAGAGCGCGCTCCAGCGGCTGATCGAGGACCCCGACCGCCGCGCCGCGCTCGCCGCCGGCTCGCGCGCCCGGGCGCTGCAGCTCACGCCGGACAAGATGGTCGACAGCTATCTGGCGGCCTATGGCGAGGTCCTCGCCCGGCGCGAGGCGGAGCTGGACGACACGGGGTCCTATCCGGCGCAGGTCGCGGTCTAGATCCAGCGTCCCTACGGCGGCCCATGCGGATCGTCCTCTTCGTCCATTCGCTGCTGTCGGACTGGAACCACGGCAACGCCCACTTCCTGCGCGGCGTGGCCGCCGAGCTCGCCGCGCGCGGCCACGATCTCCGCGTCCACGAGCCGCGCGACTCCTGGAGCCTGCGGAACCTGCTGACCGAAGAGCGCGGCGAGCGGGCGCTCGACGGCTTCCACGCCGCCTACCCCACCCTCGCGAGCACGCGCTACGACCTCGCCACGCTCGACCTCGACCGCGCCCTTGACGGCGCCGACCTCGCGATCGTCCACGAGTGGAACGACCATGGGCTCGTCCGTCGCATCGGGGAGCACCGGCGGACGCATGACTATCGCCTGCTCTTCCACGACACCCACCACCGGTCGGTCACCGCGCCCGAGACCATGGCCGCCTACGACCTGTCGCGCTACGACGGCGTGCTCGCCTTCGGCGGCGTCATCCGCGACCTCTACCTGGAGCGCGGCTGGGCGGCGCGGGCCTGGACCTGGCACGAGGCGGCGGACACCCGCGTTTTTCATCCGATGCCCAGAGAGCCTGAGGAAGGGGATCTCGTCTGGATCGGCAACTGGGGGGACGAGGAGCGCACGGCCGAGCTGCACGAGTTCCTGATCGAGCCCGTCCACGCGCTGGGCGATGAGATGAAAATCGAGGCGCGGGTCCACGGCGTGCGCTATCCCGAGGAGGGAAAGCGGGCGCTGGCGGCGGCGGGGATCGACTACGCCGGCTGGCTCCCCAACCACGAGGCGCCGCGGGTCTTCGCCCGCTTCCGGGCGACGATCCACGTGCCGCGCCGGCCCTACGTCGAGGCGCTGCCCGGCATCCCGACCATCCGCCCCTTCGAGGCCCTGGCCTGCGGCATCCCCCTGGTCTCCGCGCCGTGGAACGACGCCGAGGGGCTCTTCCGTCCCGGCCGCGACTACCTGGTCGCCCGCGACGGCGGCGAGATGAAGCGCCACCTGCGCGACCTGCTGAACGATCCGGCGCTGGCCGCCGAGGTCGCCCGCTCGGGCCGCGAGACCCTCCTCGACCGGCACACCTGCGCCCACCGCGTGGACGAGCTGCTGGCGATCGGCCGCGAGCTCGGCATCGCCGCCACCGTCACCGAACCCCTGGGAGCGACCGCATGAGGGATCCCCAAAAAACGGCAGGGGGCCTGGACATCGCCTTCTTCGGCTCGAGCCTGGTCTCCGCCTACTGGAACGGGGCGGTCACCTACTACCGCGGCATCATCCGCAACCTCGCCGAGCGGGGCCACCGCGTCACCTTCTACGAGCCCGACGCCTTCGAGCGCCAGCAGCACCGCGACATCCCCGATCCGGACTGGGCGCGGGTCGTCGTCTACCCCGCGGACGAGCGCGGCGCCGAGCGCGCGCTCGACGCCGCCCGCGGTGCCGACGTGGTGGTGAAGGCGAGCGGCGTGGGGGTCTTCGACGAGCTGCTGGAAGCCGCCGTGCTGGACCTCCGGCGGCCGGACGGCCTCGCCATCTTCTGGGACGTCGACGCCCCCGCCACCCTCGACCGCATGGAGAGCGACCCGGACGACCGCTTCCGCGCGCTGGTGCCGCGCTATGACTTCGTCTTCACCTACGGCGGCGGCGAGCCGGTCGTCCAGGCCTACCGCCGCTTCGGCGCGCGCGAGTGCGTGCCGGTCTACAACGCCCTCGATCCCACGACCCATCATCCGGTCGATCCCGATCCCCGCTTCGAGGGGGATCTGGGGTTCCTCGGCAACCGCCTGCCGGACCGCGAGGCGCGCGTCGAGGAGTTCTTCCTGAAGGCGGCGGCGGCGTGCCCGGAGCGCCGCTTCCTGCTCGGCGGCAACGGTTGGGGAGACAAACCCATGCCGGGGAACGTGACCTATCTCGGGCACGTCTACACGCGCGATCACAACGCCTTCAACTGCACCCCGCAGACGGTGCTCAACGTCAGCCGCGAGAGCATGGCCCGCTACGGCTTCTCGCCGGCCACCCGGGTCTTCGAAGCCGCCGGAGCCGGCGCCTGCCTGATCACCGACGCCTGGGAAGGCATCGGGATGTTCCTGGAGCCCGAGCGGGAGGTGATCGTGGCGGCGAACGGCGAGGAGGTGGCGGCGCGCCTGCGCGGGCTCACCTCCCCGGAGGCCCGACGGATGGGCCGGGCGGCGCTGCGGAGGGTTCTCGCCGAGCACACCTACGCCCACCGGGCGGCGCAGGTCGAGTCGATCCTGGGAATCCAGTCCCCCACGGGCGCCGGCGCCCGCGTTTCCGCCGGCATGGAGGCACTTCCGTGAGGCACGAGCCGCTCGACATCGTCATCCTCGGGCTGTCCATCACCTCGTCGTGGGGGAACGGCCACGCCACCACCTACCGCGGGCTGGTGCGCGAGCTCGAGGCCCGCGGGCATCGCGTCCTGTTCCTGGAGCGCGACCAGCCCTGGTACGCGGACAACCGCGACCTCCCCCGTCCTCCCTACGGCCGCGCCGAGCTCTACGCCGACCTGCAGGACCTCAAGGACCGCTTCGAGCCCGCCGTGCGCCGGGCCGACTTCGTGATCGTCGGCTCCTACGTGCCGCAGGGGGTCGAGGTCGGCCGCTGGGTGACCGCGGCGGCGGCCGGCGCCACCGCCTTCTACGACATCGACACGCCGGTGACGCTCGCCAAGCTGGAGCGCGGCGACCACGAATATCTCTCGCCCGAGCTGATCCCGCGCTACGGCGCCTATCTCTCCTTCACCGGCGGGCCGACGCTCAGGCTGCTCGAGCGGCGCTACGGCTCGCCGATGGCGCGGGCGCTCTATTGCTCGTTCGACCCCGCCCTCTACCGGCCGGAGGCGGTCGAGCCGCGCTGGGACCTCGGCTACATGGGCACCTATAGCGAAGACCGCCAGCCGGCGCTCGAGCGGCTGCTGATCGAGCCCGCGCGGCGCTGGGCGAAGGGGAAATTCGCCGTGGCCGGTCCGCAGTACCCCGCCGAGATCCGCTGGCCGAGGAACGTCAAGCGCTTCGAGCACCTGGAGCCGAAGAAGCACTCGCGGTTCTACAACCAGCAGCGCTTCACGCTCAACATCACCCGCGCCGACATGGTGACGGCCGGCTTCTCGCCGAGCGTGCGCCTGTTCGAGGCCGCGGCCTGCGCGACGCCGATCATCAGCGACAACTGGTCGGGACTGGAGACCTTCTTCAAGATTGGAGAGGAGATCCTCACCGCCAAGACGCCCGGCGAGGTGCTACAGTATCTGCGGGACGTCCCCGAGCCCGAGCGCCGCGCCCTCGGCGAGCGGGCGCGAGCCCGCGTGATGCGCGACCACACCGCCGCCCACCGCGCCGCGGAGCTCGAGGGACACGCCCTGCGGCTGCTGGCCTCGCGGGCGGCGGCGTAGGGGAGCGGGACCCGAGGGTCCAGGTTCGCGACCCGCGGGTCAGACGTTACGACCCTCGGGTCCAAGTCTTTGACCCGAGGGTCCGGTTCTCCGACCCGCGGGTCCAGCTCTTCGACCCGCGGGTCCAATCACCTGACCCGCGGGTCCTCTCCCTCGACCCACGGGTCCTCTCACCGGACCCACGGGTCTAATCACTCGACCCGCGGGTCCAACTCTCCGACCCCAGGGTCCGCTTCTCCGACCCGCGGGTCCAACTCTCCACATCCCGGGTCGGATTTCCCACGGACCGGCCCGGGTCGTTCACAGCCTGAGCTTCGCCATCAGCTTCTTGATGGCGGCGGCGCTCTGCATGACGTAGAAGTGGACCGAGGGGACGCCGTGGTCGAGCAGCTCCTGGGTCTGCTTCAGGGCCCACTCGACGCCGATGTCCGGGACGCGGTCGGGATGGGCGAGCGCCTCGTCGGCCAGCGCGGCGGGAACCTCCACGTAGAAGGTGCGCGGGATCGAGGTGAGCTGCCGCTCCGAGGTGAGGATCTTCAGGCCCGGGATGATCGGCACCTCGATCCCCTGCTCGCGGCAGAGCTCGACGAAACGGAAGTAGTGCCGGTTGTCGAAGAACATCTGGGTGACCACGTAGTGGGCCCCGGCCTCGACCTTCTCCTTGACCCGGCGGACGTCGAGCTGCAGATTGGCCGCCTCGAAATGCTTCTCGGGATAGCCGCCGACGCCGACGCAGAAGCTGGTCGGCTCGGCGTCCAGGAGATCCTGCTCGAGGTAGCGTCCGCGGTTCATGGCCGCGATCTGCCCCACCAGGTCGCAGGCCCAGCGGTTGGCGCTGCGGCCGTGCTGGAGCGGCTTCTGGTAGCCGCTCTCGTCGCCGCGCACGGCGAGGACGTTGTCGATCCCCAGGTAGCGCAGCTCGATCAGAAAGTCCTCCGTCTCCTCGCGGGTGAAGCCCTGGCAGAGGATGTGGGGGACGGCGTCGATGTGGTACTTGTTCTGGATCAGCGCGCAGACCCCGAGCGTCCCCGGCCGCTTGCGCTTCACCCGGCGCTGGATGCCGGCCGGCGTCTCCTCGTACATGATCTCCGCCGCGTGGCTCGTGATGTCGATGAACGGCGGGTGGTACTTGACGAGGTCGTCGATCAGCACGAGCAGACCCTTGACGTCGCCGCCGCGCAGGGGCGGGATGATCTCGAAGCTGATCAGCGGCTGGGTGGCATTCGCCAGGTGCTCGGTGACTTTCATGGCTGGAGACGCTTCCCTCTCGGTCTAGGGCGGCAGCGTATCGGCAGGGGGGCGGGGGGTCAAGGAGGGCATTCGTTGTAGAGTCCGCCCATGAACTCCCGCCGGCCGTCGCTGCGGCTGTTCGGCGACGGGACCGCCGCCGTCGCCGCGCTCTGGGCCGCCTTCCTGGTGCGGCTCCACGTGCGGCTCCCCTTCACCCGGGGGCTGCTGCCGGGGGACCGGCTCCGCTTTCTCTCGCAGGAGTGGCTGGTGGTGCTGCTGGTGCAGTTCGCCACCCTCTATTTCCTCGGCTTCTACGACGCGCCGCGGCCGCGCGGCCGCCTCGAGCTGGTGCGCCGGCTGCTTCGCGCGGCCGTGTTCCAGGCGATGGCGCTGATGGCGTACTGGTTCCTCGCCAACCGCGAGTTCCCCCGCTCGGTGGTGCTGCTGTTCGTCGCCTTCGACGCCCTCCTGCTCTACGGCTGGGGGCTGGCGCTCGACCGCATGGAGCGGCGGCGGGAGCGGCGGGTGGCGATCGCCGGCGGCGGCGCCGCGGCGCGCGAGCTCGCCCATACGCTCGGGCGGGAGCCCTGGCACGGCCTCCGGGTGGTGGGCTGGGTGACGATCCCCGGCGAGGCGGTGCTTCCGGAGGGCGATCCCGACCTCGGCCCCTGCCTGGGCTCCACCGAGGATCTCGCGTCGCTGCTGGCGGCGGACCGCATCGACGACATCCTCCTCGTCGGCAGCGGCGACTCCTGGCAGACGCGGCTGATCGACGGCCTCGCCGGCACCCGGCCGGACCACACCAGCGTGCTGCTGCTGCCCGGGCCGTTCGAGAGCCTGATCGGCCGCATGCGCTACCGCTGGGTGCACGACCTGCCGCTGATCGAGGTGGTGCGCGAGACGGAGTGGCGGATCAACTGGCCGCTGAAGCGCCTGCTCGACCTCACGGCGGGCTCGGTTCTGCTCCTCCTCGCCACGCCGGTGATGGCCGCCTGCGCGCTCGCCGTGCGCGTCACCTCGCCCGGCGGCATGCTGTATCTCCAGACCCGCGTGGGCCGCGACCGGAAGCCGTTCACGCTCTACAAGCTCCGCACCATGCGCGTGGACGCCGAGGCGGAGTCGGGGGAGGTGCTGGCGCAGCCGGGAGACCCGCGGCTGACCGCGATCGGCGCCTTCCTGCGGCGCTTCCGCCTGGACGAGTTCCCGCAGCTCTTCAACGTCCTCGGCGGCACGATGAGCCTGGTGGGCCCACGGCCGGAGCGCCCCGGCTTCGTGCAGCGCTATCTCCGGGAGGTGCCCGGCTACGCCGAGCGCTTCTCGCTCGCTCCCGGCCTGACCGGCCTCGCCCAGGTCAACGGCGACTACTACTCGAGCCCCCAGAACAAGCTGCGCTACGACCTCGCCTACATGGCGAACTGGACGCTGTGGCTGGACGTGTCGATCCTGCTGCGGACGGTCAAGATCGTGCTCACCTCGCGCGGGGTGTAGGGCGTAAACGTTGACACGGAGGCGGCTTAGGGGTACCGTAGGTCAAGTCCCTTCCCCTGTCGTGCTGCGAGGTTCCGCGATGCGCCCGATCTACGCCCAACGCTCCCTGTATCCGATCACCCTCACCGCCCTGCTCGCCCTGGCCCTGCTGGCCGGCCCGCTCCCTCTGCGCGCGGCCTCGACCGGCCAGACGGCGCTCCATACGCCACAAGGGAGCGGCGCGGGGACAGCCGACGGCGACTACGTCACCGCCACCGGGGGGCTCAACACGTTCTATCGCTACTTCGTCGAGGTGCCCCCGGGCCTGGCGCGGCTCGTCGTCGAGGTCTTCGACGCGGACGTCGGCCGGGGCGGCGCGGCGGAGAGCGCCGCCGGACGCGACCGTGACCGCGGCAACGGCTTCTCCTCCACGGCGACCTACACCCTGTTGCGCCCGGACGGGACCACGGCCGCCACCGTCGCCGGCTGCAACACCACGACCTGCACCGACAACGGCTGGCAAGCGGTGCTCGACAGCATGACGGCGCAGAACACCGCCGCCGGCCATTGGGAGCTGCGGGTGACCATGGGAGGGTCCGACGACATCAACGCGATCGGCGTGCGGGCGCACGACGGCACCTCCGGCGCGAGCGGCACGGAGCTCCCCGTCTACATCGATTCGATCGTCCCGCTGGGAGTGAACGCGCCGGCGAGCGGCACGGCTTCGCGCGTCTACACGCTCTATCCCTACGTCACCTCCGGCTGCACCGCCTCCGAGAACGACTTCGACTATGACAGCGACAGCGGCACCGTCGGGTCGCTCGCCTTCTCCAGCCGCACCGGCACCTTCACCCAGACGGTCGCCACCGCCAGCCTCTCAGCGAACAACGTCTGGGCGCGGAACACGATCAACCGCTGGACCTCCGACCAGAAGTCGTCCGAGTACGGGGTCTGGCAGGGGACCTTCACGATCGACACCTACACCAACGCCAACGGGATCAACGGCAACTACACCGACATCTACGTCGCCAACTCCTCGGCGGCGGCCAACCCGCCGGCCGCCAACCCGGTGACCAACGCCTTCCGCATCTACCTGCCGAACGATGCCGGCACGGCGCCGGCCAAGCCCTACGCGCAGCAGCTCCTGACCTACAGCGGCTGCGGCGCCGGCAACGACGGGCCGAACCCGCCGGTGGTGAATCAGACGAGCTGCTACACGGTCACCGTCCAGGTGACCAATCCGGCCGCCCAGGCCATAACCTTCTCGGCCGCCAATCTGGTGACCACCAACATCCCCGGCGGCAACGCCCTCTACGCCGGCATCGCCCAGACCAGCCAGGGCTCGGTGGTGAGCCAGCCCGCCGTGGGCGGCTCGGGCAACCTCACCTGGAACCCCGGCACGGTCGCGGCGGGAGCCACGGCCACCCTCGCCTACCGGGTGAAGGTGAAGCCGACCGTGGCGGGGCAGCGCGTTCCGGTCACCGGGACCCCTGCCGCCAACGGGACGACGGCGAAGTACGTGGACGAGACGGGCAACGCCACGCAGACGCGGGCCACCTTCACCTTCGGGCCGCTCTGCGAGCTGGCGGTGACCCAGAACCTGCTGACCGAGGCGGTGGTCTCCTCGTTCCACGCCTCGCCGGCCGCCGGCGGCGGCGTGCTCCTCGAGTGGAAGACGGCCTCGGAGGCGGGCACCGCGGGCTTCTACGTGCAGCGCTGGGATGCCGCGGCGCGCCGCTGGACGCGGGTGAACCAAGAGTTGCTCGCCGGCCTGCTCCAGGCCCCCCAGGGAGGCGTCTACCGGTTCGTGGACGCGAGCGCGTCGCCGGGCGAGCCCCGGATCTACCGGCTGGAGGAGGTCGAGGCGGGCGGCGGGCGCCGGCTCCACGGCCCGTTCGCCGCGGCCGTGGACTGGAGCCGCCAGGATCCGCGCCGCGGCGAGACCGTCTACGAGCGGACCGCCCATACGTCGCCCGGACGCGGCGAGGCTCTCCGTTCCGAGGAGCCCGCGGGCGCCAGCGCGCTCACCCTCGGTCCCCACGCGGCGGCCCGCGACGGCGTCCATCTCTCGGTCCGCCAGACGGGCCTCTATTACCTCCGCGCCGCCGACGTCGCCACCTGGCTCGGCCTGCCCGCGGACAAGGCCGGCCAGCAGATCGCCAAGGGCAAGCTCGCGCTCACCCGGGGCGGCCAGCCGGTCGCCTGGTATCCGGATCTGGCCACGACCGGCGGCGCCAAGGCCAAGGAGACGGCCCAGGGGCTGTTTTTCTATGGCGAGGCGCCGGACGGTATCTATACCGACGCCAGCGTCTACCGGCTCCAGAAGGGGGACGGCCTGCTGATGCAGACGGCGCCCGCGGTCGCCGCGCCGGCCGCGGCCGGCGGCAGCTTCCCGGAGACGCTCCACGTCGAGCACGACGTCTTCGCGGCGACCGTGCTGCCGCTCGATCCCGAGTCGGACTATTGGTTCTGGGAGTTCCTGCAGGGGGACGACCCCACCTACGGCCACCGCACGTTCACGCTCGACGCGCCCGGCGCCGCCGGCGTGGCCGAGACAACGGCGGGCGGCGGCTCGCTCACCATCTCCCTTCAGGGAGCGACCGCCAGCGGCGTCGCCGGCGAGCACCAGGCCACGGTGGCCCTCAACGGCACCGCGCTCGGCGACACCCAGTGGACCGGGATCACGGCCCAGCAGGCCACCTTCGCCATCCCACCCGGGCTGCTGCGGGAGACCGGCAACCAGGTGGACGTGACCGCCCACACCGGCTCAGGCGCTCCCTACAGCATCTACTACGTGGACTCCTTCGACCTCTCCTACCCGCGGGTCTTCCGCGCCGCTGGCGACGCCCTGGCCTTCACGTCAGGAGGCAACGCGCGGGTCACCGTCGGCGGCCTCTCGAATCCCAACGCCCTGCTGCTCGACGTCCAGGATCCGCTCCACCCGCGCTGGCTCACCGGCGCCACGGCGGGTCCGGACGGCGCCGCGGGCTACCAGTTGAGCTTCGCGCCGTCGGCGCAGGGCCGGTATCTCGCCGTGGGCCCGGCCGCCGTCGCGGCGCCCGCGGCCGTCCGCGCCTGGAGCGCCCCGGCGCTGCGGTCGGCGGGCAACCGCGCCCGGTACCTGGTGATCGCCCCCGCCGGCCTGCACGACGCCGCCGAGCGCCTGGCCGGCCTGCGGCGGGCGCAGGGGCTGGAGGCGCTGGTGGTGGACCTCGACGCGATCATGGACGAGTTCAACGCCGGATCGCCCAGCCCCCACGCGATCCGGGATTTCCTCGCCTACGCCCACGCCACCTGGAGCCTGGCGCCCCGCTACGTGGCCCTCGCCGGCGCCGGCACGATCGACTACCGGAACCTGCTGGGCTATAGGGACGATCTGGTGCCGCCGCTGATGGTGCAGAGCGACGGCGGCCTCTACCCCGACGACAACCTCCTGGGTGACGTGGACGGCGACGGCCTGCCGGAGATGGCGGTCGGCCGCCTGCCCGTGCTCTCGGCGGCCGAGCTCGACGCCTACACGGCCAAGCTGGCCGACTACGAAGGAGCCGCGGCCGCGAGCTGGACCGGCGCGGCGGTGATGGCGGCCGACGCGCCCGACCGCGGCACCGACTTCGCGGCGGACAGCCATCAGGTCGCCGGCCAGATCTCCCCGCTCTACACGGTGCAGGCGATCGATCTCGCGACCTTGACGCTGGCCGACGCCCGCACCCAGCTCCTCGGCGCCATCGGCCAGGGCACCGCCTTCGTCAACTATATGGGGCACGGCGCCCTCGACCGCCTCTCCTCCGGCGGCCTGCTCACCAGCGCCGACGTGCCGGGCCTCACCAACGGCGGCCGGCTGCCGGTGATGACGGCGATGACGTGCACGATCAACCGCTTCGCCGTGCCGGGCTTCCCCGCGCTGGGCGAGCTGCTGGTCAAGAGCCCGGCCGGCGGCGCCGCCGCGGTGTGGGGGCCGACGGGGCTCTCCATCAATGCCGAGGCGCGGCTGCTGGCGGAGCGCTTCTACCACGCCGGCGACGAGGCGCGGCTCGGCGACCGCATCCTGCGGGCTGTCGCCGAGTTCCGGGCCCTGGGCGGCAACCCCGCCCTGCCGCGGATCTACGACCTGCTGGGTGACCCCGCCCTGCGGCTCCAGGCACCGCCGCCGCCGGCGGTGACCGGCACGGGGAGCGGGGAGTAGGCGGACACGGACGAAAGGGACCGCAGGGACAAACTCAGGTCCCTGCAGTCCTTGCAGTCCCTTGGGTCCCTTTGTCCTCTCTCTTTTCCTCCCCCTTGTGCACCGGCGGGTGGGTGAGGCTGTAGGCGAGGGATTTCCAGGACTCGGCCGGCCGCAGGCTGGCGTAGGCGAGGGCCAGGGCCAGCGGACGGCCGGAGCGGTCGACGAACGAGCCGGCGCGCAGGAAGGCGACGGCCAGGCCGCGGAGGAGGGCCGCCCGGGGCGGCGAGAGCGCCAGGGACGCCAGGAGCCCCTCCGGCAGGCCGGCGCCCAGCGCCTCCCGCGCCATCACCAGCGCCGTGTAGACGATCCCCTCGCAATGCCCCTCCCGCGCCACCCGGCCCAGCCGGGCGGCGTCCAGCGGCTCGCCGCGCCGCAGGGTCTCGGCGACGTCGAACAGCCCCTTCAGCCGGAAGTGCTTGCGGCAGCCATTGACGCAGAGGGAGATCAGCAGGTCCTCGGGAGACATCGTCCAGGCGTCCTGCCCGCGGAAGCGCACCGGCCTCGCCTCGCGCCAGATCCGCGCGAAATCGACCGGCAGCACGCCGTTCATGGTGACGTCGTGGTGCGCCTCGAGGTCGCACTCGACGCCGTGGGTGTAGAGGGCGTGGCGGACCTTCTTCTCCTCCCCCTTGCCCTTCTCCCAGCCGGGCCTGGGCTTGAGCGCGAGGTCGATGTCCTGCGAGGTCACCACCCACGGCTCCTCGTAGACGGCGAGCGAGAGGGCCGTCCCCTTGAGCAGCATGGCTTCGAGCTCGACCTCGCGCAGGCGGGCGAGGCCGGTGGCGAGGCGGTCGGCGTCGCGCTCGCGGACGGCGGCGTTCTCCAGGACGGCGATCTCGAAGCGCGCGGCCAGCGCCGCTGGCAGGCCGGTCGCCGCGGGGTCGCACCGCCGCAGGTTGGCCCCCACGATCGGCAATACCCCGTGCCGCTCCACCGCCGCCGCGAGCTTTCCCCAGCGGACCTCGCCGCCGCGGCAGAACCGCTCGACCGCCGCGCGGTGCGCGGGGAGGAATTCCTGCCGGGCGGCCAGGCAGAGGAGGCGGTCCTCGCGAGTCATCCCAGGATTTCTCGCAGGAGCTCGACCGACGCGTCGAGATCGGTCCCCGCCTCCAGGCGGTAGCACTCGCTGCCCTCGACCAGCGCCGCCAGGGCGTCCAGGTGCCCCTGGGACGAGCGGGCCTCGGTGAGGAGGATGTTGGGGGCGAGCTCGAGCAGGGCCTCGCCGCGGCTCAGCGGGATCAGCTCGCTCGCCGGCAGGCCGGTCACCCGCGGGAAGACCAGCGCCGCGGGATCGCACTCCCAGACCACCGGAGCCCCATAGGCGTGCTCGACCCGGACCTGCCGCTTGCGCCAGCCCTCCGGGCGGGAATGACCGAGCAGCGCGGCGAGCTCGGGAAAGAACGCCACGGTCTGATCGGTGAGATCGAGCTCGTCCGGGAAGGCGAGGACCCTGAGGCCGGAGGCATGCCCCGGGCGGCGGGCCAGGAACAGGGTGTCGTCGCCGAGAAAGGCGAAGCCGGCGCGCGCCAGGGCCAGCGTCAGGGTCGACTTTCCCGAGCCGCTGGTGCCCGGGAGCAGCAGGGCCCGGCCGTCGCGGCAGACGCCACCGGCGTGCAGCCCGTAGAGGCCGCGGCGCTTCATCAGCTCCACCAGCGGCAGGGTGAAGAGCGGGTGGGAGAGAGACCACAGATCCGCCTCCTCCATCCCCGCCGCCGAGGCCCGCGCGCGCCCCAGCCCGGGCTCGCAGAGCACCCGCAGGCGCGGCCCGTAGGCGATGTAGAGATGGTCGGCCGCGTCGTCGTAGAGGACCTCGCCGACCGGCGGATCGTAGACCGGCCGCGCCACCGCCGGCCGCTCGAAGGCGTGGCGCTCGCCGGCGTGGATCTCGAACGTCGCGTCGTGGGGCACGCCGTCGTGCGGCAGGCCCGGCAGGCCGGCGAGGCGCGCGCGGACGCCGGAGGCGGCCCGCTCCCCCTCGCCCGAGGCGAGGACCCCCAGGCGGACGCCGTGGAGCAGGTAGGCGCGGTCGTTCACGACGGGCTCCCGTCCCCGCAGGGCGAGGGCTCGATCCGCCAGGTCTCGGTGAACAGCGGCCGGGGATCGACCAGCTCGTCGAGCGGCTCGTCGCGGTAGACCACCCAGCAGTGGGCGGCGAACTCGCCGCGGATCCTGCCGACGCCGAAGCGGAGCGAGACGTCCGCCCCGGCGCGGCGGAGGAAATGATAGAGGGTGAGACCGCGGATCATGCAGCCGGTGCGGACAACCGGCCGGCCGGCGATCAGCAACTCGTCGATGCGCCGGGCCAGCGCCGCGACCTCCTCGGGGCCGGGGGGCGCTTCTCCCGGCGGGTTGCCTGCCGGCGGCTCGACCCAGGCGCGCAGGCTGGGAAGCTTGCGGCAGCGGAGCACCAGCGGCAGCAGCGCCGCGAAGAGCAGGACGCGAGCCCGCGGCAGGGCATACTGCGCGGGCTTACGCGCCGTCGGCCAGGAAGAGGAGCTTCTCATCGAGCATTTCCTCGAGGAAGGCCAGCACGTCCTCGTAGATCGTCTCCACCGGCGCATCGTACTCGGCACTGATCGTCTCGACGATCCCGCCCACCCCATGCTCGCCGTCGCAGAGCCCCCAGACGCGGGCGCTCACCTCGTCGAGCGAGTAGTACTGGCCGCCTTCCAGGTCCAGGAGCACCAGCGTTCCGGCCGCGTGCTGGGTGAGCACACGGTCGCGGTGCCGGGGACGGCTCTCCGGTCCGATCATCGATCCCTCCGGGGCCGGTGAAGCCCCAACATCCAAAGAGAAGCCGGCGAGGCCTTGAAAGACCTCGCCGGCGGTGCGCCCGGACGACAGGCTAGAAACTGAACCGGGTGACCTGCCGCAGCAGGCCGAGACGCCGCAGGGACGGCTTTCTGTACGCCTTCTTGACCATGGACCACTCCTCCTCGTGTTGAAAGGCGCCCGGCATACGATCTCCGGGGATGTATGCCGGGTTTGTTTTCAAAATCCGTGCCGCGTTACTGCACGCTGCCGTCGGAGATCACCACGGTGGCCGAGCTGTCCTTCGGACCGTGGCCCTTGACCGTAACGATGTTCTTGTTGCCCGCGTGCATCGCCGACGAGACGTCGAGTGTGCGGTTCTCGCCGTCCTTGAGGCGGTACGCCTTGAACGTGATGCCGTTGACCGTGACCTCGAAGTTCTTGAGGCCCGGCGTGCCGTTCATGATGAGGACCCGGTTCTCGGCCTGCCCCACCTTGTAGCGGGTCTTCTGCGGATCGTCCGCGCTGCGCTGGACCAGCGTGATGATCGGGTCGCAGGTGATGACGTTGCCCGCCATGTCGGTCCCCTGGATGGTGACGTGCGCGCCCTTGCTCTGGTCAATCTTGGTGGCGGTGATGGTCACCGGATCGGTGGTGCCGGGGGTGAACGGCGGCACCGGCGTGTCGGCGTTGTCCGACTGGGTTACCACGATGTTGTAGAGGCCGGTGCTGGGGTCCTGCAAGGTGACGACGAGCTGGGTCGGCGGTCCGCTCACCACCCGCCCCGTGCAGCTCGGGGGCAGGGTGTCGGGCGAGGTGCTGAACTCCGTCGGAACGCGCAGGGCCGCCACCTCCCAGAGCAGAGAGTCGGGGTTCTGGCCCGCCGGCGCCGAGTTCATCTGCACCGTGGTGGTGCCGACGTTGGCCGGAATGTCGATCGGGAAGAAGAGCGTATTGAACTCCGGCCCCTGGACCGAGTTGAGGACGTTGAACTGGGTCGGATTGTTGCTGATCGTGGTGTTGTCCGGACGGTTGGCGTCGCCGTCACCCGCGAAGAGCAGCAGGTCCGCCGTGCGGTCGCCCGAGTTCGTGCCGTGGTTGAAGACGACCGGGGTGGTGACGCGGTTCTCGCCCGGGGTGGGGTCGTCGCCGTACGCGAAATCCAGGCCGTCCCAGATGAGGACGCGGTAGATCGTGAAATCGGAGCTGTCCTTGTAGCCGACGATCAGCCCGGCGCCATCGAGACGCCAGAGATTGCTCGAGGTGTCGCCGTCCGCGAGCGTGAAGCTGTGCGTGCCGGTGCCCGCCGCGGCCACGGTCGAGGTGACGTCGGCGTAATAGCCGATGTTGAGGATCGGCCCGCCGGCGCTGGCCGGCTGAGTCTCAGTGCCGATCACGGTGCCGGTGATCGGAGAGCCGTTGAAATTCATCAACTGGTCTTTGTAGGGCTGGGTGAACGGGCAGTTGGTGCCGCTGCCGTCGAGCGTGCAAGGGCGCTCGCGGCCCGTCCAGTAGAGCAGGGCGAAGCGGACGGGGCCGTTGGTGGTGACGGTGAGGTTCACCGGCCCGCCGCTCCAGTTCCACAACCCCAGGCCGTCGTGGGCCATGTTGAGGCTCTGCTCCTGCAAATCGATGAATGGCGCGAGATGGGTGGCGAACGCCGCCGAGGCGCAGATCAACGAACCTGCCAGGACGATGAGAGGTAACTTCCGATGGAAATTCATGTCTGTTGTCTCCTTGTAAGTGATCCAATCGGTTCTGGAAACGATTCATCGATCAAAAACGTACGACAGGTCCGGCCGGCGGACCGGACCCAGGCGGGGGAGCTCGGCGCTGAGAGGTGGAAATGCGAGTGAATCCGTCACCATGAAACCGCCCCCCGGTTGAACTACGTCCGACGACTTGTCTTTGGGGCTTTCGGTGACCGGGCGATCTCAGAGCTCGGAAGAGGTGAGACCCCTGGCTTTGCGGCCCCGCCTCGCGGCGGGTGTGCCCTGATCCAGCCGCTCACCTGACAGTGCAAAGGCCGGGCCAACGCGGGGCGCGAGACTCCGGGAGAGGCCCCGAGAGCTTCTTCCATGATGATGCTCCCGCCAGGTGGAGGAGGACTTCTAAGCTTTTTGAAAGGTATCTATAAAAAATCTACTGCTCGCCCCACCGGAGGGCGGTAAAAACCGTCTTCCTGCGGGGCGAGCGTGCGCCGCTCTATGCCACCTTCATTTCAGCGGCGTCGTCGCGGTGGAGCACACCGGGGGGGCGACCACCGTCCGGCTGACGATCTCGGGACCGCGCGGCACGACCTGGGCGCACGCGGTGTTGGAGAGCAGCGTCGACAGGGCCGCGGCGAAGATCACGCTGGTATGAGCGCCGGCCGCCAGGTTGCCCACCGGGAACGTGCAGACCGAGCCGGCCGAGTTGTTCGGCACGCAGGTCCACCCCGCCGTCGACGTGGTCGGGTCGAACACCGTGTTGCCCGGCACCGTGTCCGTCACCTTCACCGGCTCGGCATCCTCGTTCCCCGTGTTGAAAACCTTGATCGTATAGCGCAGCACCGTCCCCGGCTTGGCGTCGTTGAAGTTCGCCGTCTTGGTGATCGAGAGGATCGGCGCCGCGGTCGTGGGCGTGGAGGCGAACCCACAGTTGGGGCCGGGCTGAGCGCAGGCCATGTTGTTGATCGCTCCGCCCGTCGACGACACGTTGGGCTTCACCCGCACCGCGAAGGTCGCCGTGCCGCCCGCTCCCGCCGCCAGCGTACCCAGCGCCAGGGTGCAGGTGGAGCCGGCCTCGGCGGTCGGCGTGCAGCTCCAGCCGGGAGACGAATTCGCCGGCTTGAAGGTGGTGTTGTCGGGAACGGTTTCGCTCAGGCTGGCGCCGGCCGCGGCGAGCTCGCCGTAGTTCCGATAGGTCAGGGTGTAGGAGATCTTGTTGCCCGGGTCGACGGTGGAGACGTCCGCCGTCTTGGCGATGGAGAGGACGGCGGACGGCGCGATCCGGATCAGGAACGCGTCGCCGCCGCCGGCGCCGCCCTTGGCGCCGGTGACGAAAACGGTTTTCCGCGCGCCGTCGACGGCGATCGCGTACCCGGTGGCGGACCCTCCCACCAGGTAGGTGGAATAACGGACGGCTCCCGTGGCATCGACTTTCGTCACGAAGGGAGAGGAGTCGCCGCCGCTGAACGTCGGATCGAGCGTCGCCGCGTTCACCACCGGGTACCCGTCGCCGGTGCCGCCGGTCACGTAGGCGCTCGCCGCCGAATCCACCGCGACTCCATAGCCGAAGGTGCCGCCGCCGCCCAGGAACGTCGAGTAGCCGGCCGTGCCTCCCGCCGCATCGATCCGGGTCAGGAAGGCCGCGTAACCTCCGGGGTTGGCCGGCTGGAACGATCCCGCCGTCATCCCCGTGAAGCCGTCCGAATCGGTGAACCCCGTGACGTAGGCGTTGCCGGCCGTATCCAGGGCGACGCTCCGGGCGACGTCGTTCCCCTCGCCGCCCAGGTACGTCGAATAGACCAGCGATGTGCCGGACGGGTTGAGCTTGGCGGCGAACGCGTCGTACCGGAAGCCCGCGCAGTCCGCTCCCGGGCTCACCGGCGCGAGCGCTCCGGCGGTGACGGGAAAGCCCGTCGAGCAGGTGCCCCCCACGATCACGGCGTCGCCGGCCGCGTCGACGGCGATCCCGGTCGCCTCGTCGTCGCCGCCCGCCCCGAGATAGGTGGAGTACACGATCGCGCTGCCCGCGCCGTTGATCTTCGTCACGAAGGCGTCCGCGTCGCCGCCGGCGTTGGCCGGCTGCAGGGAGGCGGCGGTTACGCCGGGGAAACCGCTGGACGCCGTGGAGCCGGTGACGTAGGCGTTGCCCGCGGCGTCGACGGCGATGCCGTCGCCGGAATCGCTGCCGGCGCCGCCCAGGTAGGTGACATAGAGGAGCGTCGAGCCGGTGGGGCTCAGCTTGGCCACGAAAGCGTCCCTGCCGCCGCCGTTGGCGCTCTGCAGCGATGCCGGCGTCACGCCGGGGAAGTCGGTCGACAGCGTGTAGCCGGTGAGATAGGCGTCGCCCGCCGCGTCCACCGCGATCCCCTCCACCTCGTCGACGCCGCTGCCGCCGAGATAGGTGGAGTAGAGCAGCGTGGTGCCGGTGGGATCGACCTTCGCCACGAAGCCGTCGTAGTCGCCGGCGTTGGCCGCCTGCACGCCGCCCGGATCGATGGTGCCGATGAAATCGGTCGACGTGGTGCTGCCGGCGACGTAGATGTTGCCGTCGCCGTCGACGGCGATAGCGTGGCCGATATCGTTGCCGCTGCCGTTGAGGGGGGTCACGCCGTTGGTGAAGACGGGATCGATCACCAGCGGCAGGCCGCGGTCGTACGCCCCGAGCGCGAACCCCACCCTGGGCGCCCCGGCCCCCTGAGCCAGCAGCTCGTACCGGCACTCCACCGGCCGCCGCTCGCCGCCGGCCATCTGGTAGGCGACCGGGCGGTCCGCCGTCAGCTCGCCTCCCGGCGTGCGCAGGATGAGCTCGCCCGTGGCGCCGACCGCCGCGGCCGCGGCCCCCTCGTAGACCAGGCGGATCCGCCGCGGGTCCGCGCCGGCCGCCAGGAAGAACGATTGCTCGACCCGGCGGTCGTGCCCTGAGAAGACGAGATCGGTTCCCGGATACACCTGCTCGTACCGCACCCCGGCGAAGCTCGCCACCCCCGTGCGCCACGCGCGCGGATCGCTGCCCCGGAAATAGTTGCTCTTCGTGGGTAGCGGGTCGACCCCCACGAGGACCGGACGCTCCACGGCGCCCGCCAGGCTCAGCCGCACGGTCTTCTCCAGGCCGGGCTCACCGAGGCTGAACACCGCTTCCCCGGACCCCAGCGACAGGCGGTATCCCCTTCCCCGGGCGAAATAGCGGACCCGCGCGTCGCTCACCTGGCCGACGTTCTGTTCGAAGCGCAGGGGCATTTTCGCCGAGAGCTCCGCGAGTCTCGCCTGCGCCGTGCCCACCACTCCCGGAGCGCTCACCGGCACGGCGGGCGCCACGGCCGCCAGTCCACAAAAGAGAGCCAGGAATCCCATAGCTCCAACCACGAGTCGCCGTTCCATACGGTCTCCTCCCTGCCCCGTTCGGGCGTTGTCGATCTGTCCTGCAACCTGCAGAGTGTGCCCCGCAGTCTATCCGAGATTCCCGGACGATCGGTCACATGGTCACATCGATGGAAAATCTGATCCGAACTTTAGGGTAAAGATGACGTGCACAAGCACTTACGCGCGCACCGGCCACCTTGACAGTCCGCGGCGCCGGGCTTATTCTGGAGAAGACCGAAGCGAAAAGTATCGAAAGGCGAAATGGAAAACCGACAGATCTTATCCGCCGGCCAGGACGAAGCCGGCGCCAGATCTTCCGGCCGCCCTTACGAAAGGCCGCGGATCCTCTCCCGCGAGCCGCTCGAGGCGGTGGCGGCCGTCTGCTCGCCACCGGGCGTCGCCAAGGGCAATCCCGGCGTCTGTCCCACGGGTCCGATCTCTTCCTGAAGCAGGTTCAAGAAATAATTGGCAGGAGCGGCCGTCTCGCCGCCTCCTCTTCCAGGATCGTCTCCAGCAGCTCCTTGCGCTGCACGGCCGACGGATAGATCCGCAGCGGGTCGCCCGCGGAGTGGACGGCGGCCATCCCCGGACAGAAGTTGAGCAGGGACGCCCGCGGTCCCTGCGCCTCCATCAGCTCGCGGGCGCGGACCGTGAGATCGCGCACCTCCTCCAGGCCTCCCGAGCCCAGCCAGATCTCCCGCAGGCCCTGACGGTGGAGGTTGCCGACCGGCCGTCGCCACTGCACGCAGGGGTAAACGTTGCCGTAGGGGTCGATGGCCAGCCCCGAGGAACCGGCGCCGCAGTGCTTGCCCGCGGGCGCCGGAACGTTCTCGTCGGCGCTGCGGACGCCGATCGCCTGGACGGAGCCCCCCTCCGCCGCGCGGCCACGCTCGGCCTGCAAGCGGAAGAGGCGCAGCACCCCCTCGCGGGAGGCCGCGACCGCGAGCGGCCCGCGGTCGCCGTCGTCGCGCGGCGTCACCTCGGGATCGACCTGCAGCGGCAGGCCCAGGGAATCGGCGAGGGCGAACATCCCCGCGATCTCGCCTTCGTTCCAGGCGGTCAGCGTGCTGTTGAGCTTCACCCGCAGCCCGAGGGCGCGCAGCTCGGCGAGATTGGCCAGCAGGCGCTCGAAGCTCCCCGGCACGCGGGTCTGGCGGTCGTGGGTGGCGGCGGTGGCGCCGTGCAGGCTGGTCTCGATCAGGAAGGGATCGACCTCGTCGCGGACGCGCCGGGCCAGCTCGCCGCGCAGGGCGTGGCCGTTGGACTTGATGCGGACGGCGAAGCCCAGCTCCCGCGCCCGGGCGCCCAGGAGCAGGAAGTCCGGATGGGCCAGCGGCTCGCCGCCGGAGAGGGTGAGGTGCAGCACCTCCAGGTCGCGCAGCTCCGCGAAGAGCTGGAAGTACTGCTCGCGGCGCAGCGGCTCGCCGCCCAGGCCGACGTCGTTGTAGCAGAAGAAGCAGTCGAGGTTGCAGCGGTAGGTCAGCTCCACCAGGACGGTGACCAGGAGGTTCCGCCGCCAGGCCGTGTCCATCAGGCGCGCCAGGCTCACCCGCCGCCCTCCGGCGCCCCTGGCACGGGCTCCAGCAGCCCCGCCGCGGCAGCCTCGCCCGCGAACTCCAGGACGTCCCGCGCCACCGTCTCGCGGTCGGCGCCGTACTGCCGGACCAGGGCGTCGATCCACTCGGCCACCGGCCGCCGGCCGTCCGCCAGGTCGAGCACGGTGGCGCCCACGCCGTTGAGCACCAGCACCTCGGCCGCCGACTGGCGCAGCACCACGGCCTCGCCCTCGATACGGCGGTAGCGCACGTCCGAGGACCGGCGCAACACGGTCGATAGGGTGATGTCGCTCATCGAGGGATCGCTCTGAGTATAGACCACAGGTCGGCCCCCAGCGAGAACGTCAGCTCCCAGGCCGGCATCGCGAGCGCCAGCCGCTCGAGCCCGGCGAGCAGGGGCTCGCGCCGCCATGGGTCGCGGTTGACGTAGGGCGCGGCGGCCACCAGGGCGCCGAGGGCGGACGCCGGCGAGAGGGGGGTGAGGGCGCCGGCCGGTCCCTGGCGCAGCCGCAGCAGGGCGCGCAGCGGCCAGCCGCCGGGGCCGCCCTGCCGGTCGCCGAGATCGCCGGCGAACGGCAGGCGCGCCACGACCGGCCTGGCGTGGTGATCCTCCGGGAGGAGGACGGCGTTGAGGTCGTCCGAGAGCACGTCGGCCCCGGCCGCCAGGCAGAGCCGCGAGGCGGTGGTCTTGCCGGCGCCCGAGGGGCCGAGGAGGAGCCATGCCGACTCCCCGTCGCTCACCCCCGCGCTGTGCAGCATCACGCCACCGCCGGCCAGGAGGCGGTAGGCGGCCAGGAGGCGGAGATAATTCTCGCAGACCGACGCCCACTCCTCCCCCGCCGCGGCGGGGGTCCAGAGGCCGCCGGCGAGCCCAGGGGCCCAGTCCAGGCGGGCCATCAGGCGCATGCCGGCGACGCGCACCGAGCGCGGGGCGTGATCGAGGTCGAGCGAGTACTCCCAGCCGCGGGTGTCGATGGCGAGGAAGTCGGAGTCCGGAGCGCGGAAGACGGCGGTGGCGGCCCCTCCCGCCGGCCCGCAGACCGGCCCGCAGAGAAGTCCGAAACGCTGGCGCAGGGCCTCCTCCTGGGCAACGGCGAGGCCGGAGAAGAGGTAGGGGCCGCCGGGCACCGCGAGCGCCACCGCGCGGTCCCCCCAGGGCTCGCCGCTCGGACGCCCCGGAAAGAGGTCGGGGAAGCGGAGGAACCCGTCGCCGAAGCTCATCGCCGGAGGCGGGAAATCGCGAAGGAGACCACGAGGGAGACGAACCGCCGCAGCGCGGCGGCGCGGGCGGCGAGGGTGGGGCGGACCGTCTCGACGCGGCCGAGGACGGCGGCGAGCGGCACCGGGGCGTCGTGGACCGGGCAGGAGTCGCCGCGGGTCACAAGGGCGAGGGCGCCGGCTTGGAGGCGGTAGCCGAGCAGGCGGTGGGCCACCAGGTGGCCGCCGGCGGCGCGGAACACCACCACGTCGCCGGGCGCGTAGAGCCGCGCGGCGGCCACCCGCACACGGTCGCCGTCGGCGATGAGAGGGGCCATGCAATCCCCCCGTACCCGCACCTCGACGGGCGCCTCGCGGGCGAGGCCGCGCAGGGCCGCGAAGACCTTCATCGCGCCCCGGGCGGCAGCTCGCGGGCGAGGAGGGGATCGAGCTGCACGGCGACGCCGAAGCTGCGCATGGCTTCCTCCTTGCGGCCGCCCTGCCACTGCGCCCGCCCCAGGTTGAGGTATCCCTCGGGCCGGGGCTCGAGCCGCAGCGCCTCCTCGTAGGAGCGCTCGGCGGCCTCCGGGCGGCCGAGGAGGTAGTACTGGGTGCCGCGGGCGATGGGGATGCCCACCTCGACCGGATCGAGCGGCGCCGCCCGGCGCAGGTCGTCGAGGTTGGCGGCGAGGAGCGCCGGCGGCGCCTGGCCGGCCGACGCCGCCGCCAGGCTCAGCAGCTCGACCCGGCGCAGCAGCCGGCTGCCGGTGGCGCGGTCGTGCCAGCGCATGGTCTGCCCCACCAGCGCCGCGGCCAGCACCAGGGCCAGGAACGCGGCGAGCGTCCGGCCTGGAATGCCGGTCTCCGGCCGCGGCGCCTCCCCCACCGAGCCGCGGAGCACCCAGCTCAGGAAGAGGAGGGCCGGGTAGGCGACCAGCGCCACCCGGAACGGGAAGTAGACGAGCGCCAGCACGGCGAGCGCCGCCGTCCCCGCCCAGGCGAGGGAGCGCTCCTCCGCGTCCACCCGGCGCAGCGCCGTGAGGAGCACCCACAGCCCCCAGGCCAGGGCGAGCAGGCCGGGGATCCCCCAGTCCGCCGCCGCCTCCAGGTACTCGTTATGGGCGTTGGCGAAGACGACCGTGGTCTGCTCAGGGAAGAACTGGACGCCGCGCTCGAGCAGCGCGAGCTTGGCGGGCACGAACTCCGGCCGGTAGGCGCCCTGGCCGACGCCGGCGAGGGGGTGCTCCTCGAGCATCCAGACGGCCGTCCGCCAGCCGTCGAGGCGACCGGTGAGCACGGAGTTCCAGTCGCCGCCCGCGGCCGCGCGGACCTTCTCGGTCACCCGGTGGCGCAGCGGCGGCACGACGGCCACCAGCAGCGCCGCCGCCAGGGCGCCGCCGGCCAGCACCGGGACCACCCGGCGGCGCGGCAGCCGGCTCCCCCAGAGCAGGAGGGTGCCGGCGAGCAGGGCGGCCACGGCGGCGAGCGTCTGGGTGAGCAGCAGGGCGTAGACGCAGATCGCGAGCGCCCCGGCCGTGCCCCAGACCGCCGGCCGCCGCCAGCCGCCGCCGTCCCGCAGCCGGCGCCACAGCGACTCCTGGGCGACCAGGGCAGGGAGAACCAGGTAGGCCCCGAGGTCCCCCGGATTGCCGGCGAGGGAGGTGACGGCCAGGCGTGAGGCGGGCGCCAGCCGCAGGAACCGCAGCGGCTGCCAGAGGTCGTGGAACTGCAGGATGGCGATGGCGGCGAGGGCCGTCGCCGGCCACAGGAGCCCGTGGAGCAGGCGCTCCAGCCGGGGCCCCGGCACGGCCACGCTCCACCCGATCAGGGCGACGGCGCCGATCCAGAGGTCGATCAGACCCTCGCGGGCATGGATGGAGTGATGGGTGAAGGCCAGCCCGGCGGTGGCGACCAGGAGCGCCGGCAGGGCCAGCCGCAGGCCGGAGAGCCGCCACACGTCCGCCCAGCGGATCTCCTCCACCCGTCGCAGCTCCCAGACGAGGGCGAGCAGCGAGGCCAGGGCCAGCCATTCGCTCGCCAGCAGCTTCGGCTCGCGGAACGACTCCTTGGCCACCGTCGCCCACAGGAAGGGCGGCACCAGCACCAGGAGCCAGAGCAGGAAGGTGCCCGGCCGCGAATCGGGCGCCGCCGCTGCGGACGGCCGGCGAGGACTGGAGCGCGCGGACTTCACGGCGGAGGAGTATACAGGCGCTACCCCGACGGCCTCCGCGGCCTTGGCAGCTTCAGCAGGGCCCAGCGCGCCCCGTAGCTCGCCAGCCGCCAGAGCAGGTCGAAGGGCCGGACGAGCCGGCGGCCGAGATAGCCGAGCCGGGAGCGGGGCCGGCCGTAGATCGCCGCGATCTGGGCGTCGGAGAGGAAGAGGGCACCGAGCACCGCGCGGGCGAGCTGGGCCGGGCGCGGGCGGTCGCTCGGCTGCGGCAGGAACAGGCCCAGCCGCAGGGCCCGCTCGTACTCGGCGTCGAGCCGGCCGGCCAGGATGTGGCGCAACAGGATCTCCTCGGGCCCCTGGAAGGCCGCCGCGTCCTCCCCCGCCGCGAGGCGCCCGGCGAGCCGGCGGACCGCCGCGGCCTCGGCGCCGGAGACGTCGCGTTCCACCCAGGCGGCGGCGCGGTCGCCGAGCGCCGCGACCGCTCCGACCTCGCCGGCTCCGAGATCGAGCAGGTCCGCCACCATCTTGAGCAGCGGGTAGGACGCCGGCCACCAGCCGTGCTGCCCCAGCCCGTGCACCAGCGCGTGGGCGGCCAGGACCTCCGGCGCCGGTGCCGTGCAACGGCCAGGGAAGCCGGGCAGCGGGCAGAGCAGGCCCAGCCGCTCGAGCGCCTCGTGATCGGCGGAGGCGGTCCCCTCCAGGCGGACCCCCGGGAGATGGCGGTGGATCTCGACCGCGCCACCTCCCGGCCACACCAGCGCCGGGAGCTGGTGGTCCGACTCGGGGAGCCCCGAGCCGCGGTAGCCGGCGGCGACGAGGGCGTGCCAGAGCTCGCGGACTTGTCCCCCGGGCGCCAGCAGGTCGACGTCGCAGGCGTCCCGGCTGCCGGCCGCCAGGAGCCCCGTCTCCTCCAGGGCGGCGAACTTGAGGAAGATGAGCGGCGCGCCCACCGCCGCCGCCACCTCGGCGACCCGCCGGGTCTCCCCCATGAGCCGCAGGCCGACCGCCGCGGCGGCGCGCCGGTCGCTGGCGAAGCCGGCCGCGGCCTCCTCCCCCAACTCGGCGGCGAGCCGCTCCCGGCCCTGTCGGGCCGCGATGCGCGCCGACACCTCGAACCGCCGCGCCATGGCGAGCGCCACCGCCCCGCCGAGGGGCGGCGGGAACGGCGCTCCGGCGGGGCCGAAGGCGCGCAGCAGCATCCAGCGGACCTCGGGGGAGATCGCGAGGCGGGGCGGGCGGAAGCGGATCGGCCTGGACATTGTGGACATGGGGGTATGATCGTTGGAGGTACTATTGAAGCCTCTATGCTACCCGCCTCGCCTACCAGCCGCTGGGCCGGACCGGTCCTGCGGGCGTCCCTCGCCCTGGCGGCGATCGGTCTCGCGCTGGCCGCCGCCGCCGGGCACCGGACCCTGCAGGCGGCGCGCGCCGGCGCGGTCGCCTGGCTGGAGCGCGCCCGGGTCACCCCGGACGCGGCGGAGCTCGGCCGCGAGCCCGATCCCGAGCGGGTGCGCCTGCGGGCCGCCCGCGCCGCGCTGGCCGCCGAGCTCGCGCCCGACCGCCGCAAGGGTGTCTCCCCCGCGCCCACCGGCCACGCCGGCGCCGAGCGGATGGCGGCGACCGCCCGCGCCGGGCGCGAGATCCTGGCCCGGCGGCCGGCGTCGTGGGAGGCGGCCCTGGTGGCCGGCGCCGCCACCTACCTCGGCTGGTCGCAGTCGCGCGACCCGCGGCTGTTCACCGCTTACCGGCAGTGGGAGGCGCCGCTCGAGGCGGCCCTGCGCCTGGCGCCCGGCAAGCGGGAGCCGGTCCGCTTCCTCGCCGCCGCCTACCTCGAGACCTGGCCGGCGCTCTCGCCGCGCAAGCGGCGGATCGCCCGCGGTCTCCTCGCCGAGGTCTTCCGCGATCCGGAGGACCTCAACCGCCTGCTCGATCCCTGGCTCGACACCGCCGCCGACCGCGGCGAGGCTTTCGCCGTGCTGCCGGACGAGCCGGCGGTCTGGGACCGGGTGGAGAGAGCCTATGCCCAGCGCGGCGATCTCCCGGGGTACGCGGCGGCGCGGCAACGGCACGAGGGCTCGCTGCTCGCGGCGCTGCGGCGCGACCTGCTGGAGGCGGACCGCCTGCGCGGCGACGGCCGGATCGAGGAGGCGCGGGCGCTCTATCTCTCGGTGGCCGAGCGGGCGCGGCCCGAGGCACGCTATCTGGACTTTCTCGAGCAGACCCTCGAGCGCTGCCCCCCCGGGCCGGTGGACGGCCGCACCTCCGAGCGGCTGGTCCCCCATCTCGACCGCGCCCTCGACCGCTGCCTCTATGCGAGCTGCGAGATGCAGCCGGTGGCCCTCAAGCGCCTCTCTCACCTGGTGCACGACATGGCCCCGCCGCGGGCGGCCCTCGCCGCCCTGTTCACCGGCGACCTGCAGCGGGCGGGCATCTACGAGCGGCGCACCGAGGGGCTGGGGGCAGAGGAGTGGGCGCCCTACCTGATCGCCAAGGCGCGGATGCTCGCCGCCCGCGGCCGGCTGGACGACGCCCGCGAGGCGCTGGCGCTGGTGAACCTCGCCTGGCAGAGCCGGCCCCTCTACTGGCAGGCGCGGCGCGAGGTGGCGCGCGCGGCCGCCGACGCCGGGGGGCAGGCGGAGGCGGAGGCGCGGCTCGCCGGGCTCTCCCGGACCTCCTGGGCTCCCCGGGACTGGGCGTGGCGCCGGGGGACCGCCCGGCTGGAGATGGAGGCCGCCGCGCCGGCGGCGGGCTTCGCGGTGACGCTCGACTCCGTACCGGCCCACGGCTCGCTCGTCGAGCTACGGCTCGACGGCACCGCCCTGGGCGCTTTTCCGGTGCGCCCCGTGGCCGGAGCGGCGCCGGTGTTGCGGCTGGCGACGCCGCTCGCCCCCGGGCTCCACCTGCTCGAGCTCGACAGCCTGGACGGCGGCCAGGTCCTGCCCGGCGGCGTCGAGCTGCGCTGAGCTCTGGCGCGTTTTCGCCAGGGTGACGGCGCCGAGCAGCGCCGCCAGGGTCACCGCGTTGCCCGGCATGCTGAGGCCGAAGTCCAGGTTCTCGTGGATGCCGAGTGAGATCAGGACGCCGAGCGCCGCCAGCGCCGCCGCCCGGTCCTCCGACCGGTTCCCCTGACGCAGCACCGCGACCAGCCGCCGCGCCACCCCCCAGAGCCCGGCCGCGAGCAGCGCCGTCCCCACCAGCCCCGCCGTCACCAGCACCTCCAGGACGTCGCCGTGGGGGTGCCACCAGGTGCCGTGCAGCTCCATGGGCTGCACGAGTGGGAAGGCGTCGCGGAAGGTGCCCAGTCCGGAGCCGGTGAAGGGGAAGCGCGGCCAGAGCCCGAGCGCCGCGCGGTACTCCAGGAGGCGGGCGCTCCAGCTCCCGTCCGCGGCCGAGGTGGCGAGCAGGCGGCCGAGACCCTCCTGGCGGCCGATCGCGGCCACCACGGCGAGGCCGCTGAGGGCCACCACCGCCCCCAGCGGCGCCAGCCACCAGCTCCGGCGCAGGCCCGCCGCGAGCACCCCCTGCACCGCGACGGCCACCACCGCCGCCAGCAGCCCGCCGCGCGAGCCGGTGAAGGAGAGCCCCGCGAACAGGGTGAGCCACAGCATCGCCGGCGGCACCACCAGCAGCAGCCGGCGCTCGAGCTGCTGCTGGTCGCGGGCCCGCCGCGCCGCCCACCAGCTCCAGGCGAAGGCGACGGGCAGCGCCATCTCCAGGTAGACCGCGAGGTGGTTGGGATTGACGAACGTGCCGCGCAGGCGGGTGGCGGAGGCATGCAGCTCCACTCCCCACAGGCTGGTCGCGCGGGCGAACCAGTCGCGGGCGCCGAAGAGGACCTGGAACAGCGCCCCGGCCAGCAGCGCCCCGGCCAGCCAGCGCCGGTGCTCGCGCCGCTGGCCGGCGACCGCCGCGGCGAGGAAGGCCGCCGCCGCCGCCGCCCAGCCGAGGGCCGCGCCGCGCGTCGGCGCGGCGGCGAGGGTCAGCCGGGCCGGCTCGCCGGGCCGGCCGGAGGGCTGGTCCGAGGGGCCGGGCGCGGGCGCGCCCAGCTTCGCGGCCTGCCGCTCGAGCCGCGCGTGCTCCGGCGAGAGCGCCGCCACCAGCCCGGCCGGGAGCGGCGCCGCCTGGAGCAGGCCGAGCAGAGCGAGGGCGGCCAGCGCCGCCGCCGGCAGGACCGCGGGGCGCAGGGCGGCGGGGCGCTCCAGTGCCGTGGCGGCGAGGAGGAGCGCGCCGCCGCAGAGCGCCGCCAGCAGCGCCGCGGCCCACGGCGTCACGCCGCCGAACGGCAGCGGCGCCCAGAGCAAGATCAGGGCGAGCAGGGTGGCGAGGAGAGGGGCGGAATGACGTATCATGTCGCGGACCCGAGCGTGTTCGACCACAGAGCCCTCACAGGATGCGGGAAGGCCCGCCAAGGGGAGATCATGCGCCTCACGATCCGAGCCTCGATGCGGTTGTTCCTCTGCCTGACGGCGCTGATCCTGATGGCGCGGGATGTCGGAGCCCAGTTCCTCCAGTATACGCCGCCGGGAGGGCCGGAGGAGAAGCCGGAGTCGCGCCAGACGCAGCTCGAGCGAGAGATCAAGGACGCGCGCTACCACCTGGGACCGGTGCGCATCGCCCCCTGGGCCTCCCTGCACGACCTCGCCTACGTCCACAGCATCCTGAGCACCGGCCAGAGCCTGCCGAACGACCTCACCGCCACCGTCGGCGCCGGCTTCCGCGCCTACCTGCACAACGGCCCCAAGGTGATCTGGACCGCTCAGGTGCTCCCCGAGTACGTCTGGTGGCAGCGCGAGTCGGGGCGGCGGCGGCTCGACGGCCGCTACCTGCTCAGCTACTCCGGCTTCTTCAACCACGTCACCCTGGAGGTGCGGCTGGGCCGCGAGCAGCAGCAGCAGATCGTCACCCCCGAGGTGCCGGTGCCGGTGAGCTCCCGGCGCGACGGCGGCGAGGTCCTCACCGAGGTGCGGATCTCCGGCGCCTTCTCGGCCTTCGCCGCCGCCTCGTTCAACCGCCAGAACCACCTGGTGGAGGATGTCGGGGTGCCCAGCACCCAGGCGCTCCGCCTCCTCGACGCCGACGAGCGGATCGCGCGGGCGGGGGTGCGCTGGCGCCCCGACCCACAGTGGTCGGTGGGGCTGGGCGCCGAGCGCTCCCAGGTGGACTTCCTCCACGGCACCCTCGACCGCTCGAACGCCGGCACCGCGCCGGTGACCGAGATCCGCTTCCAGGGTCTGCACGTCGGCTTCCAGGCCGACGCCGCGGCCCGCTCGCTCGCGGCGAGCCGGGGGGCCGAGTTCGTGCCCTACCACAAGGTGACCGGCAACGCCGCGCTCCTGCTGGGGTCGGAGGCGCACCTCGGCGCGATGATCTATGCCAGCCGCAACCTCGTCTACTCGCTGTCGCCGCTCTATGCCTATCTCGACGACCAGCGCCTGGGCACCGCCCTGACCCTCCGCCTCGGCCGGCGCACCCGCGGGCGCCTCTTCGTCGAAGGGGGGAGGAACGACTACACCGCCTTCGCCGCCGGCACCCCGCTGCGCCGCGAGGACGTCTCCTCCTACGGCGGCTCGCTGACCTTCGGCCTGCGCGGCGGGCTCACCCTGGGGGTCCAGGGCGTGCGCTCCCAGTTCAGCTCCAACCTGGCCGGCGGCGATCACTCCTACACCTCGGTGGGAGCGACGGTCAACCTGGTGGGCTTCCAGTAGCCGTCCCGTCGCCGTCCAGGAGGCGACGGGCTGGCCACGCTGGACCGCGGCGACCGTTTGCGCTATGATCCGTCTCCAGTAACACGAGCATCATGAAGAAGATAGCAGTCGATTGGATGGTCCTGCTACTGGTCTGCGTCACGGCGGCCGGCGCGCAGGGCAGGGATCCGGCGTACCGGGTGGGTCCGCGCGACCTGATCAGCGTCCACGTCGACGAGGACGCGAAGCTCAACGGCGACCGCCGGGTCTCCGAGGCCGGCACCATCAACCTGCCCGTGCTGGGCGACGTCTCGGTGCTGGGCAAGACCACGCCCGAGATCACCCAGACGGTCAAGAAGCTCCTCGAGGACAAGTACATGCAGCGGGCCTCGGTCGACGTGCAGGTGATCGAGTTCCGCTCACGCCCGATTGCGGTGATCGGCGCCGTCAAGCAGCCGGGCAACCTCGGCTTCTCCGGCCGCTGGATGCTGCTCGAGGCGCTGACCGCCGCCGGCGGACTGGCGGAGAACCACGGCAACGTGGTCTACGTGCTGCGCCGGTCGGACAACGGCCTGTCCGACCAGGTGACGATCGACCTCGACGACCTGCTGGTGCGGGGCGACCAGGCGGTCAACGTCCCGATCTTCGCCAACGACCTGATCAACGTCCCGGTCACCGCCGAGGTGACCGTCTACTGCCTCGGCGAGGTGGCGAAGCCCGGGGCGCTCATCTTCAAGAGCAACGAGCGGATCACCCTGCTCGCCGCCATCGCCCACGCCGGCGGCCTGACGGAACGCGCGTCGAACAAGATCCTGGTCAAGCGGGCGGTCCGTGGCGACGGCCCCGCCGAGATCACCGTGGACTACAAAAAGATCCTCGCCGGCAAGGAATCGGACGTCGATCTCCGCCAGGGCGACGTGATCGTCGCTAAGGAGTCCTTCTTTTGAGCCACCTCGCCCCCGTCCCGATCGACGATGAGCCGGAGCCCGGCGCCGAGCCCGAAGCCGAATTCAACCTCGCCGAGTACGTCGGCATGCTGCGGCGGCACTGGAAGCTCGCCATGGTCTGCTGCGCGCTCGGCCTCACCGGCGCCGGCATCCACTACGCCATAACCCCCAAGGCCTACCTGGCGACGACCACCATCCAGATCGAGCGCCGCAACCTGACGCCGATCGGCAACGGCCAGAATCCCTGGCTCGAGAACTACTGGAACATGGAGTTCTACCCCACCCAGTACGAGTTGCTGCAGAGCCGGGGTCTCGCCGAGCGGGTGGTCAAGAGCCTCGACCTGATGGAGGACCCGGCGTTCAACCCGGGCGCGGCGCGGGACCGCGAGCACGGCGCCTCGGCCGAGGGGGACGACGCGGTGCTCGGCGCGCTCGCCGACCAGATCCGCGGCGGCCTGTCGGTGGAGCCGGTGCGCAGCACCCAGCTCGTCCAGGTCTCCTTCCGCGCCTCCAGCCCCGAGTTCGCCGCCAAGGCCGCCAACGCCTTCGCCGAGGCCTACATCGACATGGGCGTCGAGGACCGCTTCGCCACCGCCGGCAAGGCCTCCACCTTCCTCTCCTCGCAGATCGAGACGCTGAAACAGGAGATCCAGGACAAGGAGACCCAGCTCCAGGCCTTCAGCCGCCGCAGCGACATCGTCTCGATGGACCCGGCGGCGAACGTCACCATGAAGCGGCTGGAGGGGCTCAACGGCCAGTACATCGACGCCAAGAAGCTGCGGATCGAGCGCGAGGCCGAGTATCACGAGTCCCTCAACGGCCCCAGGGGCTCGATGTCCGACAGCCTGTCGAGCGGCGTGGTGAGCGACCAGCGGGCCCAGCTCCTCAAGCTGGAGCGCGACTACGAGACCCGGCTCAAGACCTACAAGCCCGACTTCCCCGATATGGTGGCGCTCAAGGCGGAGATCGAGAAGTCCCGCCAGCACCTCACCCAGGTCACCGGCGAGCAGGTGGACAAGGCCCGCAGCAATGCCCTCGCCAGCTACCAGACGGCGCTGCGCCAGGAGCAGGAGCTGGAGACCGAGCTCAACTCGCTGAAGCGCCAGGCGATGGACCAGAACTCCGCCGCCGTCGAGTACACCAACCTCAAGGTCGAGGTCAAAACCCGCCGCGACCTGCTCGACGAGCTGCTGCGCAAGCAGTCGGAGACCGAGGTCGCCGTGCGCCTGCAGGACACCCGGCAGTCGAACATCCGCATCATCGACAAGGCCCTGGTCCCCGGCGGCCCCTACCAGCCGTCGCTGCGCAAGGACGTCAGCTACGGCCTGCTGCTCGGCCTGCTGTTCGGCGTCGCCTGCGCCGTGCTGGTCGAGTTCTTGGACCGCACGGTGAAGAACCCCGAGGAGATCGAGCGCAAGCTGGGGCTGCCGACGCTCGCCGTGATCCAGGACCTCTCCGAGAGCGGCAAGGCCTACGGCTACTCCGCCTACGGCTATGGCTACGGCGAGAGCGAGGCGGAGAAGGCCGCGGCGAAGCCCGCCGCCGCGAGCTGGCGCGAGAAGCGGAACGAGAAGAAGAAGGGGGGGCCGGCCCCGGCCACCGCGCCGGGCCAGATCGAGCTGGTGCCCCACGAGCGCCCGCGGACGCTGATCTCCGAGTCCTACCGGTCGCTGCGCACCGCCCTGCTGCTCTCCTCGGCGCGCGAGCTCAAGGCGATCGCCGTCACCTCGGCCGTCGCCGGCGAGGGCAAGACCGCGACCGCCTCGAACCTGGCCGTGGTGCTCGCCCAGCTCGGCCGGCAGGTGCTGATCGTCGATTGCGACCTGCGCAAGCCGCGCCTGCACGAGGTCTTCCGCGTCTCCAACCGCTCCGGCCTGGTCAACCAGCTCACCGCCACCGGGGATCCCGACGCGGTCTTCCTGCCGACCGAGGTGCCGAACCTGTGGGTCACCCCCTCGGGGCCGATCCCGCCGAACCCCTCGGAGCTGCTCTCCTCGGACCGCATGCGCGAGTGGCTGCGGGCCCTGCGCGCGCGGTTCGACTACGTCGTCCTCGATACCCCCCCCGCCCTGGCGGTGACCGACGCCACCATCGTCGGCCTGCTCGCCGACGGCGTGGTGCTGACGCTGCGCAGCGGCAAGGTGACGCGCGAGGAGGCGCGGCTCTGCCGCGACCGCCTGCGCCACTCCGGCATCAAAATCCTGGGCGCGGTGCTCAACCGCTACCGCTCGCTGCAGACCGGCCTCGGCAAGCGCTACCGGTACTACGAGTCCTACGGCGCCGAGGAGAGCGAGCCGAAGAAGGCCGGGAAGTCCGGCTCGGCCGCCTGACGGCTCGAGCTCCAGTCGCGCGCGATGATCGAGATGATCGATCTGCACTGCCACATCCTGCCGGGCGTCGACGACGGCGCCCCCAGCTTCGTCGAGGCGGTGGCGATGTGCCGCCTGGCCGCCGAGGACGGCTGCGCGGCGATGGTCGCGACGCCCCACCAGCGGCGCGGCGAATGGTGGAACGCCGACCGCGAGCAGCTCGCCGCCCTCTCCGGCGAGCTCCAGGCCCGGGTCGCCCCCGACCTGCGCGTCCATTTGGGCGGCGAGATCCACGTCGACTCCGAGCTGCTCGCCGAGGTGGAGAAGCTGCCGCACGGCGGCGGCGTCCTGCCCCTCGCCGGCTCCCACTACCTGCTGATCGAGCTGGATTCGAACGGCACCGCCACCCAGGCGATCCATCTCGTCCACGAGCTGGTGGTCGCCGGCTGGCGGCCGATCCTCGCCCACCCGGAGTTCATCCCCTGGCTGGCCGCCGACCGCGAGCTGGTCGCCCGCCTGGTCGCGCTCGGCGCCCTCACCCAGGTGACGGCGATGAGCATCACCGGCGACTTCGGGCGCCGGGCCCAGGCCGACTCCCACGCTCTGCTCGACGCCGGGCTCGTCCACTTCTTCGCCAGCGACGCGCACAACACCCGCCGCCGCCCGCCCGGCCTGCGCCGGGCCTACGACCTGATCGCCGGCCGCTGGGGCGAGGAGGCGGCCCGCCGTCTCGCCGCCGACAATCCGCGGGCGGTCGTCGAGGACCGCCCTTTGCCGGAAGCCGTATGAAACACCGAGATTCAACGACGCCGTATGTAGGGGCGCAGCATGCTGCGCCCCTACTCCTGCTGCTCCTGCTCTTCATGGCCATACCCGCGCGGGCCACCGTCGACCCCTTCTACCAGACTCTCTTGCGCGACGGCCGGCAGGCCTTCGACCGCAAGGAGTACGCGGCCGCCACGCGCACCCTGCGCCTCGCCTGCTTCGGCATGCTCGACGATCCCCAGCCGCTGGCGGAATGCCTGTCGCGCCTCGCCCTGGCGCAGGACGGCGCCGCCGACCTCGCGGGTTTCCGCCAGACCTTCCAGCGGCTGACCGAGATCGAGGACCGTTTCAAGGCGTACAGCCAGGCGGAGCTGCCGCCCGAGCTGCGGTCCGCCCTGGAGGCCCGCCTCGCCGCCCGCATCCCCGCCGCCACGCTGGCCGCGGCGCCGGCCTTCCGCACCACGCAGCAGGCCCGCAAGGCGCCCGCGGCATCCGCGGGTGCGGTGGCGGAGAAGACCCCGCCGAAGCCGCAGCCGGCCCAGACCCCGCAGACCCCGCAGAAAACAGGAGCCGCCGCGGGCGCTCCGGCCGCCGCGCCGTCCCCGGGATCGGTCTCCGTCAGGCCCGCGACCAGCGGCGATGCCAAGGGCAAGGCCGTTCCCTCGCCGCCGCCGGCGACGCCGGGGCCGGCCACAGTCCCCGCCGCAGGCCCCGCAGCGACCAAGCCGGCGCCGTCAGCCCCGCTGACCGGCGCCGAGCGCAAGCAGCTCGACCAGGCGCGCCAGCTCCTCGGCGACCGCCGCACGGCCAAGGAGCTGCGGCAGGCCTTCGAGCTCGCCCGCGCGGTGGCCGACGCCCATCCGGATTCAAAAGAGGCGCAGCTCCTGGCCGCCGAGTCGGCCTACCGCATCTCGCGCTGGAGCGACGCCGCCACCTACTTCCGCCGCGGCGGCGATCCCGGTGACGACGAGCCCGAGCGGCTCTTCTACATGGCCGTCGCCTTCTACGAATCGGGGGACACGACGGGCGCCGCCACGGTCCTCAAACGCTCGCTGCCCAACCTCAAACGGACCTCCTACGTGGACGCCTACGCGCGCAAGATCCTCGGTCAGTAGGCAGGAAGAGTGCCGATGGCGGGATTCCGGTATAGAATGATGAGGTTACCCCAGACGGAGGAATCGACATGAGAGCGCGCACCTTCCTGGCCGCAGGCCTTCTCTTCGCCGGCGCGATCGCCCTCGGCGGGCCGAGCGCCGCCCGGGCGCAGTCCATCGCGGTCGAGAAGCCGGGCTGCATGCCGGCCGAGGAGAACGGCATCGTGCGGGCCACGATGTCCTCCCTCCCCACCGCCTCCTCCCCGGGCCTCTCCTCCCGCCTCTACTTCCGCTGGCGGGAGCACGAGGACTTCTACTGGGTGGCGATGGAGGCCGAGCCCGGCGGCCGCTTCTGGGCGATCCCGCCCAAGCCGGAGCTGCGCAACGATCACATCGAGATCTACGCCGCCCTGGTCGATCCCGCCGGCAAGGCGGTGGCCCGCTCCGAGGCCCAGATCGTGCCGGTGACCAGGGACTGCCGGGTCCAGCTCGACCCCAAGGCGCGCGGCGTCGCCGAGAACCTGACGGTCGGCGAGACCTCCGCCCAGCAGCAGGGCAAAAAGGTGCTCGCCTTCCTCTGCGACGGCGTCGTCACCCGCGTCAACTACGCGGGCGTACGCCGGTCCGACGAGGTCTGCCGGGCCTGCGTCATCGCCTGGTGGCAGCGCAAGGCGGTGCTGATCCCGGTGGCCGCCGGCGTCGTCGGCGTCGGCATCATCACCAACAACCCACCGCCGGAGCCCTCCCCCTCGCGTCCCTGATCCCGCTGTCCCCCTTTCGGGTCCCCGGCCGCACCCTTTGAAGGCGGGCGCCTCGCGCCCACGGGGAACCTGGCCCCTTTCTTGAATCAGTTCTGCTCGTCCGGCCGTACCCCGGCCTCCAGAGCCGATCCCGTAGAACCGATCCCGATCTCACGATCATGAGGAAACCTTCATGTCGAACGTCTCTGTATTTCCCGTCCCCCAGCCCGAGCGAGACCGCCCGGCCGAGGGCGTCGCGAGCCACCTGATCGCCCCGCACGGCGGCGAGCTCATCGATCTCCTGGTCTCGCCCGAGCGGAGTGCGGAGCTCAAGACCGCCTCCCGCGACTGGCCCTCCTGGGACCTCACCCCGCGCCAGTTCTGCGACCTCGAGCTGCTCCTCAACGGCGGTTTCTCGCCGCTGACCGGCTTCATGAAGCGGGCGGACCACGACGCCGTCTGCGCCGACATGCACCTGGCCGACGGCACGTTGTGGCCGATCCCGGTCGTGCTCGACGTCACGCCGCAGGTGGCGGAGAAGCTCCGCGTGGGCGGCGTGCTCGCCCTGCGCGACCCGGAAGGGGTGATGCTGGCGGCGATGCACGTCGAGGAGATCTGGGAGCCCGACCGCGAGGCGAGCGCCGAGGCCACCTTCGGCACCACCAGCGCCGATCATCCCGGCGTGGCGCACCTGCTGCACAAGAGCAACAGCGTCGCCGTGGGCGGCCGCATCGAGGGCTTGCAGATGCCGGTCCACTACGACTTCCGCTCGCTGCGCCACACGCCGGCCGAGCTGCGGGCCGAGTTCGCCCGCGAGGGGTGGCGCCGCGTGGTGGCCTTCCAGACCCGCAACCCCATGCACCGCGCCCACTGCGAGCTGACCCTGCGCGCCGCCAAGGAGGTGCGGGCCAACCTGCTGATCCACCCGACCGTGGGCATGACCAAGCCCGGCGACATCGACCACTACACCCGCGTGCGCTGCTACCAGGCCGTGCTGCCGCGGCTGCCGCAGCACACCGCCAAGCTCTCGCTGCTGCCGCTCGCCATGCGCATGGCCGGCCCGCGCGAGGCGATGCTGCACGCCCTGATCCGCAAGAACTACGGCTGCACCCACTTCATCGTCGGCCGCGACCACGCGAGCCCGGGCAGCGACAAGCAGGGAACGCCCTTCTACGGCCCCTACGACGCCCAGGAGCTCCTGCAGCAGCACAAGGACGAGCTGGGGGTGGAGATGGTGCCGTTCAAGATGGTCTCCTACGTCGAGGAGCTGGACACCTACCTGCCGCAGGACGAGATCCCTCCCGGCCTGCGCACCCTCGACATCTCCGGCACCGAGCTGCGCCGCCGCCTCCAGGAGGGCCGCGAGCTGCCGGCCTGGTTCACCTTCCCCGAGGTCGCCGTCGAGCTGCGGCGCACCCATCCACCGCGCCAGCAGCAGGGGTTCACGGTGTTCCTCACCGGCCTCTCCGGCGCCGGCAAGTCCACCATCGCCTCGGCGCTGCTGGTCAAGCTGATGGAGATGGGAGGCCGGCCGGTGACGCTGCTCGACGGCGACATCGTGCGCAAGAACCTCTCCTCCGAGCTGAACTTCTCCAAGGAGCACCGCGACATCAACATCCGCCGCATCGGCTTCGTCGCCGCGGAGATCACCAAGAACGGCGGCATCGCCATCTGCGCCCCCATCGCCCCCTACGACAGCGTGCGCAAGGAGGTGCGGGCGGCGGTCGAGCCGGGCGGCGGCTTCATGCTGGTGCACATCAACACCCCGCTCGGGGTCTGTGAGGACCGCGACCGCAAGGGGCTCTACGCCAAGGCCCGCGCCGGCATCCTCAAGGAGTTCACCGGCATCTCCGACCCCTACGAGGAGCCGGAGGACGCCGAGCTGGTGATCGACACCACCCGGCTCTCCCCCGAGGAATCGGCGCAGGAGATCCTGCTCTACCTCGAGCGCGAGGGGTACGTCGGCGGCAACCTCGAGGCCAAGTGAGCGGGGCGTGACCGACTACGCCCACGACCTCGAGCGCATCCGGGAGGCGCTGGAACGGGCGAAGGCCGCGTTCCAGCGCTTCACCCCCGGCGAGATCGAGACCCGTCACAAGCAGGGGGACGACCCGGTGACCGAGGCCGACACCACGGTCGACACGCTGCTGCGCGAGCTGCTGCCGCGCGACGGCGAGGGGTGGCTCTCCGAGGAGACCCGGGACGACCTCGTCCGCCTCGAGCGGCGGCGGGTCTGGGTGGTGGATCCGCTCGACGGCACCCGCGAGTTCGTGACCGGCATCCCCGAGTGGTGCGTCTCGATCGGGCTGGTGGTGGACGGCGAGCCGGTGGCGGGAGGGATCTGCAACCCGGCGACGGGCGAGACGATCGTCGGCGCCCGCGGCCTGGGGGTCACCCTCAACGGCCGTCCGGCCGGGGTGAGCGGCCGGCCGGCGCTCGCCGGGGCCACGGTCGTCGCCAGCCGCAGCGAGGTCAAGCGCGGCGAGTGGCAGGGCTACCGGGAGGACCTCTTCACCATCCGGCCGACCGGCTCGGTCGCCTACAAGCTCGGGCTGGTGGCCGCCGGCCTGGTGGACGCCACCTGGACGCTCACCCCCAAGCACGAGTGGGACGTGGCGGCCGGCGTCGCCCTCGTGCTCGCCGCCGGAGGCGCGATCGTCACCGGCGCCCCCGAGGAGACCCGCTTCAACCGCGCCAGGCCCCTGCTGACCCGGCTGATCGCGGCCGGCCCCGGACTGATCCCGGCGATCGAAGAGGAGATCGCGCGGCGGGGCTGAAGGCACTCTCAGTAGATAGAGAGCCGGGGGCGGACGCGCCGCCCCCCGAGCCTCGCAGACCACCCTATTGATGGAGGACCGTTCATGCGTAAGAAGCTCGCTCTCCTGGCCTTCGCCCTGGCGGCGCTCACGGCGTCCGCCACCCTGTCGCCCGCGGCGGCCGCGACCTCGACGTGCCCGCAGGGGTCGCACCTTTTCGTCTGTCCCACCTACAGCTTCTGCTGTCCCAACAACGCCTTCTGCGCCTGTCTCCGGTAGCCCGGCAGACGAGAGCAGGAAAGGGGAGAGGGAAGCCCGCCGCGGCTTGCTCCTCTCGCTCTGTTCTCCTGGAGCTCGTAGGGTGCGCTGCGCGCACCTTCAGCGTCCTTGAAGGTGCGCGCAACGCACCCTACGGCCGCTCCGGGAAAGATCTACATTAAATGATCTATAGTAGGTCCGCTGGTTAAATCCAAACGACCGCGGCGACCACGCCGCACCGGAGGACCACCATGGCCCCAGAGTCATCCCAGACCCCGCCGGCCGGGGCGGCGACGATCACCGAGCACGAGGCGCAGTAGGTGGAGCGGGCGAACGCGACGGGGCTGCAGCCGGTCGTGTTCGTCCATGGCCTCTGGTTGCTGCCGAGCAGTTGGGACCGCTGGACGGCGGTGTTCGAGGCGGCCGGCTACACCGCGCTCGCGCCCGGCTGGCCGGATGACCCCGAGACGGTCGAGGAGGCGAACGCGCGCCCCGAGGCCCTGGCGCACAAGACCGTCGGGCAGGTCGCGGACCACTTCGACGAGATCATCCGCGGGCTGAAGAGGAAGCCGGCCGTCATCGGTCACTCGTTCGGCGGCCTGCTCGCGCAGATCCTCGCCGGACGCGGGCTGGCCGCGGCCACGGTGGCCGTCGATCCGGCGCCTTTCCGCGGCGTGCTGCCGCTGCCGTTCTCGGCGCTGAAGTCCGCGTGGCCGGTCCTCGGCAACCCGGCCAACCGCAACCGGGCGGTCCCGCTCACCTTCGACCAGTTCCGCTTCGGCTTCGCCAACGCCGTCGGCGAGGAGGAGGCCCAGGAGCTCTACGAGACCTTCGCCGTGCCGGCGTCGGGCGCGCCGCTCTTCCAGGCCGCGACCGCCAACCTCAACCCGTGGACGGAGGCGAAGGTCGACACCGAGAACCCGGACCGCGGGCCGCTGCTGATCATCTCCGGCGAGAAGGACAACACGGTCCCCTGGGCGATCGCGAACGCGTCGTTCAAGCAGCAGCAGCACAACAGCGGCGTGACCGAGATCGTCGAGATGCCCAACCGCGGGCACGCGCTCACCATCGACAGCGGCTGGCGGGAGGTCGCCGACAAGGCGCTCGGGTTCGTCAGGCGTTTCGTCTCGCCCTGAGTCAGGAGGCGAGTCTGGCAGGAGATGATGTTCTCTTTCAAGAGGATGCGATGAAGAAAAGGCAGAGCCGTGAGAAGACCGCGCCGGTTCCCGAGAAGGCTTTGGCTGAGGTCAAGGGAGGGTCCGGATACGTCATCGCGTACGATGAGAACCCGCAGGACCCGCCACCGCCCGGCGGCGGATCGTAGGGTTTACTCTCCGACGCCACGGAGCCGAGCCCGGCATGGCGGCCTTACCCTAGCCCAGGGCGTGAGCCCTGGGCTAGGGCGCGAAGGCCCGTCGCGAGAGACCATTGGGCCCTGGCCAGGGGCTTACGAAATTCGCCAGGGCCCAAAGCGGCCGGCCGGTCAGGGGTGATAGGGCAGGGCCGGCCCCAGCTTCCGCGCCACGCGGTCCTGGATCCAGTGCGGGTCCCACCACTCGACGGGGCTGACCGGGAGGCCCTGAATCAGCATCGTGAAGTGGAGGTGGTCGCCGCCGGCGAGGCCGGTCTGGCCGGAGCGGCCGATCTCCTGGCCGCGCTGCACCGCCTGCCCCTCCTTGACCTCGATCGAGGAGAGGTGGCCGTAGAGGCTCATCAGCCCGTAGCCGTGGTCGATCACCACCGCGTTGCCGTAGATGCCGAAAAACCGGGCCAGCGCCACCTTGCCGGCGTTCGAGGCCTGGATGGCGTCGTGCTCCACGGAGGCCATGTCGAAGCCGAGGTGATCCTGCTGGTCGATTGGCTTGCCGTTGTAGATGTAGGTGCGGCGGTCGGCGAAGGCGGCGGTGATCTTGGCGTTCCGCATCGGCAGGAACGGCTGGGTCCAGAGGAACTTCTGCTCCGACTTCTGGGCCATCTGCTTCAGCGTCTCGGCGTTCTTCTTGCGCAGGTCGCGGTTGATCTGCAGGTAGTTCTGGAGGAGGTCCCCCTTGTCGGAGATCTCGGGCGACTGCGAGAGGATCTGCGGCACCACCTTGTTCATGTAGGCGTCGGTGACCTGGATGGTGTCGGTGTGGATGGGCCGCGGGGTGAACTTGTCGATGAAGCCGACCTCGGCGCGGTTGCCCACCTCGTCCTCCGCGGTCAGGTGCACCTTCGAGGTGTCGGACATGTCGTAGGGCACGGCGAAGAGGGCGAAGCGCATCTGCTTGTCGTTGCCGGGGAGCGGGAAGCTCGGGAACCACCAGTCGCCCGCCTGCACGCCGTCGCGGACCGCGCCCTCGCCCACCCGGTAGACCACGACCTCGCTGCCGCCCTGGTTGACGTAGTGGAAGCTCGAGGTGACCTGGAGCACCGGCGGCGCCAGGCGCACCGGCAGCTTGACCTCGGAGACTACGGGATCGGGACGGCGGAAGAGCGAGCCCGCCCGCTCGACGGTGACGCGGATGGTCGCGTCGCCGGCCCGCAGGCCTTGGACCGTCTCGCGGCCGACGTCGGCCGTGAGGGTCACCGGCGGCGGCGCGCCCCACATCTTCCAGGCCGGCTGGGCCTCGAAGGTCTTCTCCATCACCGGCTTGGTCTCCTGGTTCTGGACCACCTCGACGCGGATCTTCTCGACCCGCTGGGGGTCCTCGATCCGGATCTGGACCGGCGTCCGGCGGCCGATCCCCGGGAAGGCGGACTTGACCGTCACCTTGGGAGTCGCGCCCGAGTAGAACCCGGCGAACCCCACGATGACGATGAAGATCAGAGCCAGCACCAGCAGCACCCGCAGGAAGCAGCCCGCGGCTTTCCGATTGTCACGATCCCGACGCACCATCGACGACCTCTTTCTTGGAGTTTGCTCTCAACCGAACGGCGGAGGGCCGCGGCTCGCGGCGGTGATGATAACCCGTCATGGCCCCTGTCATGCCCTCGTCATGACCCTCGTCATAGCCCGTCCGGAGGCCGGGGTGGCGGCCCGAAGAAACGGCAGTTCTTACAAAAACTGGAGCCGGACAGGCGCAAGCGGGCCGGCGCCATGCAATTTTGGTAAAAAAAGGGTAGACGAATCGGGAATGAGCCCCTCATACTAGGGGTTAGGGAAGTTGGGGAAACCCGACCCGACGTCGAAGGCCCGAGGCTTGGGCGGCCTCGGAGTGGATTTTTCAACCTAGCAGTCGCCAGCCCTGAGTCGGCCCGGAGGTGTAGTGTTGTCCAAAGTCCGTGCTGTCGTCGTTCTGTTCGCCCTCGTCGCTTCTTCGTTCACGGTCTCCGTGCTGGTGAGCTCCCC
This sequence comes from Thermoanaerobaculia bacterium, assembly GCA_036402955.1. GTDB lineage: Bacteria > Acidobacteriota > Thermoanaerobaculia > Multivoradales > UBA5704 > DATARR01. Next base: position 58,454 of record DASWRX010000030.1, read on the forward strand.
GCAGCCCACGGCTGCGCTGGTGGTGAAGCCGCAAGAGGCCTGGCGGGGTCCCACGCTCCCACAGAACCTGTACGCCCCGGCCGCCCAGGCCCTGCGGAAAGGGAATTTGCAAGACGCGCGCCAGCAACTCGACACGGTGGCGTCCCAGCACCCGGACCAGGCGGCGCAGGCGGGGGTCGTCGCCGGCCTCTACGCGCACGAGGCCGGCAACGCGGCGCTGTCCGAGCAGCTCCTCTCGACCGCCGCGTCTCCCGGCGGCGAGCTCGAGGACTGGCGCCTCTACCTGCTGGCCGGGGACGCCGGCCGGCGCGGCGAGGTCGAGTTGGCCCGCACCACCTACGACCGGCTGATCAAGAATCATCCTGATTCGCCCCTGCGGCCGCTGGCCTCGCTGGAGGCGGCGCAGCTCGCCGCCGATCACAACCAGCCGCGGCTCGCCCTCAGCCTGCTGGAAGACGCGCGCAAGGCGGGGGTCAAGGGCAAGGTGGCCGAGGAGCTGGACCAGCTCGCCTGGAAGGTCGGCCGCCAGCTCGCGGACCAGCAGGCGCAGCTCGCGGCCGGGCTCCGCATCCTGGTGGAGGACCCGCTCTCGTCGGCGGCGATGCAGGTGGTCCACACCTTCCGCGCGCCCGACGGCGGGATGGATTGGAACCGGCTGCTGTCGCCGCAGGACGTGCTCCGCCGCGCCCAGTCGTTCCTCGCCGGCGACAGCACGCGGGCGGCCCTGCTGACGCTGGACCAGGTGCCGGACGAGGAGCGCACCTTCCAGTGGCACCTGCTGCGGGCGCGCACCCTCACCCGCGGCGGCGCGGGCCGCGAGGCGCTGATCATACTCGGCACGCTGATGCCCTCGGACACCGAGGAGCGGGCCGCGCTCGAATGGGAGCGGGTGCTCGCCATGGCCGAGGCCGGCCAGCCGGAGGCGGCGTCGGTCTCCCTCGCCAAGCTGGTGCGCTCGCACACCAAGCTGCAGCTCTCGGGCGACGCCCTGCGCCGCCTCTACAAGGACTTCCTCAACGCCGATCTCCTCGACCCTGCGGTGGACACGCTGCGGCTGCTGCGGCGGGTCGATCCCATGGACCAGACCGGCGCCGCCGCGCTCTGGGAGCGCGGCTGGCGGGAGTACCAGGGGGGGAATCCGGCGAGCGCCGTGAGCCACTGGTCCGTGCTGGCCGAGATCTACCCCGAGGACGGCGACGCGCAGCGCGGCCGCTACTGGCAGGCCCGCGCGCTGGAGACCCTGGGACGGCAGGACCAGGCGCGCGACCTCTACCGCCGGATCGTGGCGGCGTCGGACACCAGCGATTTCTACAGCCGGCAGGCCCTCACCCGCCTCGGCGAGACGGCGACCGCGGCGGCCGCCTCGGAGCTGATCGGCCAATCCCCCGCGGGCGCCTGGCCTTCGGAGCCGGCGCTGCGCCGGGTGAAGCTGCTCACCGACCTCGGGCTCGATCAGCTCGCCGGCCGCGAGCTCGAGCTGGTGGCCGACCAGGCGAGCCCCCGCGACGTGCTGGCGCTCAAGGGCCTCATCCTCTGCCGCAAGGGGGAGCAGCGCACCGGCATCGTGATGCTGCGCGAGGCCTACCCGGCGCTGGGCGGTGCCTACCAGGCGACGGTGCCGGCAGAGATCCTCTTCGCCTACTACCCGCTGACCTACGGTGACGAGATCCGCGCCTGCGCCCGGGAGACGGGCCTGCCGGCGCCCCTGATCGCCGGCATCATCCGCCAGGAGAGCGCCTTCGATCCGCGCGCCACCAGCCCGGTGGGAGCGCGCGGCCTGATGCAGCTCATGCCGGATACGGCGCGCGAGATGGCCCACAAGGTGGGGGTCCCCTACGCCCCGGACCGCCTCTACGACCCCACCACCAGCGTGCGGCTGGGCTCGACCTACTTCCGCGAGCTGATGGACGACTTCAACGGCAACGTGGAGCTCGCCCTCGCCAGCTACAACGGTGGGCCGAACCGCATCCAGCGCCTGTGGACGAAGTCGGGTCCCAACCCCCGGCTCGACGACTTCCTCGAGACCCTGAGCCTCGACGAATCGCGCAACTACGTCAAGCGTATCCTGGTGCTGGCGGACAGCTACCGCCAGCTCTACCCCTCCCTGGGATAGCCCCGGCATCCTTCGGGGCGCCCGCCGCCCCGGGGGGATGTCTTTTCGGCCCGCCTCCTTGCATAATTTACCGGACGCGCTCATCGCCGCCATCGCGCATCACCGCCATGAACGACGACGCCCCAGGACGTTTCACGCTCGAGCCGGCGGTGCGCGCCGAGGCCGCGGCGGAGGGGCGCCGCTTCGCCCTCCTCGCCGAGGTGGGGCGCGAGCTCTCCTCGTCGCTCGAGCCCCGGGAGATGCTCACCCGGCTCGCCGACCGCACCAAGGACGAGTTCCTGGCCATGCTCGCCCACGAGCTGCGCAACCCCCTCGCCGCCATCTCGAACGCCGGCCACGCGCTCGACCGCAAGGGCGGCGCCGATCCCCGCTCCAGCGAGCTGCTGGCGGTGATCGGCCGGCAGATCCGCCACCTCTCGCGGCTGGTCGACGACCTGCTCGACGTCTCCCGCTTCAGCCGCGGCCGCATCGAGCTGCGCAAGCAGCCGGTCGAGCTGCGCCGCGCTGTCGAGGGCGATGTCGAGACCGCCCGGCCGCTGATCGAGCAGCGCCGGCACACCCTCGGGATCGCGCTGCCGGAGGGGCCGCTCTGGCTGGAGGCCGACCTGACCCGGACCGAGCAGATCCTCGCCAATCTCCTCCACAACGCGGCCAACCGGGGCTCGACGGCCTGCGGCTGATCGCGCTCACCGGCTACGGCCAGGAGGCCAGCCGCCGGCGCGCCAGCCTGGCGGGTTTCGATCACCACCTGGTCAAGCCGGTCGACATGGAGCAGTTGCGCGGGCTGCTCGCGGCGGAGGGATCGTAGAGCGAATAGGCAGAATTTTTGCTTACGATTTTTGCTGCGAACAAGCACAGAATATGTCAAAGGAGACCGTGATGAATTTGTACGTGGGGAACCTGCCCTACCGGATCACCGAAGATCAACTGCGTGAGACCTTCGAGGAATTCGGCAGTGTCTCGTCTTGCACGATCATCAAGGACAAGGTCACCGGCCAGTCCAAGGGCTTCGGCTTCCTGGAGATGCCGGAGGCCTCGGAGGCCGAGGCGGCCATCAGCCAGTTGAACGGACGGGATCTGATGGGGCGCAAGATCAACGTCAACGAGGCGCGCCCGCGCGAGAACCGCCCCGCCGGCGACGGCCAGCGGGCCTACGGTGGCGGTGGCGGCGACCGCTGGTAGCGGGCGCGCTCACGATCGTCCGCTCCAAAGCGTCCGCTCCGATCTCTCTTTCCGGGTCGGCTCCCGGCCGCCCGCTCGAGGAGGATGTCTATCTCCATCCGGGACCCGCCGCGGTAATTCCTTCCTCTCGCTATATCTTTTTCTCCGAGGTGCAGAACACCCCGAAGGCGAGCCGGTAGGCGCTGCGCTTGCGCAGCAGCCAATGGTCGAGGAACTTGAACGGGTAGAGCAGGACGGAGAGGACGAGGAAGACCGCCGTCGACATCACCCGCGCCGGCCGGCTCTCACCCTCGAACAGGATGGCGCCGTAGTAGGCGAGCATGGTGATCACCGTCACCGTCGGCCCGATGTGACATCCCGACTTGACCGTGGCGAGCCCGACCCGCTGCATCTCCCGCTCGAGGCCGTCGACCGTCAGCCGCCGGCAGTCGATGGGGTCTTCGTGGTGTTGTTGGAGGAACGGCAGCTCGACATGGGCGATCCCCCCGGGCCGGAGCACCCGCGCGATCTCGCCGAGCAGGGCGCGGTCGTCCGCGACGTGTTCCAGCAGGCCCGTGGCCACGATGCAGTCGACCGAGCCGTCCCGGAACGGCAGCCGCTGGACGTCCGCCACCAAGCCGGTATGGGGGAAGGGGACGAAGTCGACGCAGAGGACGCCGGGGCCGATCCGCCGCCCCCCGGACCCGAGGTCCACGACGCGGCCTCCCGCCGGCGCCCGGCGCAGGACCGCCTCCACCTGCGGGTCGCTCTGCCACGTCAGGGAGGGAAAAAACCGGAGATAGCTCTCTTCATTCCACGGCAAGGGTCACTCTCCGTTCCCCCATGGGCCGGCCTGGTCTGGTTTTCGCAGCTTCGGCGTCTTCATCATGAAATGGCTCGCGCTCCCCTGCCTCGTCCTGCTGGGCTCACCCTTAGCCTGCTCCGCGCCGGAGAACGCCTCGCTGGCCGCGGTCTCAGCATCCAGCCCACCTCCTCTGGCAAAACCCGTTCCCGCTCCGGCCCGACCCGCTCCCGCCCGCATCCCGCTGACCGTGCGCGAGACCGCCGGCGTCGCCCGGGCCGGCGAGGTGCTGCGCTCCGGCGTGCCCCTGCCGCGCTCGCTCGGGGTGCGCGACGTCCGCGCTCTGACGGTCGTGGACCCGGCGGGCAGGCCGGTGCCGGCCGAGTTTCACGTGCTGGCCCGCTGGAACGCCGGGAAGGACGATACCGCGGCCCCTGTCCAGTGGGTGCTGGCCGTCTTCCCCGCATCGGTGGCCGCGCGCGGCAGCGCCGTCTATACCCTGCTGACCGACGGCTCGGCCGGAGCGAACCCGCCGCCCGTGGCCGCGCTGCGGCTCACCCGCCAGGGCCGGCAGGTGACGGTGGACACCGGCGCCGCCGTGTTCAAGCTGGGGGGAAGCGCGGGAGCGCTCTTCGACGAGGTGGACCTGGCCGGCGGCCGGCGGATCGTGACCGGCAGCGGCATGGCGCTGCGGGCCGGCGGCGCCGAGGGGGGGCACTCCGGCGTGCGCGGCGTGCGCGTCGAGGCGGTGGGTCCCCTCTCGGCCGTGGTGGTGATCGACGGCGCCTACGACCTTCCCGAGGTGGGCCACGGCGGTTTCGGCTCGCGACGGCGGTACGTGTTCAACGCCGGCTCCCCCACGGCCATCGTGCGCCAGGCCGTGGCCTGGGAGGGGGACCTCGAGTGCACCGGCTGCCTCAAGACCAAGGACGGCAAGCCCAACGGCGTCCTGGTCGAGCGGGCGCGCGATGCCCTGGCGCTCGACCTCGGAGGCCCGCCATCCGCGATCGTGGAGGTGGGAGCGTTCAAGGAGCCGGCCCTGGAGGCCGCGATCGCTCCCCGCTCCCCACAGGACGCCCGACTGGATATCGCCTGGGTGAGCCAGCGCCAGCGCGACCGCCGCTCGGCGCCGCTCCGCTTCGAGATGGCGGCCGGCGGGCGGCGGCGGGAGGGGGGCAAGGCGGACGGCGGCATGCTGGCCGCCTCCGGACCGGCCGGCTCGGTCGCCGTGGCGCTCAACCACATGCAACGCTACGAGCCGCAGTCGCTGCGTCTGCTGGGCGATGGGCGGCTGGCCGTGGACCTGGTGGACGGCAGGGCCTGGCTCGCCAATCACCAGGGGACGTTCGCCACCCTGGCGGTGACCGCCCTGCCCGGCCCGGCGAAGCGCGGGGATCTCGACCGGCAGCTCTGGGCGCCGCTCAACCGGCCGCTGCGCGCCTGGCCGGACGCGGCCTGGTTCACCGCCTCCGAGGCGGTCGACGAGGTGCCCGCCGGCCCGCTGCCGAAGCGCCTGGCGGCCTACGACGAGCTGATCCCCAAGGTGCTCCGGCGGACCGTCGAAGGGGTGGACGAGGAGGGGCTGGCCGGCCTGATGACCTTCGGCGTCTATCCGCGCTACTGGGGGGAGCGGGGATCGCCCGGCGAGATCGATTGCAAGGACGATCCGACGCCGGGCGAGGACTGGGACACCACCTTCTGGTGCGGCACCTGGACCGATTACCACAATACGGTGGAGACGGCGGCGATCTGGGCCATGCGCTCGGGCGAGGTCGACTGGCTGGACGAGCTCGCCTTCCCCGGCGCCCTGCGCACGCTGCACACCCAGATCATGCAGTGCGGCCCGGAGGAGAAGTGGTTCTACTGCGGCCAGGCGCCCACCGGCTACGGCGCCTACCGGGCGGACTTCAACAGCTCCCATGCCTATTTCGAGAACCTCTTCCTCTACTACTGGCTGACCGGCGACTCGACGGTGGTCGACCTGGTGCGCCGGGGAGGCGACGACATGCGCCGCCTGGTCTGCCCGAGCCGCGGTCCGACGCCGGTGACCTCGCCGCACGGCCCGGACGGCCCGGCCTGCGCGGCCACCCGCCCGCCCGACAACGACTCCTCGACCTTCACCGGCCGGGTCCCTTCGCAGTGGGCCGCCGCCTTCCGTTTCCTGGGCCTGGCGAGCGACGACGCGAGCTTCCTCGAGGACTACCGCTCGAGCCTCGCCCGCGCCGTCACCCTGCACTACGCCGAGCTCTCGCGCGGCGGCAAGACCTACGGATTCCTCGGCGAGAAGGTGGTGGGGTCCCCCGGCGTCTACGAGGCCGGGCCGGCGTGGACCAACGGCTTCTACGACGCCGAGAACCTCTACCGGCTGCAGCGCGACACGGGTGACGCGCCGGTGGGCGAGCCGCCGCTGGCACCCAGCCGCGTCCTCGCCAACCTGGCGCGCACCATCGCCGAGCTGGGGCCCGGGCCGGGCAAGGGCGCGGACGTCAATCCCGACGCCCCCTGGCCGCGCCTGCTCGTCGTGACCTGGAGCGGGCGGCGGATCGGCGGCGCCTTCACCACCGTCGAGAGCAAGGACCGCGAGCTGTACAACCCAGAGAAGTTCGGCACCGTGGCGCTGCTGGTGCGGGCCGGCCGGCAGACGGGAGATCCCGGGCTGATCAAGGCGGGGGACGAGATGGTCCGCCTGATCCTCAGTCGCGCGCACGGGGATTCCGGCGAGGTGTTGCCGTTGTGCAAGATCCAGGGCCAGACCCTGACCCGGCTGCACGCCGCCGTGGCCCTGGAGGCGGCAGGGAGGCATTGAGGGGACGATCGACGGCAACGTTCTTGCACGATGCGCGGACAGATTGCGTCAAGCCTTCCGGCTCCGGCGCGCAGCGCGACCCAAGGGGGAGATGACCGCCGACATGGCTGCTCGTGGAGAGGGCCTTTCCATCCCTCTGAGCCCTTCCGGCCTGCCTGACCCGGAGCTCAGCGATCCTGAGCCCGGCGGCTCGGATCTCGGCCAGAGCCTCAGCGGCCAGACGCGCACCCGGCTGGTGCGGGGCGGCGCGCTGTTCGGCCTCTGCCAGTTCGTGGGCATGGCGCTCGGGTTCCTCAGCGGCATGGTGCTGGTACGGATCGCCGACAAGCCCGCGGTGGGCTCCTACATGCTGCTCCAGCAGGCGGTCATGGCGCTGGGGATGGCCCTGCAGCTCGGCCTCGGCGCGGCAGCCCTGCGCTTCGCCCCGATCAGCCGCGGCCAGGGCGGCGGGCGGGCCACGGCATTGCTGCGGCGCCGCCTGTTCGGGCTCCAGATCGGCCTCTGGGCCCTGGTGGTGCCGCCGCTGGTGCTGGTCTGGCCGTGGCTCGCCACCCGGCTCGACGCTCCCGAGCTGGGGGCCGCCACCGGCTTCCTGGTGGCGGCGGCCGTCCTCGCCTCCTTCGGCAACCTGGTGGACAGCTACCTGCGGGCGTTCCGGCTCTACGTCCTGTCGGCGCCGCTCACCCACCTGGTGCCGCGGGGCCTGATCCTCGGCGGCTTCCTGCTGCTGCTGTTCCTCCCCGGCAAGGAGCCCTGGGAGATGATCGCCTCGGTCTACGTGGGAGCGATGATCGTCGCCTCGATCGGCTACGCCTTCGCGCTGCTGGCGACCACGTCCGGCGAGAGCTCCGAGCCGCGCACCGCGAGCGTCCCGCCCGGCCTGCGGGAGATCCTCGGCACCTCGACGGCGATGGGCCTGCGCAGCGCCGCCTCGGTGCTGTTCGTGTCGTCGAGCCTGTGGGTGCTCTCCTGGGCCCGCCCGCACGAGGAGGTGGCCGTCTATGGCGTCGCCGCCACCCTGCTGCAGGTGATGGCGGCCATCCCGAGCATCGCCAACTTCGTCGTGCCGCAGGAGTTCGCCCTGATGTACGCCGACGGCCGCAAGTCCGAGATAGAGCAACTGGCGCGCACCGCGGCCACCCTGGTCGCCATCCTCTCGGGCGCCAGCCTTCTCGGCCTCCTGCTGATCGGCCGGCCGCTGATCCGCCTCGCCTACGGCGACGCCTACGTGGGCGCCTGGGGCATCCTGCTGGTGCTGGCGGTCGGCACCTTCTGGGACTCTGCCTCCGGCGGCGCCGGCTTCGCCCTCCAGATGGCGGGCCACCACGTGCGGCTGCTGCTGCTGACGGTCGGCGGCGCCGTCCTCAACGTGGTTCTGAGCCTGCTGCTCGCCCCGCTCTGGGGCGGCTATGGCATCGCCGCCGCCACGACGGTGACGCTGATCGCCCTCAACGTGGCCATGGTCCAGTCGGCGCGCACCCTGCTCGGGGTGCGCACCTTCGTCTACACCCAGCCTTCCCAGTGGCGGCGCGTCCTGACGCTCGTCCGGGAAAGCAGATTCTTCCCCAAAGTGACATGACTGAAACGCTCTGGATCGTGGGCGGAGAGCAGCGCGTCCTGTTCTACCGGCCGGAGGAATGGGCCCAGTACAAGAAAGCCCTGGTGGTGAAGCGCGAGAACGGCCGCCTGGAGCGGGTGCTGGAGTACGAGTCCCCCCCCGAGCACTGCCCGGACGAGATGCCGTCGCAGGTCTTCAAGGCGGCCACCATCCAGGGGGACCGGGCCTACCTCTGCACCCAGACCGAGGTGCTGGTGTGCGACATGCCCGGCTTCGCTATCCGCCGGGTGATCTCGCACCCCTGCTTCAACGACCTTCACCACGTCGCCCCCGCTCCCGACGGTCGCCTGTTCGTGGCCGTGACCGGCCTCGACGCGGTGGCCGAGCTGACGCCGGAGGGCGAGCTGCTGCGCCTGGTGAGCGTCCTCGGCGGCTCGCCGTGGGACCGCTTCTCCTCCACCACGGACTACCGCAAGGTGCCCACCACCAAGCCGCATCGCTCGCACCCCAACTTCATCTTCTTCCTCGACGGCAGGCCGTGGGTGACCCGCTTCCAGCAGCGCGACGCCGTGCCGGTCGACGAGCCGGCCGGCGGGTCCACCTTCGACGTGGGCACCGACGGCATTCACGACGGCCACCTGCTGGGAGGGCGACTCTACTTCACGACCGTCAGCGGCTGCGTCATCTCCTTCGACGTCGCCACTGGGAAGCGGACCGTGCTCGACCTCAACGGCCTGAGCGCGCCGGACGACGACCGGCCGCTCGGCTGGTGCCGCGGCGTCCTGCCGGTGGGCGCCGGCGACCGGGCCTGGGTGGGCTTCTCGCGCATCCGCTACACGAGCCTGCGCCGGAACCTGAGCTGGATCCGGCACGGCTTCCGCGAGTCCGAGGACCACCGCCAGCACCCGACCCGCATCGCCCTCTACGACCTCGCCCGCCCGGCGCTCGTCGAGCAGGTGGATCTCGAGGCGGTCGAGATGGGCGCCGTGTTCAGCATCCACCAGGCGTAGCGCGCCTCCCGATGCGGCCGCTACCCGACAACCTCTCCGCCGGCGAACCGGGCCGGGCCGCGCGCCTGGCCCTCGCCGCCGTGCTGCTGCTGGCGGCGGCGCTGCGCCTCTGGGCCCTGCGTCACGACCTCCCCTTCTCCTATTATGGCGACGAGCTCCACTTCATGCGGCGCGCCATGGCTCTCGGCACCGGCGACCTCAACCCCCACTGGTTCCACAAGCCGGCATTCCTCATGTACCTGCTGGCCTTCTTCTACGGGCTCTACTTCCTGCTGGGCAGGCTGGTGGGCTGGTTTGGTTCGACGGCCGAGTTCGGGGCTCATTTCCTGTTCGAGCCCGGCCCCTTCCTGCTGATCGGCCGGCTGGTGGTGGCGGCCTGCGGCGTGGCCACCGTCTACGTCGTCTACCGGATCGGCCGCAAGGTGTTCGCGACGCCCTGGGCAGGGATCGCCGGGGGGCTGGTCACCGCCGTGCTGGCGCCGATGGTCAACTCCTCGCGGACGATCAAGAGCGACACGCCGTGCGGCCTGTGGATGGCCCTCTCGGTGCTGGCTTTCCTGGGCACGCGGGAGAGCCCGCGCCCGCGCCCGCTGATCATCGCCTCGCTGCTCGCCGGCGTGGCCATGGGCACCCACTACTACGGCGTCGTGCTGGTGCCCGCCTACCTGGCCTTCGAGGCGGCGCGAGGCTTCTCCACCGGCGCGGCGTGGAAGACCGTCGTCGCCCGCTGCGCCCTGGTCGTCCTCCTCTTCGGCCTCGGGTTCTTCGTCACCTCACCCTTCAACTTCCTCGATCCCACCTGGGGCCGGGAGACCTGGGGCAAGGTCGCCAAGACTTTCGGCCTGGCCGGCGGGCGGGCCGCGCCGAGCTACGACCCGGACAGCGCCCGCGAGTTCGCGCCCGGGGCCCAGGCGTCGCGGGGAGCGGCGGGAGAGCTCCTGGCGCTCGTGGTCTCGCCGTCCGTGCTGGGGATCGCGCTCTCCCTGCTGGCGGCGCTGGGGCTCGCGGTCACCTTCGCGCGGCGGGAGACGCGGTGGTACGGGCTGCTCGTCCTCATCCCATGCCTGTTCTTCTTCCTGGCCGCGATCACCGTCGCCGCCTACCATGCCCAGCCGCGCCACCTCAACGCCCTCTATCCGCTGCTGGCGACGCTCGCCTGGCCGGGGGCGCTGGCCGTCACGGGCCTCTTCCGTCTCACCGAGACGCGCGCCCGCGCCGCCGCCTTCCTGCTGGTCGCGGCGGCCTCGGTGCCGACGCTGATCCAGACCGTGCAGCGGAACCTGCGGATCAACCGGCTGGACAGCCGGCTGAACGCCTACCGCTGGATCCTGGCCGACCTCCCCCGCGACGCCCGCCTGCTGCTCGATGACTACGGTCCGCCGCTCAACGCCGACCGGCTGGCGGCCGGCCGGCTGGCGGCCCGCCTCCGCGAGCTGCCGCCCGGCCCCTTCACCCAGCACCAGGCGTTGCGGATCGAGCTCCTCCAGCGCTACCCGCCGCGGGACGCGTTCAACCTCGACGAGCTCGGCCAGCAATGGTGGCTGCCGCGGGAGAAGACCGACGCCGAGCTGCGCAGCAACGCGGTGGACCTCGACATGGCGAATCCGCTGGTCTCCCGCCAGCCCCGGCCGCTCGCCGAGTACCGCCGGGAGGGGGTCCGCTGCGTGGTGACCAACAGCCTGGCGCGCGACCAGTACTTCATCGGCGACGGCCGCGGCGCGCGCTTCCCCTCCTTCGTCCGCTTCTACCGGGAGCTGGAAGGGACGGCGCGCGTCCGCACCTTCGATCCGGCCACCTGGGGCGGCAAGGGACCGATCCTCTGGATCTACGACATCACCCGGCCGCCCACCCCCGGGCAGCGCCCACTCCCCGACGGAGCGACGGCGCCGCCGGTCGATCCGGAGGAGCTGGATTAGTCTCTGTGAGACTCAGTGTAACGGGCAACCCGCCGCGTTGGCCGCCTCCAGCTCATGGGCCAGGGCGAGGATGGTGCCGGCGTCCTGGCTGAGCAGGGCGGAGTCGACCTTGATGATCACCTGGGTCTTGGTCAGCGGGTACTCGACGACCGGGTGGCCGGCATTGAGCAGCGCCGCCGTCCCGGCCTGCGCCAGCTCCTTGGCCGCGCCGAGCAGCCCCGGGCCGGTGTGGAACCGGATCGCCGTGCTGAGCATGGCGACGGCGACCGCTCCATAGGGCGCGGACTCCTTGAAGGCGTCGCGGACCCGCTCCTCGGGGTGGTTCCCCGCCTGGATCCAGAGGTCCCGGCTGAGGCCGTTCCAGATCGCCGCCGAGCAGCCGGTCGGCACCGGCAGCGGCGCCCACAGGGCCGCCATCACCCAGAGGAGGGAATCCGGGTTCTGACCCCACGGCTCGGAGAAGATCTGCACCGTGGTGGCGCCGGCCCCAATGGGGATGTTGACCGGGATGCGCTTCGCGTCCCAGGCCGGCACCGCGGAGCCGGTCAGGGCATTGAACAGGCTCGGATTGTTGGTGATGTCGATGCGGTCGGGGCCGAGGCTGCCGGCGCCGGCCACGAAGAGCTCCAGCTCGCCGTGGCGGACGGAAGCGTGCGCCGCGCCGTGGTCGAAGGTGAAGGGCGCGGTCACCTCCGGATCGCCGGGCGTGAAGTCCTCTCCGTAGGCGAAGTCCAGGCCGTGATAGACGATCACCCGCGCCGGCGCCGTCTTCGCCGGATCGGCGTAGACCACCAGGAGACCGGCGCCGTCGAGGTCCGCCAGGTTGCTGGTGAGATCGCCGTCGGACACCGCGAAGGAGAGGCGCCCCATCCCCTTCGCGCGCACTATCGCGGTCACGTCCGCGAAGTAGCCGATGTTGTTGACTGGCCCGGCGTGGGTGTACGGCTGGATCTCGCTGCCGGTCAGGGCGCCGATCAGCGTCGCCCCGTCGAAGGTGAGAACCTGATCCTTGTAGGGCTCCGTGATCTGGCAGCGGCCGCTCCCCGGCGCGTCCTCGGGACAAGGGTAATCCCGGCCCGCCCAATAGAGCAGCGCCAGCTCCACCGGCCCGCCCACGACGACGGTCAGGGTGCGGGAGCGTCCCGTGGGGCCCAGCAGGCCCGCTCCGGCCACGGCGACCGACAGCCCGGGCCCCCGTAGATCGAATGCCGGATGGAGGGGGGTGGCGACAGCCGGGCTGGAGAACAGAAGCGATGCGAGGCAAACGGCGGGACCCAGCGTCGAGCGAGCGGACATCTTTCACCTGACTTTCCAGAGAGCTGGAAGCTGACCAAGCAACATCCATGCCCGTTCGGAGCCCACAGAGACGGGTCTGGAGTCCGCCTCGGCAGCACGGCAATCCGCACAAAGCGGCCGGCGCTTTATTTCATCGATTTGTGGGAATTCAGAGATATCCCTCTTGCCGGTACCATTCCGCCGTGCGGCGGAGCCCCTCGTCGATCCCCACCTCGGGCTGGTAGCCGAGGTCCCGCTTCGCCTTGTCGATCCTGAACGCCCGGTTCTGGCGGTACCAGTCGACGCGGCGGGGGAAGATCGGCGGCGTGATGCCGAAGGGTCGGCAGGCCTTCTCGACGACGTGCCCGGCGGCCACCACCGGCCAGACCGGGTAGTGCGGCACCTTGACGTCCACCCCGAGCGCCCGCCCCACCCGCCGCACCAGCGCCTCGATCTCCAGGTACTCCTCGTCCGCGATCAGGTAAGCCTCGCCGTCGCCGACCCCATCGGCCATCACCCGCACGAAGGCGTCCACCAGGTTGTCGATGTAGAGCGGGTGATAGAGGGTCCTGCCGTCGCCGAACATCGGGAAGCTGCCGCGGGCCACCCGGCGGAAGATCATCAGGAACCGCTCCGGGTCGCCCGGTCCGTAGATGGCGGCCGGCCGCAGGATCGCCGACGGCAGGCCGCGCCGGTGGAACTCCTGGACCACCGGCTCGGCCTCGTACTTGGTCCGCTGGTAGTAGTCGGCGGGCTGGATCGGCGCGTCCTCGCCGCCCGGCGGTCGGTCGATGTTGCCGTGGACGCCGCAGGTGCTGCAATAGACCAGCTTCCGGACTCCCTGCGCGAGGGCGGCCTCGAGGACGTTGCGCGTGCCCTGGACGTTGACCTCCCAGTAATAACTGTCCGGCACGTTCATCTCCCGGAACGCGGCGGCCAGGTGGTGCACGACCTCCACCCCGTCCACGGCGCGGCGCACCACCTCCGGGTCCGTGACGCTGCCGAGGATCACCTCGGCGCCCCACTCCCGCAGTTCCCGGGTCTTCAGCCCCTCCTTGGAATCGAGGGCCACCACCCGGTGCCCCAGGTCGAGCAGCCGCCGCACCAGCGCCTTGCCGGTGAAGCCTGTCCCGCCGGTCACCAGGACTTTCACGAGCCGGCTCTCTCCTCGCGTTCGACGCGCACGACGCGCAGAACCACCGGCGAGCCGAGCGCCCGGGTCAGGCCCAGGCGGGCGCTCCCCCATTCCATACCTCGGGAGATTCCGGCCCGGCCCACGGCGCGGTGGACGACCATGGGCACGAAGAACTGCCGGCGCGCCGCCGGACGGCCGAAGCCCTGGCGCCGGCACTCGGCGATCACCTCGCCCGGCCGGAAGCAGCGGAAGGCGCGGGTGTTCTTCTCGACCGCCCGCTTCCAGGCGAAGAGGAGGCCGTAGAGCCGGTTGAAGCTGCGGGTGTCCGGGTAGTCCACGATCACCGCGCTCCTCGCCACCCGGCACATCTCGGCGAGCGCCTCGCGCCAGCCCTCCAGGTGGGTCAGCAGCCGGACGGCCAGCACCACGTCGAACGAGCGGTCGGGGAACGGCAGCCGCGCGGCGTCGCAGACCTCGAAGCCGAACGAGCCGGCGGGCAGCGAGCGGTCGAGCCGCCCGCGGCAGGCCGTTTCGCTCCCCGTGACCGTGACGTGGAAACCCTTGCCGATCAAGGCTCCGGCGAGCTGCGCGTGCCCACCTCCCACCTCCAGCACCCGAGCTCCCGGCCAGGGGGCCAGCAGGTCGAGGACCGTCGCGGCCTGGACTTCCAGGAAGAAGGCCCCCACCTCCCCCGAGAAACGCCGGGCATAGCCCTCGGACGCGGTCTCGACGTCCGGCCGGGCCAGGCTTGCCACGCTCATCCCGCGCTCCCCCCGCCCGCCGCCCGCCGCGACCGGAACGCCCGCCAGCCCAGCGACTCGCAGAGGCGCGCCGCCACCTCGCCGCGCGCCGGATCGATCCCCCAGTCGGTCCGCCGCAGGAGGAGATCCTCCAGCCGGACGACCGATTGCCGCTCCACGAGGCCCCGCAGATGCTCCCGGGCCGCGCTCCAGTCGAGCTCGGCGAGACGGGTCAGCTCCTCGAACGACATCGGTGGATCGGCCGCGGGCCTCTCCGCTCCGGCCCCCTCCGTCGCCGGCGCCGGCTTCAGGACACCGCCGGCCGCGAGGGTCCGGAGAGCCGTCTCCGCCACCGCCCGCGCCGTGGTGAGCTTGACGCCCGAGACGCTGACCAGGCCGCGCGGCCCGCCCTGGGCGCCGTGGTCGTGGATCACCGGGCGCGAAGCGGGAATCCGGGAGCCCTCGGCGACCGCCGGCAGCCGTCCCCACAACACCCGCAGGACCTCCTCACGCCGGACGTCGAGCCCGGGGCAAGCGGCGTTGAGCTCGCCGAGGAGCTCCTCGATCAGCGGCTCGCCCACGCGATCGCGCGGCAGCTCCTCGGTCGCCGGGGCGTAGAGGGTGCCCGCCAGGACCCTGCCCTTCCACGGCACCAGAAACCAGGTCTGGGCACCGGGCGCAGACCCGGCCACCGCCACCGCCGTCCCCGCCGCCAAGGGCTCGCGGTCGAGCAGGAGATTGCAGGCCAGCAGGGGATGGAACAGCTCCGGGACGTCGCGGTCGAAACGGCGGGCGACGCGGCGGACCCAGGGACCGGCGCAATTCACCACCGCCGACGCCCGCACCTCGAAGCTCCGTCCCGTCTCGCGGTCCACCGCCCGCACCCCACGCACCGCTCCCGCCTCGACGCGCAGCTCCGCGGCCTCGACGTAGTTGAGGGCCTGGGCGTCCGCAGCGCAGGCCCAGCGCAGCAGCTCGATCACCAGGCGCTGCGAATCGGGGACCATGGCGTCGTGCCACAGCGCGCCGCCGCGCAGGCCGTCGCGGTCCACGTCCGGGAACCGCTCCACGGTCTCGGAGTGCCCGAGCAGACGCCCCCGCGGCAGCGCGCGGTCCGCGGGCACCCCGTCATTCCGGCGCGAGCCGAGGAGGGCGTCCGCCGCGAGCGCCGCCCGGAAACTGCCGCGCCGCCGCCACCGGCCGCCGCGCGGCGGGTCGTAGAGGGGCATCAGGCAGGGGAGCGGCTCGACCAGGTCCGGGAAGTGGCGCAGGAACCAGCGGCGTTCCCCGGCGGACTCCCGGTGCCGGCTCAGGTCGAGCGTCTGGAGATAGCGCAGGCCGCCATGGACGATCCGCAGGCTGTTCCAGGTCGTCTCGCCGCCGAAGTCCCCCCGCTCGAGCAGCAGGGTCGAGAGCCCTCGGCGGGCCGCTTCCAGAGCGAGCGTGACGCCGTAGATCCCGCCTCCCACCACCAGCAGATCGTAGGTCTGGGATGAAGCGGCCCGAAGGTCCCGGTCGATCAGCGCGTCCATTGCGCGGGCGGCGCGGCGGGCGCGGGGGACGCCGGTGACGGAGCTGACGCAGGGACGCGATCATGATGACGATGGAAACGCAGGCCGTACTGATCCTGGCAGAAGCCTGTCAGGTCGCGGCGCCGGCCCCAGGTCCGCGGCGGCCGGCTCAAGGCCCGCAGGGTCCGCCGCAGGCTCTGGACCGGCTGGCTTTCGTCGAAGCCCTCTGCGAGCAGGAATCCGTAGGAGCCGGCGCGGGCGAAATGCTCCGGCAGCGGCAATGGATCGGACCCCGGGAGCACCGGGATGCCGCGTTTCTCCGCCTCGCGGAACAGCCGCGGCTTGCCGGCGAGACCGAGCCGGCCGGCGTTGTCGCCGAGACAGATCCCCGGCCGCTCGGAGCGGCAGACCACCTGCTCCACCAGCGCGCCGCGGTAGAACCACCACTTGCCGACGCCCCAGGGGAGCACCGTCAGCGCGCCGCTCCAGCGCACTCGGGCGAGGGCGTCGTTGAACGGCAGGCCGTCCGGAAACTCCTCCGTCGTGGCGAGGCCGAGCACCTCCAGCCCCTCGCGGGAGCGGACCTGGCGACCGGCGATCACCAGCAGCCGCTCTCCGTCCTCCCGGCGATGAGCGATCAGGGCCGAGGGCTCGGCCGCCGGCTCGAAGTCCCAGCGACCGAACTTCACCCCATCCTCCCGCCGCTGCCAGCGCAGGAACCACCGCTCGCCCTCCCGCTCGGCGAGCATTAGGCAGCCGGTGACGGCGCCCGTGATCCCGAGCTCGGCCGTCCCTTGCGCGAAGTTGTGCGCGGCGGAGTCGAGGAAGGCATCGCGGTCGAAGCAGGCGTGGAAATGGACGTGCGCGTCGATCAGGAGCGGCGCCGGGAGAGGCTGCTGCTGGAAGTTCGTGCCCATAGCGTGACAGCCGTTCTCTCAGCAATTTCCATGCCCCGGCCCGTTCGCATCCGAGCCGCGCCGCCGGGTGGGACCCCGTCGGATCTTCCCCGGGCTCGCAGAATCAAATTCCGGGACAATCCTGCGTCGATGGGGACAGGGATCAAAGGATGGGGACAAGGATAAAAAGATGGGGACAATCCTGCGAATTGCGGGACAATCCTCCATAAAACGGGACCATTTTCAAGATTTGGGGACGGGGAACCTTCGCGACCCCCACGGATTCGATTTTCCGGCGGGGTTGATCTAGAGTACCGGCTTCCCCTTTCGGGAGGTTTTCTCATGCTGCAGGATCTGACGCCGGCCTCGTTCGAGGCGCACCGGGGAACGCCGTTCCGCGTCGAGTACGGAGGAGAAGCGCCCCTGGAGTTGGTGCTGCACGAAGTCAGGCGCTACGAGCCTCACCCGGGGACGCGCGCCGAGCCTTTCTCAGCCGTGTTCCTGGGCCCGAGCAGCCCCGCCCTGCGGCAGCGGACCTACCGGATCGCGCACGACGGGATGGGGACGCTCGAGTTCTTCCTCGTTCCCCTCGGTCCCGACCCGAAAGCTGGGGGGATGCTCTACGAAGCGGTCTTCAACTGAGGCCCGCGGGCGTCCACTTCATCAGGCGGTAGGGGCCCCGCTCCTCGATGGGCTGGAACCCGAGCCGCTCGTAGAGCCGCATCGCCGGGTTGAAGGTCTCGACGTGGATCGTCACCGGCTTGCCGACCGCCTCCCCCTCGGCCAGCAGGTCGCGCAGCAGCGACGTCCCGATCCCGCCCTGGCGAAACTCGGGCAGCAGGGTGATGTCCACCAGCCGGATCTCCGTGGGCCGGCGATGGACGTAGAGCCGCCCGGCCGGCGCGCCGTCCACGAGGATGACGTCGAACCGCGCTCCCTCGTAGTGGTCCCGGTACCAGACGTGCTGGGCGTCGAACTGATGGCGGACGAAGGCGTCCTTCTGCTCGGCCGTCCAGTCCACGATCATGGCGAGCTCCTCCTCGCGGGTGCTCCGGTAGACCCGGAGGAGGAAGTCCATGTCGTCCGGCCCGATGGGGCGGAAGGTGACGGACGGCATGGTCGCGAGATGCGGCCGGCTACTCGGGGATGAGGAGGAAGCCCCGCTTCGTCCCGTCCGTCAGGGTGCCGACGCCGGCGATCCAGCCCCTGTCGTTGATCGCGTAGGCCGACTCGAGCGTCAGGCCCGAGCCCCGGGACAGCAGGGTGTTCAGGTCCTCCGCCTGGCCGTTCACGGGCTTCACGAAGGCATGCCCGTCCGCCATTTCGCCGACGGCCGTGCGACCGTGGTTGATGCCGCGGGCCACGCCCTGGAAGCCGAGGGACGCGGGCTGGGCGCCGCGCAGGGCCACGAAAGCCTGCCCCTCGCTCTCGCCCACGAGATCCTGGCGATCGTTGATGCCGTAGCTCGTGGCCTGTCCGAGGCCGCCCAACTTGCCCGCCAGGGCGCCGATCCGCAGCGCCCCCGCGTTCCACTTGTAGGCCTGGACGACCACGGCACCGCGGTCCGCCGGGCGCGCTTCGGCCGCGCCGGCGATCACGCCCTCGGCGTTGATCGCGAAGGCCTGGCTCCCCCGCGTCGATTGGGAGTCACCCTTGTAGAGGATGAGCGCGCCACCCGGAGCCCAGCCGAAGGCCCAGGACAGCCGGTTCTTCAGCTCGGTGCAGTTCCCCGCCGTCATGTCGTGGTCGTTGATCCCCTGGGCCACGGAGCAATGGACCGAGGGCGGAGCGGGGATGAGCTGGAAGGGCGAACGGGCGGACGGGTTCCAGAAGAAGGCGTTCCCCCCTGCGGTGCCAACCGCGTGGCCCTCGTCGTTGACGCCGTAGGCGGCGCTCGCGGCGGACGCCGGAGTGCCGAGATCCTCCGGCGCGCCCACCGAGCCCCCCTTCACCGTCCAGCGCACGGCGCGGTTGCCCGACATCCCCACCACATAGGCGCCGGCCTCGTCGTCCCCCGCCCGGTTGCTGAGGGCGTAAGCCGCGGTGGCGGGCTTGGCGCCGGCGTTCTGCGCCGCGAGCGGAGGGAGCTCGAGGACCTGATATTCACGCGCGAACGCCGAGGAGGTGGCGAGCGGAGCAAGGGCGAGAAGAAGGAGGGCTCGTTTCATCGGAGTACCTTGGCCTTTCAGGGTTGTCCTTTAGTTCTACAGGATTCCGGGCCGGAAGGGAAGAGGCGCCTAGTGTCCCAGCCGCCTCACGAGGGGCGACGTCTCGACGCTGATCACCACCGAGCGGAGGTCGATCCGCTGCCGTTCTCCCGGCGCCGGCAGGCTCACCCTGGAATCCCATGTCGCCGGCCCGAGGCCCAGGAGGTAGATCCCCTGCTGGAGCTTCGGGCGGCCGCTGGCCCAGTCGACGGTGAAGTTGGCGTCGTACCGCTGGCGCTGCGCCTCGCCGCGCCTCCCCACGATCAGGGAGATCTGCGGCCCCCCGTCGATTCCCACCGGCATGTTGAAGGAGATCCGCTGGCCCGCGTTCCGCGCCGGCCAGCGCCGAAAGCTCCAGGCGTGAAAAGGGAGCGGTCTGGAGCTGGCCGGGTCCGGATTGGGGAAATAGATCTCCAGGTCGACCGACTCGAGAGTCTCCCGCGTTCCCCAATTGCCGGAGGGATATAGGCCATGGACGTTGATCCGCGCCACGGTCGAGGCCATGTTCTGGTTGCCCAGGGTGAGCTCCCGGGCCGGGGTCACCTGATAGCCGAACCGCTCCTCTGGTGGAGTGGAATCCGACAGGAGGGAGAGGCCCTCCCAGGGTAGCGACCGGAAGCTCAGGATCGTGTCGCTCCCCTCTACATAGCCGATCGACATCGGCCGGGCCGGCGCCACGGCCGGCGCCGCTCCGATCGACCCGGAAATCGGAAGAGCCGCGGCCTCGGCGAGGCGGCCGACCCACGGCGTCAAGATCCCGACAGCGCTGAGCACGAGGAACTCCCGCCGGGCCAAACCCCGGCGCCCGCCCGGTTCGATAGGATGCTTGGGCTCCATGACCCTCCCTCCTTGAAATCAAAATATGGCTAAACGCCTTTATAAAAGACATAAGAGCTTGCGTCAGGGAGGGCAGTGCCGCCCTCCCTGCTTCCACCTCAGGTGCGAGGCGGGTAAACCCCCTGCAAGGCGATGCAGAAGTTGAGCGTCAGGTAAGGCTGCATGTTGTTGTGCGGCTGGTCGCCGCCGGCGGGCGCGATGGTCTGATCGGCCATGTTGACCAGGTTCGTCGTGGTCGAGTTGTAGGCCGGGGTCCCCGAGGAGCGGCCAAGGCCAACGGAAGGGCTGGGCTGGCGCACCAAAGCCTGCTGCCCTGTTGCCATCACTCCGTGGCTGTGCGAGGGGATCTCGGACTCGAGGAGAGTCACGGTCTCGCTGCCACCGGTTTCTCCGAGGTCATGAAGCGACAGGCCCGGCCCCTGCCCAGGGTGCATGGGAGCATTCCCCTGCATGTTCGGCAATGCGAAGTTCGACTTGCCATCCCCCCCGTAGGTGGTGCCAAGGAGAGAAAACAGCGCGGTGTTCTGGCTGAGCGGGAGGATCTGGCCATCACAGAACGCCCAGCCCTTGGGCGCGAAGTTGAACGGGAAAATGCGGATCTCCGCCACAAACGGGTCCATAGCTCTCTCCTAGGTCTGAGACGGGAAGATGCCAAACAAGGAAATGATGAAGTCGACGCAGAGATACGGCTGGAAGTTGTTGTGGGGCTGGCTTCCACCGGTGGATCCCATCGAAGCGGGACTGAGCGCAGTGGTCCCGGGAAGCGCGCTGTACAGCTCGGCGGTGTTGAGCTGAGCCAGGACATTGCTCGCGGGGGCTCGTTGAGTTGCGATGTCGGCACTCGCGAGGAACGGGTGACTGTGTGCCGGGATCTGTGGGACGGTGAGCGTCACCGTCTCGACACCGCCCGTCTCGGCCAGCGTGAAACCGTTGCCGAAGTGGAGCGGGATCCTCCCCCGCAGATCGGGCAGGGCAAAGGTCGACTGACCGTCACCGCCGTAGGTCGTCCCAATCAGGTTGAACAGCGTCTCGTACTCGGAGATCGGCAGGAGTTGTCCCTCGCAGAACATCCAGCCGGCAGGAGCGAAGTTGCCCGCGAACATCCGGATCTCACCAACGTAAGGTTGGGCCATGGCGGTCTCCTCAGGTCTGGCTCGGGAAGATGCCCTGAAGGGCGATGCTGAAGTTGAGCACCAGGAACGGCTGCATGTTGAGGTGCGCCTGGCTGCCCCCAACGTTGGCGACCGTACCCGGCAAGAGGCTGGTGAGGTTAGTGGGGGGACCATAGAGCTGCACGGAAGGCGCTTCCAGGACGCGACCGGTCGGGATCTGGGAAGCGTTCGGATCGGTCTCCGGCAGGTTCGACGCCAGAAAGGAGTGGACGTGGGTGGGGATCTCGGAGATCGAGAGCGTATGCGCCTGTTCTCCTCCGCGCTCGCCTAGCGTATGCCCACTCCCCATGTGGATGGGAGCCCTCCCCTGCAGATTGGGCAGGCCGAAGTTCACTCTCCCGTCGCCGCCATAGGTCGTCCCCAGCAGCGAGAAGAGGGGCTGGTTCTGGTTGATCGGCAGGAGCTGCCCGTCGCAGAGCGCCCACCCCTTCGGCGGAAAACCGAAGCTCATGATCCGGATCTCGGACAGAAACGGTTCTGCCATCATTGGCCTCCCTTAGAGTCGAACAACTTCAGTTAAACGCGCGATCGGGCCCCAGCACCTACGGAGGGGTGGGGCAGGCCGAGGGCGCCGCCTTGATCGTGCCGGCCCCCACGAAGGCCTGAGCCGCCGGGTTGACCGTGGTCGCGGTCGTGTTGAGGAACGTGGCGATCTGCGCCGTATTGTTCGCCGCCCCGCCGTAGCCCTGAAGGTTGAGCGTCGGTGTGCCGGCCTCGGTCGCCACGAAGATGCCCACCCCTCCGGCACTGGCGTCGCCCAATGCCGCGACGTTGCTCGCCAAGTGGGCGCACATCGTGCCCGTGTCGGCGGGCACAGCGCCGGCGATCAGATCGATCCCATCCAATCCCATGCCGCTCGGCTGGCTTTCGAAATCATTGTTGGTCACCGTCACGTTGATCTGTCCGGTGTGGGTCGACGAGAGGGCGCGGAACGCCGTGTCCTCGAAGATCTGGCGCACGGTATTGCTGTCGACCAGAGCGGTCAGGGTGCCTGCGCCGCTGGCGAAGAGGTCGATCCCCTTGCCGAAATTGGAGCCCGACTTCGGCACCGCGTTGGTGCCCACCGTATTGTTGCGGACCTTGCCCTGCAGCAGAGTGGTGGCGTTCGACGACCCGGCGAGGAAGATGCTGATCGCCGTGTTCCGGCCGCCGACGGTCTGGTTCAGAGTATTGCCGTTGACGTCGAAGGTCAGCGTCTTGCCGAGCCCCTGATGGGCGATATTGATGGCGGTGCCGTTGTTGTCGAAGGTGCAGTTGGTCACTGTGATGCTGCCGCCCCCCGAGCTGCCGTTGCCGGCGTACTGAATGGCGTTGGCGTCGTCGCGCACGAAGTTGCTGTTCGAGATGTTCGCCGTCACGTTGGCGTTGTTGGCCGCGTTGAAGAGCAGGCCGTCGTTGCCCGGCGAGCCGATCGTCGTGTCCCGGAACTCGCTGTTCGAAACCGTCAGATTCAACGTTGC
Organism: Thermoanaerobaculia bacterium; assembly: GCA_036402955.1. Classification (GTDB taxonomy): domain Bacteria; phylum Acidobacteriota; class Thermoanaerobaculia; order Multivoradales; family UBA5704; genus DATARR01. Next base: position 81,053 of record DASWRX010000030.1, read on the forward strand.
GTTGGCGTTGATCGTCCCCTCGTTGAGACCCATGATGTTCTCGCGCGAGCTGAAGAACAACGAGCTCTGGATCGAAGAGGTACCCGTCAGGTCGTCGAAGCGGACGTCCCAGACGTCCGGACCTTCGGTTCCCGCCGTGGTAGCGTTGGCCGAGATCTCGGTGTGCTGCAAGGTGAAGTTCGACACCGTCGTGCCGTGCAGGCCGAAGTTGCCGCCGTGGCCGGTGATCTTCACGTTGTCGAGCGTCAACCCCGAGGTGCCCCCGGAGGCGGTGATGCCGTCGCCGCCGGTGTTGATGCCGCTGCCGTTGTTCTGAATGGTCATGTTGCGCAGCGTCACGTTGGCGGCGTTGGAGAGCAGGACGCCCGCGCTCGTGGCGCCCGAGATGGTGCCGCCCGAGCCCAGGGTGAGCGTGCCGCCGCCGTTCTTGGCCGTCGTGCGACCGCGGGTGGTGTTGGCCGGATCCGAGGCGCCGTCGCCGGTCACCTCAAGGCTGCCCGTGGTGCTGGTCAGCGCGATGCCATGGGTGCCGCTCGCCGCCGTGACCGCCTTGAGGATGGCGTCCAGAGTGCCGGTGGTGAGACTCAAGGCGCTCCCCGTGGTGTTGATCGTCACGTCGCGGACCTTGAGCGTCCCGAAGCTCGTGCCGGTGAGCGCGGTGCCGGTCGAGTTGCCCAACGTCAGGCCGTGGACCTCGTTGTTGGAGCCGAGGGTCACCGTGTTGCCCGAGCTCGTGATGCGGACGATGGTGGCGTTGCCGCTGTTCGTCGCCGGCAGCGCCGCGCTGCTCGCCCCCGGCGTCAGGCCGGTGAGGGCGGAGAGAGTAGACGTCGAGTCCTGGCCGATCAGCTTCTGGCCGGCGAGGAGCGTCACCGGGCCCGTGTAGTCCGTGCCGCTCTCGTAGAGGAAGATGTTGTGGTTGGCCGCTCCGTGCCCGGCGGCGCCGTCGTTGATGGCCTGGAAGGCGGCGAGGCTGTTGAGCGGCGAGGAGAGCCGCCCGTCGCCGGCACCGGCGTTGTTGTTGATGAACCAGATGAGCCCTGAGACGGTGAAGCTCACCGTGCCGGTCGTGCTGCCGGCGGGGTTGGAGATGGTGTAGGTGAAGCTGTCCGGCCCGGTGTAGCCGACCGGCGGGTTGTAGGTGAGCTGCCCTATGCCGGCGCCCGAGGTGACCAGGGTCACCGTGCCGCCGTGCGCCGAGACGGCGTCGAAGGCGGTGATGGTGAACGGCGCCGCGGAGATGTCGTTGGACGTGACGCTGTAGGGGATCAGGGCCGAGTTCACCGACACGTGACCGATCACGTTGTGCGGATAGGTGTCGTTGACCGCCACCGGCGGCACGGAGAAGCTGAAGACGTAGTTGGAAGCCATGGCCGTGCCGATGCTGTCCGTCACCTGACTCGCGACCACCGTCGTCGTGCAGATGACGCCGGCCGGCAGGGAAGGCGTCGGGTGCAGCACGTAGCTCGCGGACGGCGAGGCCGGCGTCACCGTGAAGGTCACCGGCGTTCCCACCGGGCACTGGAGCGTGAAGGCCGAGCCGGTCACGCTGACGCTCTTGCTGAAGTTGACCGTCACCGTGCTGTTCGTCGCCACCCCGGTGGCGCCGTTGGTCGGCACCGTGCTGGAGACGGTCGGCGGGGTGTCGACCGTGAAGCTCGCGGTGAAGTTGGCGGCCATGTTCTGGCCGAAGTCGACGTCCGTCACCTGGCTGGCCACCACGGTCACTGTGCACACGGCCCCGCCCGGCAGATTGGACGTCGGGGTGAGCACGAAGCTGGTGGCCGGCGAGGCCGGCGACACCGTGAACGCCACCGGCGTTCCCGTCGGGCACTCCAGCTTGAACGCCGTGCCCGTCACGTTCACCGACTCGCTGAAGGTGACCGTCACCGTCGCGTTGAGCGCTACGTTGATGGCGCCGTTGGCCGGCACCACGGAGGACACCGTGGGCGGCGGGTCGGTCGTGAAGCTGGCCGTGAAGTTGGCCGCCATGTTCTGACCGGCGTCGACGTCCGTCACCTGCGCCGCCACCACCGTCACCGTGCAGGTCACCCCGCCCGGTAGCTTGGCGGTCGGATGGAGCACGAAGCTCGAGGCCGGCGAGGCCGGCGTCACCGTGAACGCCACCGGCGTTCCCGTCGGGCACTCCAGCTTGAACGCCGTGCCCGTCACGTTCACCGGCTCGCTGAAGTTCACCGTCACCATGGCGGCCGGATCGACGTTGGTCGCGCCGTTCGCCGGCACGGTGGAGGTGACCGTGGGCAGGGTGTTGACGGTGAACGAGAAGACGTAATTCCCGGGGGAAAGGTTCTGACCCGCGTCGACGTCGGTCACCTGGTTCGCTACCACCGTCACCGTGCAGGTCGTCCCGGCCGGCAGGTTCGTCGTCGGGTGGAGCACGAAATTCGAAGCCGGAGAGGCCGGCGTCACCGTGAACGCCTTCGGCGTGCCCGTCGGGCACTCCAGCTTGAACGCCGTGCCCGTCACGTTCACCGGCTCGCTGAAGTTCACCGTCACCGTCGCCGTGGGGAGCACCGCCGTGGCGCCGTTGGCCGGCGTCGTGGTGGTCACCGAGGGCGGCGTGTCGGTGCCGAAGCTGAAGACGTAGTCGGCCGTCATGTTCTGGCCGAGGTCGACGTCCGTCACCTGGCTCGCCACCACCGTCACCGTGCAGGTCACGTTGCCCGGCAGCGGCGAGGTCGGGTGGAGCACGAAGCTCGAGGCCGGCGAGGCCGGCGTCACCGTGAACGCCACCGGCGTGCCCGTCGGGCACTCCAGTGTGAACGCCGTGCCCGTCACGTTGACCGGCTCGCTGAAGTTCACCGTCACCGTCGCGCTGGGCACCACGTTGACCGCGCCGTTGGCCGGGACGGTCGTGGTCACCGACGGCGGCAGGTCGCCCGTGAAGCTGAAGACGTAGTCGGCGGCCATGTGCTGGCCGACGTCGGAGTCACTCACCTGGTTGGCGACCACGGTCGCCGTGCAGGTGACTCCGGCCGGCAGGTTCGCGGTCGGGTGAAGCACGAAGCTCGAGGCCGGCGAGGCCGGCGTCACCGTGAAGGCCACCGGCGTACCCGTCGGGCACTCCAGCTTGAACGCCGTCGCCGTCACGCTGACCGGCTCGCTGAAGTTGACGGTTACCGTGGTGCCGGGCGACACGTTGGACGCGCCGTTGGCCGGCACCGTCGAGGTCACCGTGGGAGCGGCGTCGATCGTGAAGCTGGCCGTGAAGTCCGCGGTCATGTGCAGACCGGCGCCGGTGTCCGTCACCTGGTTCGCCACCACCGTCAGCGTGCAGGCCACGCCGCTCGGCAGGGGAGAGGTCGGCTGCAGCACGAAGGTGGCCGCGGGCGAGGGGGTCGTCACCGTGAACGGCGTCGGCGTGCCAGTCGGGCACTCCAGTTTGAAGGCCGAGGCCGTCACGTTCACCGATTCGTTGAAGTTGACCGTCACCGTCGAACTCGGCGGCACGGTGGTCGCGCCGTTTGCCGGTATTGTCGAGGTGACCGCCGGCGGCTGGTTCACCGTGATGGTGAACGTCTGCGGCGCCGAGGTGTCGACGCCGCCGTTGGCCGTGCCGCCGTCGTCCATCGCCACCAGGGTGATCGTCGCCGTGCCGAAGGCGCCCGTCGCCGGAGTGAAGGTCAGCACGCCCGTGGACGACACCGCCGGGAGGGCCGAGAACAGGCCCGGGTTGTTGTCGCCCGTGACGTTGAAGGTCACCGTCTGGCCCGACTCGTTGGCCGGTCCGGGCGAGATTGCCGTCGCCCATGGACTGACCGTCTGCGGACCGGAGTCCTCGACCACCGACACGTCCGGGCCCTTGGTGAACGAGGGCGCCTGGTTGACCGCCGACACGTTGATGTTGAACGTCTGCGCCACCGAGGTGTCCATGCCGCCGTTGGCCGTGCCGCCGTTGTCCATGGCGACCAGCGTGATCGTCGCCGTGCCCGCGGCGTTGGTCGCCGGGGTGAAGGTCAGCACGCCGGTGGGCGACACCGCCGGGCCGGCCGAGAACAGCGCCGCGTTGGTGTTGCCCGTCACCTGGAAGGTCACCGTCTGGCTCGCCTCGTCCGCCGGGCCGGGCGAGATCGCCGTCGCCCAGGGATTGACCGTCACCGGACCGGCGTTCTCCAGCACCGACTGGTCCGGGCCCTTGGTGAACGACGGCGCGTCGTTGACCGCCGTCACGTTGATCACAAAGGTCTGCGGCGCCGAGGTGTCGACGCCGCCGTTGGCCGTGCCGCCGTTGTCCTTCGCCACCAGGGTGATCGTCGCCGTGCCGTTGGCGTTGGCCGCCGGCGTGTAGGTCAGCACGCCCGTCGAGGAGACCGCAGGTCCTGCCGAGAACAGCGCCGCGTTGGTGTTGCCCGTCACCTGGAAGGTCACCGTCTGGGCGCCCTCGTTGGGACCGGCCGAGATCGCCGTCGCCCACGGGTTCACCGTCTGCGGGCCGGCGTCCTCCAGCACCGTCTGGTCCGCGCCCTTGGTGAACGACGGCGGCTGGTTGACGTTGGTCACGTTGATGACGAACGTCTGCGGCACCGAGGTGTCGATGCCGCCGTTGGCCGTGCCGCCGCTGTCCTTGAGATTGAGGGTGATCGTCGCCGTGCCGAACTGGTTGGTGGCCGGCGTGAAGGTCAGCACGCCCGTCGGCGAGACCGCCGGACCGGCCGAGAACAGGGCCGCGTTGGTGTTGCCCGTCACCTGGAAGGTCACGGTCTGGCCCGACTCGTCCGCCGGGCCGGGCGAGATCGCCGTCGCCCAGGGGCTCACCGTCTGCGGGCCGGCGTTCTCCAGCACCGTCTGGTCGGCCCCCTTGGTGAAGCTCGGCGCGTCGTTGACCGCCGTCACGTTGATCACGAAGGTCTGCGGCGCCGAGGTGTCCACGCCGCCGTTGGCCGTGCCGCCGTCGTCCTTCGCCACCAGGGTGATCGTCGCCGTGCCGTTGGCGTTGGCCGCCGGCGTGTAGGTCAGCGTCCCCGTCGAGGAGACCGCCGGGCCGGCCGAGAACAGCGCCGCGTTGGTGTTGCCCGTCACCTGGAAGCTGACCGTCTGGCTCGACTCGTTCGCCGGGCCGGGCGAGATCGCCGTCGCCCAGTTGGGCACCGTTTGCGCGCCGGCGTCCTCGAGCACCGTCTGGTCCGCCCCCTTGGTGAACGACGGTGCCTGGTTGACGCCGGTCACCGTGAAGAGGACGGTCTGCGGCGCCGAGGTGTCCACGCCGCCGTTCGCCGTGCCGCCGTTGTCCTTGAGGACGACGGTGACCGTCGCCGCGCCAGAGGCGTTGGTCGCCAGCGTGTAGGTCAGGGTGCCCGTGGGCGAGATCGCCGGAGCCACCGAGAACAGCGATGGGTTGGTGTTCCCCGTGACGTTGAAGGCCAGCGTCTGGCCCGACTCATCGGGCGGACCGGCCGAGATCGCCGTCGCCCAGTTGGGCACCGTCTGCGCGCCGGCGTTCTCCAGCACCGTCTGGTCCGGACCCTTGGTGTACGACGGCGCGTCGTTGACCGCCGTCACGTTGATCACGAAGGTCTGCGGCGCCGAGGTGTCCTGGCCGCCGTTGGCGGTGCCGCCGTCATCCATCAGGACGACGGTGATGGTCGCCGTGCCGTTGGCATTCGCCGCCGGCGTGTAGGTCAGCACGCCGGTGGGGGAGATCGCCGGACCCGCCGAGAACAGCGACGCGTTGGTGTTGTTGGTGACGTTGAAGGTCAGCGTCTGACCCGACTCGTTCGCGGGACCGGCCGAGATCGCCGTCGCCCACGGATTGACCGTCTGCGCGCCGGCGTCCTCGAGCACCGTCTGGTCCGCCCCCTTGGTGAACGACGGCGCGTGGTTGATCGCCGTCACGTTGACCGTGATGGTCCCCGTGCCCGACAGCGCCGGCGTGCCGTTGTCCGTCACCTGCACCGTCAGCGAGTAGGTGGGGGTGGTCGCGAAGCTGAGCTGGGTGGAGTCCGCGACGGTGATCTGCCCCGTCGCGGCGTTGATCGCGAACGCGCCGCCCGTGTTGCCCGCCGTGATCGCGAAGGTGTGAGTCTGCCCCGCGTCGGGATCCGTGAAGGTCACCGGCGTCCCCACGTTGGTGCCGTTCGGCGAGCCCTCCGTCACCGCGAAGGTGGCCGGGTTGACCACCGGCTTCTCGTTGACGTTGGTCAGGTTGACCGTGACCGTCCCCGTGCCCGACTGCACCGGCGTGCCGTTGTCCGTCACCTGCACGGTCAAGCTGAAGGTGGGGGTGACCTCGAAGTCGAGAGCCGCGGAGTTGGCGACCGTGATCTGTCCCGTCGCGGCGTTGATCGCGAAGGCGCCGCCCGCGTTGCCGGCGGTGATCGCGTAGGAATGGGTCTGGCCCGGGTCAGGGTCGGTAAAGGTCACCGGCGTCCCCACGTTGGTCCCGTTCGGGCTGTTCTCGGGGATCGAGAAGGTCGCGTTGTTGACCACCGGCGGCCGGTTGGTCGGGATCACGTTGGCGTCGATCCGGAAGTAGAAGGCGTTGCCGCTGCGCACAGCGTAGAGCTGGACGATGTCGGTGCCGACCGGCGCCGGAGGCGAATCCGGGCCATCCACCGCCGCGGGCCCGCCCGTCCACTCCGCCGTGGTCGTGCCGTCGAGGTCGAAGCCGGCGGCCCAGGCGAGCCCGGCCCCGGCGAGGAGCAGGAAGGCGACCAGGAAGGCCGACGCCGTGCGCCGCCGCAGGAAGACCACCGCGGCGCCGGCGAGCAGCAGGCCGAGCAGCATCAGGCCCCACTCGGAGAGGGTCGGGATCTCGGCGAGGCTCGCCGCGTCCAGGAAGATCGGCGGCCCGTTGCCGGGGGTCACCTTCGCCGTCAGCAGCTCGTCGCGCAGCACGTTGCCGCTGTCGAAGGCGAGCACGCCCAGGCGGACGACGTTGACCTTGAGGCCCGGCGGCAGCAGGCTGGTCGGATAGAAGGTCTCGATGACGCTGGAGGAATTCAGGCCGTTGGCGCTGCCGACCGACCAGGGCAGCGGGTGCCCCGCGGGCGGGATCACCGGCACCGCGGCGCCGAAGACGCCCGCCGAGCAGGTCTGCACGGTCACCGCGGTCACCTGCGCCGTGACGCCGGTGACGGTGACCGTGGTGTTGAGGATCTGCTCCACCCCCTTGAACTTGTTGTTGGGCGCGGGATCGAGCGTGGTGACGTCGCAACCGGTGTTGATGTGGTTGTCGAGGTCCATCAGGATCTGGAACGTCGTCGACGTGGAGACGGGCGCCGCCGAGGCCGCGGGCGCGAGCCCCACCGTCAGCAACAGCGAAGAGAGAACGATCCTGATGGCAGTGGATTTCAAGAGATTCATTGGAGAGCTCCTCGGCAGGAACGTCAGGCGTCCCATCTCCCCCACGGAAGATGGACCACGACGAGCGACCAGATCAGCGATTGCGACGGCATCGAATAGCACGATCTACGACGATCCCTCTGTCGCGGGCCTCCGGGGTATCTCAGATGAATCGCTCTGTGAGCGGACCTGTAACGAGCTACCGGGGCTTGCGACAGAGACCTGAACTACGGTAGGAGTACCTTACCATAGGGCGACGCGGGTTGGACCCCCCCGGGGGCAACTTCAACTTCCGTTCAAGTGCGCAAACGGGTACGGGAGCGGATTCCCCTCCGCCCCTCTGATATGCTGCTCGCGCGAGAGCTCCCAAGCCGTCCCGATGCCCGAACCGTCCGCTGAACCGTCCGCGCCTTTCGACTCGCTGCTCGCCACCAAGCTCTTCATCCCGGCCCCGCGCCCCAACCGGGTGCCCCGGCCGCGGCTGACGGCGAGGCTGGAGGCGGGAGCCGCGGGGCCCCTGACCCTGGTCTCGGCGCCGGCCGGCTTCGGCAAGTCGACCCTGCTCTCCGAGTGGATCCACGCCGGCGGCCGCCCGGTCGCCTGGGTGTCGCTCGACGAGGGGGACAACGATCCCGTCCGCTTCCTCCGTTACGCCGTGACGGCGCTCCAGAAGCTCCATCCCGGCCTCGGCGAGGAATCGCTCGCCGCGGTCCGCCTCGCGCAGGGGCTGGCGGCGGACTCCACGGACGCGGCGCGGACGCTCGAGCCGGCGCTCACCGGGCTGCTGAACGAGGTCCATGCCCTCGACCAGGATCTCGTGCTGGTCCTCGACGACTACCACGTCCTCGAGAGCCCGGCCGTCCACCCCATCGCGCAGTTCCTGCTCGACCGGCTGCCGCCGCGCATGCACCTGGTGATCGCCACCCGGGTCGATCCGCCGCTCCACCTCTCCCGGCTGCGCGCCCGCGGCCAGCTCTGCGAGCTGCGCGCCCGCGATCTCCGTTTCACCTCCCAGGAGGCGGCCGACTTCCTGAACCAGGCGATGGGCCTGTCGCTCTCCACCCGCGACGTCGAGGCCCTGGAGGAGCGCACCGAAGGGTGGGCCGTGGGGCTCCAGATGGCGGCCCTGTCGCTGCAGGGACGGCGGAACGTCGAGGAGTTCATCGCCCAGTTCACCGGCAGCCACCGCTTCGTCCTCGACTACCTCACCGACGAGGTGCTCTCCCGGCAGCCGGAGCCGGTGCGCGAGTTCCTGCTGCGGACCTCCATCCTGACCCGCCTCTCGGCCCCGCTGTGCGACGCCGTGATGGACCGAACGGCTGACAGTACGACCAAAGATGACGACGGCGCCGCGATCCTCGCGGCCCTGGACGCCGCCAACCTCTTCCTCATCCCGCTCGACGAGACGCGGACCTGGTACCGCTACCACCACCTGTTCGGCACCCTGCTGCGCCACCAGCTCGAGCGCAAGGTGGGGACGGCGGGGGTGACGGCCCTGCACGCGCGGGCGGCGGACTGGTACGCGGCCCACGGCTACCCCGAGGACGCGCTGGAGCACGCGCTGGCGGCGGGGGCGCTCGACCGCGCGACGGAGCTGATCTCCGAGCACGCGCTGCCGCGGCTGATGCGGGCCGACGCCGGAACGGTGATCCGCTGGATCCGCGCGCTCCCCGAGGAGTGGCTCGACCGCCGGCCGGAGCTGCGCCTCACCTATGCCTGGACGCTCGTCGCCCAGCTCGATCTCCGCGGCGCCGAGGAGCAGGTGCGCGAGGCCGAGCGGGCGCTCGCCGGCCGGGAGCCCGGCGCCGGCGCCGAGATCCTGCGCGCGCTCCTCACCCGCGTCGCCGGCCGCACCGGCGAGGCGATCGAGCTCTACCGCCGCGCGCTCCCGCGGCTGCCGGAGGACGGCCATTTCCTGCGCGGCGTCCTCTTCCTGGAGCTCGCCACGGCCTACTTGACGACCGACGATCTGCCGGCGGCCGAGGAGCTGTTCGAGCAGGCCCGGACGGCCAGCGAACGGGCCGGCAACACCTTCGGCGTGCTGCTCTCCGAATGGCATCTGGCCGAGATCCGCATCACGCAAGGAAGGCTGCGCGAGGCCCTGGACCTGGCCCGCCGGTCGCTCCGGCTCGCCGAGGGGGATTCCCGGGACGGGCGCACCGCGCCGGGCGCGGCGATGGCGCACGGCGTGATGGCGGAGATCCGGCGGGAATGGAACGACCTGCCCGCCGCCGTGGAGCTCGCCGGCCGCGCCTGGGAGCTGGGCAAGCGCGGCGAGATCGCCAACGGTCTCCTGGTGGGAAGCTTCGCCATGTCGCGCGTGCTGCAGTCGCTGGGGGACTTCCCCGGCGCCCTCGCCGCGCTGGAGCGGGCCGAGGAGATCATCCAGCGCGCCGGGCAGCCGCTCTTCGTGGAGATCCTCCACATGCTCCGCGCCGGCGTTCAGCTCGACCGCAGCCGGGCCGAGAACGACCGGGAAGCCCTGGAAGCCGCCGCCAGGTGGACGCGCGATTCCGGCCTCCTCGACGACTGGCAGGCGACGCTCGGCGAGAAGTTCCCGGGCATCCACCGCCGCGAGCTCCCCTACCTGGTCGCCGCCCGCGTCCTGCTCGCGCAGGGTGAGACCGGCGACGTCCTGGAGCTGCTGGCGAGCCTCCTCGCCATGGCCGCGAGGAGCGGCCGCAACCGCTCCGTGATCGAGATCCTAGTGCTGGAAGCGCGGGTGCGGGAGGCCCGCGGGGAGCGCGGGGGAGCGCTCGCCGCCGTCCGCCGCGCGCTGGCTCTGGCCGAGCCGGAAGGATTCGTGCGGATCTTCGTCGACGAGGGGCCGGAGATCGCCGGCCTGATCCGGCAGGCGGCTCCCGACGCCATCTCTCCCGACTACGCCCGCGAGCTCGCCGCGGCGTTCGGAACCTCCCCTCCCCTCTCCGACCCGCTCTCGGAGCGCGAGATCGAGGTGCTGAAACTGATCGCCACCGGCCTCTCCAACGCCGACGCCGGCCGCCGGCTCTTCATCGCATCGAGCACCGTCAAGAAGCACCTGGAGAACATCTACGCCAAGCTCGGCACCCGCAACCGGACCCAGGCGATCGCCCGGGCCCGGGACGCGGGGTTGTTGTGAGCGAGGCCGACGGGGCCCCTACCGCACCTCCTGCGCCTGGCCGTTCTGGAGGGCGCGGTCGATCATCGTGCGCATCTCCTTCTGGGCCTTGCGGCTCGCCGCCTCCTGCTGGCGCCCGAGCTCTTCCTGCTGATGCCCGAGCGCCTCCTGCTGGCGGCCGAGCTCTTCCTGCTGCTTGCTCAACGCCTCCATCTTCGCGTCGATCTCCTTCTCCCGCTTCTCCAGGTCGCGGTCGTCGCCGTCACCGCGGCGCGCCCGGTCGGCGGAGAGGGTGCCCAACTCGGCTCCCAGGGCTCCCTGCTTGGCTCCGAGGGCTCCCTGCCGGGCTCCCAGCGCGCCCTGACGGCCGCCGAGCTCGCCCTGCCTCGCGCCGAGCTCCGCCTGGACCTTGAACAGGGCCTCGGCCTGCTTCAGGAACGCGGCGTCGCGGATGACGTACTCCTTGCCGCCGTGGCGGAACCAGAAGAGGCTCTCCCGCGAGCTCCCCTGGAGCCGCCTCACCCTCGCCAGCTCGTCCGTCGAGCCGCTCATCGTCACCGAATCGCGGTCGCCGCCGTAGATCAGCACGTAGTCCTCGCCGTCATCGCTGTACCTGTACGAATAGCCGTGATGCTTGGAAGGAGACGGCGGCCCCGGCGGCACGGAGGGCACCGGCGGAACCGGGGGCACCGGCGGCGAAGCCCAGGCCACCCGGGCCACCGGTGTCGGAGCCACCGCGGCGACCGGCGCCAGGGCGGGCCGCGGCGTACCGGGAGCCGGCGTCACCGCCGGGACCGCCGGCACGGACGGCACCGCCGCGCGGGGGGCCACGGCCGGCACGGCCGGCACGGACGCCCGGGGAGTCCGCGGCGGCAGGGGGGCCCGGGGCGTGATGGGAGTGATGGGAGTCACCGGGGGAATGCCCTCGTCGCTGACCCCGCCCTTCACGCCACCCGGAATCCCTCCTTCGACGCCACCCGCAACGCCACCCTCGACACCACCGGGAACGCCGCCCTCGACGCCTCCGGGAATGCCGTCCTGCGCGACGGGAGCTTCCGGAGCCTCCGCGGCTTCGGGAGTGGGAGTGGGTTCTGCATCGTCCGCCTGGGGCGTATCTGGAGGCTGGGGGGCCTGGGGAGCCTGCGCGGCCTCCGGCGCCTTCGGAGCGCGCGGCTGGGCCACGATCTGGAGCGGCACGAGACCGGCGAGAAGCGCCGCTCCGGCGACCCACCACCAGCCGGAGAAATGGCGCTTGGAATCTGACGTCTGCTGCAGCATCTGAAGTCTCCTTTTGAGGTTCTGCAGGGAGGGCGAGGCGCCCGCGGCGGCGAGACCGGTCTCTCGCGGGGCCACACCCCACCTGAGGAGCAGGCGCCCGTAGGCCTGGGGCGCCGTCCCCAGGATGCGGAGCACCTCCGCGTCGCACGCCGCTTCGCGGGCGATCGCATATTCACGGACGGCGAGCGCCGCCAGCGGATGGAAAAAGAAAATCCTGTGCGCCAGCGCCGGCACCCAGCCGAGCCACAGATCCTTGCGGCGCAGATGGACCAGCTCGTGGCAGAGGGTCATCGAGATCTCGGCCGGCGTCAGCCGCTCGAGGCCGGACCGCGGGATCAGCACCACCGGCTGCGCCAGACCCGTGACCTGAGGGGTCCGGACGTCCGCCGATCCCCGCAGGTCCGGCGCCCGGCGCAGGCCGAGCCGCGCGCAGATCTCCGCGAACGCCGACCGCACCCATCCCTCCCGCACCGGCTCCGCCGACGCCACGATCCGCCGCGTCCGCCGGAGCTGGCCGGCCGCCTTCCCGACGAGGATCAGCAGCCCGGCGATCCACAGGCCGGCCAGGGTCACCTCCCCCATCTCCCGGAAAGAGGTCTCTTTCCCCTCTCCCGATGAGGGAGGGGGAGAGAGGACGGGAGAGGAGCCAGGGATGAGGGTCCGGCCGGTGTCAGCGATGGCGGCGTCCGCATTCCTTATATATAGGGGCCGCATATATAGGGGCCGCGTCTCCGCCACCGGCGCCGGGCTCGCCGCCGGTAGCAGCGGGAGACGCACCGCCGGCAGCACGAAGAGACCCAGCAGCAGCTTCAGACACGCCGCCCACCACAGCCCGCACCGCAACGCGGCGGGCAGGCGCGGGAAGAGACGGCAGACGATCCACACGGCGGCCACGAAGAGGGCGCCCTGAAAGGAGGCCCGCGCCAGCGTCTCGACGATCCCGGACAGGCTCATGCCTCCTCCTCCTTCCGCTTCGACTGGAGCTTGGCCACCAGCTCCTCGAGCTCCGCCAGGTCCCGGGCCGAGACCTCGGCCTCCTCGGTCAGGTAGGTCACGAAGGGGGACACCGAGCCGCCGAGCGTCTTCTCGACGAACGACTTCACCACGTCCCGCATCACCTCGCCCGCCCCCGTGGGAGAGGTGTACTTATACACCCCCGTCACCTGCCGGCGATCGAGCCGCCCCTTGGCCCGCAGCCGCTCCATCATAGTCAGCACGGTCGACCGCGCGAGCCCCCGGGGCGCGCCGAACTCCTCCGCCGCCTGCCCCGCGCTCGCACCGCCCCGCTCCGCCAGATACTGCAGCAGGGCCAGTTCCTGATCTCCGATCGACTTGGGTCTCATAGGGTTCCTCGTCCGCTCTTCATCGCCTTGCCTACATCTGTCGCCATGATAAGGCTGACGACATCTGTCGTCAAGGGGTTTACGCGGGAAGATCGGGGAAAGTTTCCGGCGGGACCTCAGATACGATAGGGACCGACGCCCGGAGCTCCCATGATCGCGCCGCCCTCCCTACGTCCCGCCCTGTTCATCCTTCTCTACGCCTGTCTGATGGCGGCGCCAGGCCATGCCGAATCCACCACCGGCTTCCTCAACACCCCCGGCGGCGGCAGGCTCTGGTACGAGGTCAGGGGCGAGGGGACGCCGATCGTCTTCCTCCATGACGGCCTTCTCTCCAGCGCCACCTGGGACGGCCCGTTCGACGCCTTCTCGAAAGGTTTCCGGGCGGTCCGCTACGACCGTCGCGGCTTCGGCCGCTCCGAGCCGGCGAAGGGCGCCTACTCGGACGTCGACGACCTCCATGCCGTCTTCGAGACGCTGAAGATCGGCCGCGCCGCCCTGGTCGGCTGCTCGAACGGCTCCAGGCTGGCGCTGGACTACGCGCTCGCCTATCCGGACCGGGTGGAGGCGCTCGTGCTCGTGGGCCCGGTCGTCTCCGGCCTCCCCTACTCCGAGCACTTCCTGCGCCGGGGGATGGCCAACTACCGGCCGATGTTCCAGGAGAAGAGCCGCGAGAAGCTGATCGAAGCCTGGGTGCAGGACCCCTATCTCACCGACGCCCGCAGCGCTCGAGGCCGCGCGCGTCTCCGGGAACTGCTGACGAAGAACCCGGAGCCGCTGGCCGCCGGCTTTCCCGCGAGCCGCCCGCCGGACCGCCCCGCCGTCGGCCGCCTCGCCGAGATCCGCGTGCCGACCCTGATCGTCGCCGGCGCCTCGGACATCCCGGACGTCCACACCCACGCCGGCGCCCTGGAAGCCGGAATCCACGGCGCCCGGCGGGTGATCTTCCCCGCTGCCGGCCACCTGGTTCAGCTCGAGAAGCCGGACGAGCTCGACCGCGAGATCCGCGATTTTCTCCGTCCCGCGGACTCCGCGGCGGCCTACCTGAAGACGTCCTCCAAGGGCTTCGACCTCGCGGCGGGACGCCGCCTCTTCGACGACGACGCGAACCAGCCCCTCGACGTCAGAGAAGCCCGCACGGAGAGCCGTGGAGACGTCCGGATCGTCGATCTGTCCTACGCCAGCCCGCTGGGCGGCCGCGTGCCCGCCTACCTGATCCTGCCGCCCGGCGCAGGAAAGCATCCCGCCGTGCTCTTCCTGCATCCGGGCCAGGGGAGCCGCTCGACCTTCGTGGACGAGGCCGTGAGCCTCGCGAAGGAGCGCGGGTTCGCCGCCCTGACGATCAGCGCCCCCTTCCTCCGTCCCGAGAACAAAGGGCGGCGCGGCGGCAACCCGTGGGACCCGGCGATGAGCCGAAAGGAGCAGATCCAGACGATCGTGGACCTCCGTCGCGGCTTCGATCTCCTGGCCGCGCGCCCCGAAGTCGATCCCAGGCGTCTCGCCTACGTCGGCCACAGCCTGGGGGCCACGGTGGGGGGAACCCTCGCCGGCATCGAGAAGCGTCCGATCGCCTTCGTCCTGATGGCCGGCTATCCCGCGCTCACCCGCGGCACCGCTCAGGGCCACGACCAGGGCTCCCTCGCCTTCCAGGAGCTCCTCACCCCCGAGCAGCAGAAGGCCTACGTGGACGCCCTCGCGCCCATCGACGCCGTCCACTACGTCGGCGACGCCGCCCCCGCGAAACTGCTCTTCCAGTTCGCCCGGCGCGACGAATTCATCACCCCCGTGGACGCCGCGATCTACCTCCAGGCCGCGAGCGAGCCCAAGGAGGTCCAGTGGTATGACACGGACCACTACTTCAATGAGGAAGCGCGGCGAGATCGTGGGGCGTGGTTGGAAGGGATCCTTAGCGGTCGCTGATTTCAATGACCGGTTCGCCTTGATTCAACAGCTCGAGAGCCTTCGGAAAGTTCATGGCCAGCATGCCGAGTAGGCCTCGATCCCAAAGGTCCCCGCGAGCCAGGGAGCCAGAGCTGGTGAGAGTTGGGCGTCAACCCAAGCAATCAAGCGACGAGCACCGGATGGTCGAATCGATGGCTGACAAACCTCAACGCCGCCCGGACGTCCTCCGGATCGAGATCGGGCAACTCGTCTACGACCTGCTCGAGGCTGAGCCCACTGGCGAGCAGATCCAGGACGTCACTGACCCGAATCCGGAGGCCCCGAATGCACGGACGACCGCCGCACTGCTCCGGGTCCACTGTGATCCGATCGGCAAGGTAGGCCATGGGACCGCATTATACTGGGGAATCCTCGGAGAACGTTCCCCCAACTTGGGGAAGCGGTGCGGAATGCATTTGGAACGTTCTCCCTGTTGGGGGAGACGTTCCCCTCCCAATCCGGAGCCTCGGCGCGCCGGAAATGGCCCTCTCCCACCGTGGGAGCGCGATCCTCACCGAACGAACGCCCTCGACCTCGCTTCGCCTCTCCTTTCCAGCGACATAAGAGTCGCAAACCCCGGCCGCAGGCTTGACCTTCATCCTTACCAGATCTACTCTTTGGTAAGGAGGGGGTCGGCCGATGACGAAGTCCAGCATCACGGTGAAGTACCAGACGACGGTGCCCAAAGAGGTTCGCGAGAAGCTGAAGGTGGGGCCCAGCGATGTCCTCCAGTGGGAGGTGATCGGGGATCATGCGCGCGTCACGGTCGCGCCAGCGGACTTCCTGAGCCTGCAGGGAAGGTTCAAGGTCGGAGCCGGCGATCCCGTTGAGGATGTGCGCAGAGCGCGAGAGCTGATGGGAATCGAGGACCGATGAAGACCGTCCTCGTCGATGCCAATGTGCTGGTCTCCTTCCTTACCGACAGGAACGAGGACCAGCAGGAAAGAGCCGCCGCGCTCCTCTCCGCCGCGAGAGAACGAGAGCACACCCTGGTCCTCCACACGATTTCCGTCTCGGAGGCGAGCTACGTTCTGCGCAACCTGTACAAGGTCGATCAACAGGAGATCGCCGATTCCATGCGCCAGTTGCTGGGTTTGCCCGGAGTCGTCTCCACCGGGGAGGTCTCGTGGAGCCTGGTTTTCGAGCGCTGGCCTGACGTGATTCCAAACTTTGGAGACGCCATCCTCGCTGCCACCGCGGTCCAGGAGTCCTGCGACGCTGTGGCGACCTTTGATAGGCCCCTCAGAAAGAAGTTGGCGCAACAGGGTTCCGTCTCCTACTGGTCTGACTGACCCTCACCGCCACGCGAACACCGGCTGCTCGTACCGGTCCACGCGGGTCTCCCGTCCCGCGACCGCCACTTCCGCGAACTGGTGGAGCACCGCCGCGGTCGGCGCGTAGATCAGGGTTCCCAGGATCGCCAGGGCGAGGACGGGCCGGTCGCTCTGGGGGATCGACTGGATGACCAGGTTCTGCGGGTCCAGGAGATCGGCGATGGGGACGAGATGGATGCCGGCCACCTCGACGGGGTCCGGGCGGAGGGGAGCGCCGGAGCCCCAGAGGACCACGGGGGTGATGACGAAGCCCGAGCGCGTCGGGTAGTCGTCCAGGCGGCCCAGGATGGCGGCGGGCGGCAGGACGAGCCCGATCTCCTCCTCCAGCTCCCGGCGCGCCCCGTCCTCCGACGTCTCCCCGGGATCGAGCCGCCCTCCGGGCAGCGCCCACTGCCCGCCATGCCGCCGCAGCCCCGAGGCGCGGCGGGTGAGGAGGACGGCGGCGTTTCCCTCTCCGTCCGGCACGGCGACCACCGCCACCGCCGCGGGCCGGCGGTCTCCGGCCGGTGCGCTCCGCTGCTCGAAGCGGGCGAGATGGCCCTCCAGAAGGGTGCGGAAGGCGTCATCGAAGGCGGGAGGATTCATTTTGCGACCGGCGGCGGCGACCATCGATGTAAGCGGCGATGTAAACGCGTTTTCAGTCTATCGACAGAGGGCCGGCTGGGATAGAGTCGAAGCGGGACTCTCAGCATGCCGAAATCCTTTTCTTTTCCCGACGGATTCCTCTGGGGGGCGGCCACCTCGGCCTATCAGATCGAGGGCTCTCCCCTGGCCGACGGCGCCGGACCGAGCATCTGGCACCGCTTCACGCGCACGCCCTGGCTGGTGCCGAGCGGCGACAACGGCGACATGGCCTGCGACCACTACCGGCGCTACGAGGAGGACGTGCGGCTGATGCGCGACCTCGGCCTCAACGCCTACCGCTTCAGCGTCTCGTGGAGCCGCGTGCTGCCGGAAGGCCGGGGCCGGATCAACGAGAAGGGGCTCGACTTCTACCGCCGGCTGGTGGACGCCCTGCTCGCCAACGGCATCCGCCCGTCGCTCACCCTCTATCACTGGGATCTGCCGGAGGCGCTCGACGACCTCGGCGGCTGGCTCAACCGCGACGTGGCGGCCTGGTTCGCCGAGTACGCCCGGGTGATGATCCGCGCGCTCGACGACCGCGTGGAGATGTGGGCGACCCTCAACGAGCCCTGGGTGGTGACCGACGGCGGCTATCTGCACGGCGCGCTGGCGCCCGGGCATCGAAACCTTTTCGAAACGCCCATCGCCTCGCACCACCTGCTGCTCGCGCACGCCGCGGCGGTGGAGGCCTACCGCGCCGAGGGAAAGCACCGCATCGGCCTGGTGGTGAACATCGAGCCGAAGTATCCCGCTTCCGACAGCGCCGAGGACCTCGCCGCCACCCGCCGGGCGGACGCCTACATGAACCGGCAGTATCTCGATCCGGTGATCCACGGCCGGTATCCCGAGGAGATGCGGGAGGTCTTCGGCGAGGCGTGGCCGGACTTCTCGTCGGACGATCTCGCGAAGATCCGCCAGCCGATCGATTTTCTCGGGATCAACTACTACACCCGCAACGTCACCCGTCACGACGCCGCCGCGCTGCCGGTGCGGGCGGCCGCCGTGCGGCAGAAGCGCCACGCCTACACGGAGACGGGCTGGGAGGTCTACCCCGAAGGGCTCACGGACACCCTGGTCTGGATCAAGGAGCAGTACGGCGACATCCCGCTCTACGTCACCGAGAACGGCGCCGCCTTCTACGATCCGCCCACGGCCACGGGCGAGGTGCAGGACCCGCTGCGGGTGGACTACTTCCGCGCCCACCTCCGGGCCGCGCGCGAGGCCATCGACCGCGGCGTGGACCTGCGCGGCTATTTCGCCTGGTCGCTGCTCGACAACCTGGAATGGAGCCTCGGCTTCGCCAAGCGGTTCGGCATCGTCCACGTGGATTTCGAGACGCTGAAGCGGACGCCGAAGGCCAGCTCGCGGTTTTATTCGGAGGTGATCCGGACGAACGGAGAGAGCCTGGGATAGGCCTTCACCACCACCTCGGCCGGCACCTTCCGGATCACCGTCTCCCCGAACACGATTCCGCCGGGCGGCATCCGCAGCCCTCCTCCCACCCGCAGCCGCACGGTATCTCCCTCCGCCGCCAGCGAATACTCCAGCAATCCCCAGGGCGTGGGCAGACGGCCGACGGCGATACCTCCGGGCGCCGCGATCCAGGCGGCGGGGACTCCGGCGGCGAGGACGAGCGCCTGGTCGGAATCCCGCTCGCAGGCGAGGAGATCGAGGAACGAGCGGATGAAGTCCGAGGCGACCCAGGTGTGGGGGAGATCGCCCAGGAAATTCGGGGCGCGGAGATCGCGGTAGACCACCTCCGGCCACTGGTTCCAGCCCGGCGGCCGGCGGTCGTTCAGAAAGAGATCGAGCAGCTCGTGGGCGCGCTCCGTCCAGCCCAGGCGGACGAAAGTGCCGACGGCGCGCAGCTCGTAGGGCGTGTAGGCCTTCCAGTCGCCCGCCTGCCGCTTTTCGATCCCCTGCCAGTACGACTCGAAGGTCCGCTCCAGCGCCTGCGGCGGCAGCTTGGCGCGCAGGTCGTCCAGCTCGCCGCCGGGGCTGAGCGCGGTGGTGGTGGAGGTGGGATCGAGATCCGCCAGGTCGGCGGACGCGGGGATGGTGTCGAGCTTCGCTTCGACCATCACCCGGTTGATCGAGGCGTAGAGATCCGTGCGGAATTCGTCGCGGCTGGCGGCCCAGCGCTCCGCCTCGGCGGTCTTCCCGAGATCGCGGGCGAGCTCGGCCGCGTCCTTCAATCCCTTGAGGGCGAAGAAATCATCCCAATAGGAATGGACGGGATGGGCCGAGTATCCCTCGTGACTGATCGATTCGGGGAGGAGGCCGAAGTAGCGGAGCCTGGCGGGCTGGCGGTATTCGTCCGTGCGGCGCTGGGCGCGCAGCTCGTCGATGAACGCAACGGCCTTCTCGACGTGCGGCCAGACCGTCTCCACCGTGGCGCGGTCGTGGGTATAGCGCCAGTACTCCGCCACCAGGAAGAGGAACTCGCCGTGGCTGTCGTTCTCCGGCACGGGATCGGCGCCGCGGGAATCCACGCAGCAGGGGACCTTGCCGCTGGGGAACTGGTAGGGCGCGAACCACTCCAGGAACTCGCGGACCACCTCCGGCTGGCCGGAGCGCAGCAGGGCCGAGGAGGTGAGCGAGCCGTCGCGGATCCAGGTGCGGGCGTAGGAGCGCGAGCCCGGCTGGATCGCGGGGCCGTCGCGATTGATCAGGATATGGGCGATGGCGGTTCGAAAGGTTTTGACGAGCGGGTCCGCGGCGGCGGGCAGGCGAAGATCGACGCGGTCCAGGCGCCGGCGCCAGTCGCGGGTGACGGCGGTGAGGGCGGCGTCGAAGGCCGGGGCGGCCTTGGCCTGGTGCAGGGGAATCACCAGATCCACCGCCCGCGCCGCGCCCGCAGCCAGATCGAGATCCCACGCGAAAGCGCCCGAGGCGCAGCCGAAGGAATCCGTGACGCGAGCCGCGCCGGGAAGCTCACCCTTCCGCAGGTAGCCGGAGACCTCGCCGCCGTCGAACGTCGTGGCGCCGAAGGCCGACGGCGTGGAGGACGGGATCACGCTCCGTCCCCCGTTCACCGTGGCGGCGTGGCCGTCCCAGACGATCTCGCGGATGGAGGCGACGCCGCCCGGAGCGTTGAGGAACTGGGTGGGCGGATTCACCTGGAACGGCCGGAGCGCCAGGAACAGGCGAAGACGCTCAGATTTATGGTCCTGGTTGCGGACGCGGTAGCGAACCTGGAGAACGGAGCGTCCCGGCGCGCCGGACGCGAGAGCGGTGATCTCCAGGGAGAGGCCGCCGCGGGTCCAGGTCACGGTGGGGATGGGCAGGTCGCCCTCCGCCAGGGATTGCCGGGCCTGGACGTCGCTCCAGGAGACCAACTTCCCTTCGAGATATAAAAACGGCTCGATCGAGAAAGCCCCCTGCCCCACCTCCAGCGCGCCGTCCTCGCCGAGGAGCCCCTCTTCGCGGTCGGCGTCCACGCCCACCACCGTCCAGTATTCCTGCTCGCCGGAGAACGAGCGGGGATAGGAGCCGCGCGGGGCGTCCCTGGCGATCCGCGCGAAGAAGGCGTTGATCGAGGGGGCCCAATCGAGGGGTTTGACGTCGAGGTTGCGGAGGCCGATCTTCCCCAACCGCAAATACCGCGATTCCGTCTCCGGCAAATAAAGATAATCCCGCTCTCCCCGCCCCCCGACCACCTCGCGGACCGCCGTCCAGTCCTTCCCGTCGTCCGAGATCTCGACCGTATAATGGCGGGGCGTCGCGGTCGGCTCCCAATCGATCACCAGGCCGCCGTATTCGCGGGGCTCCAGGAAATCGTAGGTGATCGCGCCGTCGGACGTGGTGACGGCGGGCGTGCGGGCGTACGGATGCTCCGGGGGGAGCTCGGTGAATTTCAGGTCGTCGATCCAGACGGTTCCCTTGCCGCCGGTGCCGGCGGTTACGGCGAATTCGAGGGCGGCCACCTGCTTCATGTCGCCGCCGCCGGCGGGCCCCCAGGCGAACTCGAGCTGGCGCTTCCTGATCTTCAGCGTCCGCCAGTCGTGGGGAAACTCGAAGCCGCGGCGGTTCATCCACCAGACGTTCTGGCCGCTGGGATCGATCAGCTTGAATTCCAGATTGTTGACCGGCGCGTCGGCGCGCAGCCGGAAGGTGATCTCCCAGTTGGCGGGCAGGTCGAGGGCGAGCGGCCGGTGGGCCACGGCGTAGCCCGCACCGCCGTGGAAATCGAAGTCGAGGCGCAGGGCGCCCTGGTCCTGCGACAGATCGAGACGGACGCCGTCGGACGGCGCGGCCGTCCAGGCGGAGATGGTGGAGAAATCGTCCAATGTCCGCGGCGGCCGCGGCGCCTGGCCGGCGAGCGGCGCGGCGGCGAGGAGCAGCAGGAGAGCGGCGGCGGTCCCGAGCCTCACTCCTTCAGGCTCCCCATCAGCAGGCCCTTCACGTAATGGCGCTGGAGGAAGAGGAACAGCAGCAGCACCGGCATGACGGTGAGGACGGAGCCGGCCATCATCAGCTCGGTATCCTGCACGTGCTCGCCGAAGAGATTGGCGAGGGCGACGGGCAGCGTGTACCGGGAGTCGTCGGTGAGCACGACGAGCGGCCAGAAAAAGTCGTTCCAGGTGCCCAGGAAGGTGAAGATGGCGAGCGTCACCAGGATGGGCCGGCAGAGCGGCAGGATGATCCCCCAGAAGATGCGCGCCTCGCCGGCGCCGTCGATGCGGGCGGCGTCCAGCAGGTCATCGGGGATGCCGAGGGCGTACTGGCGGACCAGGAAGATGCCGAAGATGGTGGCCATGCCGGGGAGGATCACGCCCCAGTAGCTGCTGATCAATCCCAACTGCCGCATGAGCAGGAAGAGCGGCAGGATGGCCACCTGGGACGGCAGCACCAGGGCCGCCAGCAGAAAGCTGAAGATCCGCCCGCGGCCGGGGAAGCGGAGCTTGGCGAAGGCGTAGCCCGCCATGGCGTTCAGCAGCACCGAGAGGGCGGTGACGGTGGTCGCCAGGAACGCGCTGTTGAAGAAGACCCGCCCGAGGTTGAGGCGCACGAACAGCTCGCGGTAGTGCTCGAAGGTGACGTGGCTGGGGAAGAAGGGGGGCGGCTCGGAGCTCGCCTCCCCCGTCGGCATCAGCGAGGCCAGGATCATCCACGCCAGGGGCAGGAGCGTGAGGAGAGCCGTGCCGATCAGCGCGGCATGCAGGAGAAAGCTGGCGAGCGTCTTCTTCCTCATGCCTCCCGTCCCTTCGCCCAGCGGATCTGCAGGCCGGTGGCGGCCAGGATGACGAGGAAGAGCACGAAGGCGACGGCCGCGGCGTAGCCGAGATGCCAGAAGCGGAACCCCTCCTTGTACATCAGCAGGGCGACGCTCAGCGTGCTGTTGAGCGGCTCCCCCTGGCGGGTGAGGACGAAGGGCTCGGCGAAGAGCTGGAAATAGCCGATGCAGGTCATCACCGCCACGAAGAGGAAGGTCGGGGCGAGCATCGGCAGCGTCACGTCGCGGAGCTGCCGCCACCAGCCCGCCCCTTCCAGGCGCGCGGCCTCATAGAGGGGCTCGGGGATGCTCTGGAGACCCGCCGCGAGAATGATCATGTTGGCGCCGAAATTCTTCCAGATCGACAGCAGGATGATCGCCGGCATGGCCCAGCGGGTGTCTCCCAGCCAGTCGATGGGCGCGATGCCGATCCAGCCCAGAGCATGGTTCAGCAGCCCGAAGCGGGGGTGGTAGAGATAGCGCCAGACGGTGGCGACCGCCACCAGCGTGGTCACCGCCGGAGCGAAGAAGGCGGTGCGGAAGAGCCCCGGGAAGCGGGTGAGCCGCGAGCTGATCATCAGCGCCGCCGCCAGCGAGACCACGACGGTCAGCGGGCCGCCCACCAGCACGAAATAGAACGTGTTGCGCATCGCCTGCCAGAACAGCGGGTCGCGCAGCAGGTGGAGGTAGTTCGCGAAGCCCACGAGGCGGAGGTTGCGCCAGTCGGCCACGGCGTAGAGATCGAAATCGGTGAGGCTGAGCAGCAGGGCCGCGGCGATGGGAAGGATGAAGAACAGGAAGATGACGGCGAGCCCCGGGCCCACGAACAGCCAGGCCGCCAAGACTTCGCTCCGCATCGTCCGCCGGCCGTCAGACACTTCTTTACCGGTCAGATTACCGGCCATGCGCGCTCCCCTTCGCCAGCACCTCGCGGCGTTTCGCCAGGACGCCGTCCACCCGATGATCGAGATCGGCCAGGGCGTCGTCGACGCTCTTGCGGCCGCGGATGGCAGGCTCCAGGCTCTGCCAGATCTGGACGCTGACCTCCTCCCACTCCGGCACCTTCGGGGCCGGCGCCACGTGCTGGAGCTGCACGCGGAAGGCGGCGGTCTGGGCGTCGCCGGCGAGCTCGGGCGACGTCCAGGCGCTCAACCGGGGAGGCAGGTCGCCGGTGAGCTGGTGGAAGCGGACCTGCGTCGCGGGCTCGGAGAGGAACTCGACGAGCTTCCACGCCGCCGCCGGATGGAGCGATGAGCGGAACAGCACCAGGCTGGCGCCGCCGGCGAGCGACACGCCGGGCCACGGAGACCCATCCGGAGCGGGCATCGGGGCCGTCGTCCACTTGCCCTGCATCCCGGGCGGCAGCCGGCGGCGGAACTCGCCGACGTTCCACGGGCCGGTGATGTAGAAGGCGTAGTCGCCGGCGGCGAACTGATTCCAGACGTTGGAAACCTGGCTGTTGGACCAGGCCGGGGCGAGCCCGCTCCGGTAGAGGCCGACGTAGAACGTCATGGCCTGGCGGAAGGCGGGCGAGCGGAAATCGCCGTAGCGGTCGCCGTCGCGCAGCAGCGCGGCGCCCGCCTCGCGGCCGAAGATCACCGGCTGCTCATGTTCGTCGACGGGCAGCAGGATGGCGAAGCGCCCGGGGCCGGCGCGGGCCTTGACGCGCCGCATCGCCTCCTCCCACTGGCTCCAGGTGCGGGGCGGCCGCGGAAAGCCGGCCGCCGCCAGCAGGTCCGTGCGATAGAAGATGAGACGGGTGTCCACGTACCAGGGAATGCCCTGAAGCGAGCCGTCCACCACGTTGGTGTCCCAGATGCCCGGGAAGTAGTCCGCTCGGGCCACCACTGCGGAGCGCCGCGCCCGCTCGTCCAAGGGGGCGATGGCCCGCAGGTTGGTCAGCTCGGGAATCCAGGTGTTGCCCACCTGGGCGGCGTCGGGCGTGGTGCGGCCGACGCAGGCGGTGAGGAGCTTCTCGTGGGCGTTGAGAAAGGGGATCTGCTGCACCACCACGCGGAGACCGGGGTTGCGGCGTTCGAACTCCGGGATCAGGTCCTTCACCACCTCCCCTTCCCGGCCCAGGGCCCAGAAGTGGAGGGTGACGCGGGACGGCTTCTCCGGCGTGCAGGAGAAAGATATGGCCAGACCGGCGAGCCACGGGACGGCGAGGACGGCGAGAACGGCGACGCGCGGGAAACGGCCGCTCAAGGCGCCGGCGCCTCCCTCAGCCAGCCGCCGGTGAAGCCGGCGCGCTGGAGGCCGCGGACGACGTGGGGGTTCTTCCGCATCGTCTTCCAGACCAGGCCGCTGCGGTAGTTCTCGATCATCGCCACGATCGGTCCCTGATCGATACCGAGGTAGTCGGTGTCGAACCAGCCCAGCTCCGGATCGACGCGCCCGCTGGTCACTCCCTGGCTCGTGCGCAGCGTCGGGTTGAAGGCGTCGAGGAAGCCGTACTTCGCATAGAGCCGGGTGCCGTAGCGGTGGCTCATCTCGCGGAGGGCCGGGAGCGACAGCTCCGGCGTGAACACGATCGACGAGATGGCGGCCGTCGGCGCGATCGTGCCGTCGTCACGCACGTCGTCCGCCGTGGCGCCGCGCGCGGTGTAGCCGTGAAACTCGCGCCGGCGGCCGTCGATGGTGACCGTGGCGTCCATCGGGCCGTCGCAGGCCGTGAGCCCCCAGACGTGGTCGCCGTAGTCACGGTAGCCGTTCGGATTGGCGATCGCGTAGGCGTGCTGTGCGAGGGTGGCGCGGCGGGAATTCTGGAAATAATCGTAGCCGGCGATGCCGTGCGCGCGCATCACCGCGTCCTGGATGCCGCGGAAGTCGATCCAGACGTGTGAGTACTGGTGGCCGAAGAGCGGCGCGAACAGGATGTGCTCCTGGCCGTGGAAGGTCCCCCAGCGGTCGGTCTTCGTGTACTCGGCCCAGGCGTCGGGAGCGACCGGATGGGTGGGCGAGCCGAGAGCGAGGATGATGACGATCATCGCCTCGTTGTAGCCCTTCCAGTCATAGGAGTGGAAGCCCTCCTCGGGGGTCCAGCCCATGCTGATCGCCGGCCGGCGCGCCTGCTCCCAGGGCCAGTCGACGCGCCCGTAGAGCTCCTCGGCCGCGGCGCGGATCGCCGACTCGGTGGCGTCCTCGCGGTCGAAGTAGGACTGCGCGAAGAGGACGCCCGCCATCAGCAGCGAGGTGTCGACCGTGGACAGCTCCACGGTCTTGAACCGCTCGGCCGTGCGCATGTCGAGGAAGTGATAGAAGAAACCTTTATAGCCGGAGACGCCGCGCGCCCCGGGCCCCTGCTTCATGGCCAGCAGCGAGCGCAGCGTGGCCAGCGTCCGCTCCGCGGCCCGCTCACGCGGGACGTACCCGCGCTCGGCGCCGATGCCGTAGACGGTGAGGCCGAAGCCGACCGCGGCGATGCTGGAGAACGACGGCGTCGGCGCGCGGTCGGGGATCAGCAGCGTGCGCGGATCGGCGAGGTCCCAGAAGTAGTGGAAGCTGCGGCGCTGGACGTCGTCGAGGAGCGCCCGGTCGCCGGCGGGGCTGGCGAAGCCGGCGGGATCGGCCGGCGGCGCGGGCCCCAGCGGCCCCAGAGGGATGGCGGCGGCGCAGGAGAGCAGCGCGGCCAGGGACGGAACGGCGAGGAGGGACGTGACGGTTCTGCGTGTCATGGAGCCTCCTCGCCGATCATGGATCTGATCGTCAGATCAGAAGTTGACCTTCAGCCCGAGCTGCTCGCGGCGGCCCAGGTTGGTGACGCAGGTCGCCTGGCCGAAGGTGGGGTTGCCACCCGGTCCGATGAAGTTGTTCAGGCAGCCGTAGCTCGCCCAGTTGAAGGCGTTGAAGATCTCGCCGACGACGCCGACCGAGAAGTTGGCGCCGGCGCGGAAATCCTTCTCCAGGCGGAAGTCGACCGAGCGGTCCGCGAAGCCCCAGGTCTTCTGGGGATAGATCGTGCGGTCGAACGGCCGCGTCCGCTCGCGCGCCGGCAGGTCGAAGCCCTGCGAGAAGTCGAGGACGTTGAACGCGGCGCCGGTGCCGAGCGAGATGGTGGTGGCGAAGCGCAGGTCCCAGGGGATCTGGAAGGTGGCGTTGGCGACGATGCGGTCCTTCTCGGAGCCGG
Source organism: Thermoanaerobaculia bacterium (assembly GCA_036402955.1). Lineage (GTDB taxonomy): Bacteria > Acidobacteriota > Thermoanaerobaculia > Multivoradales > UBA5704 > DATARR01. The sequence continues at coordinate 107,316 of DASWRX010000030.1, forward strand.
GGACGTCGTGACGCCCGTAGGCGGCCGCGCTCGGATAGTCGAGGCTGAACAGATCGTTGCCGGTCTGCTCGGCCTTGGAGTGCGTGTAGGCGAGGTGCGCTCCCCAGCCGGACGTGAACGGCCGGTCGAGCGTCAGGAAGATGCCCTGGTACCAGTAGTCCTTGCCGTTCGGGTCGGAGATGATCACGTTGCCGTAGCCGGGCACCAGCGCCGCGCAGCAGATGCCGCTCGCCGACAGCCAGGTGAAGCCGTGATAGCCGCGGACGCCGTTGTAGCTGAGCGATCCGACCCATTTGCCGAGGCTCTGCCGGAAGCCGAGGTTCCACTGGTTCGAGTAGGGCGGCTTGGTGTTGTTGTTGAGCAGGTAGATCTCGGGGCTGGTCTGTCCCGACGCGATCAGCGCGTGCAGGCCCGCCGGCGTCAGGTAGCTCGGGTCCCACCGGATCGTTCCCGGCCGGCCGTCGGGCGAGAACTGGATGCGGTAGACGGGGAACTGCAGGCGGTAGCGCTCGTCGAGCGTGGCGTTGAGGAAGAGCCGGTCGTAGTAGCGGCCGGCGCCGCCGAAGACGATCGACTTGCCGGCGCCGGTCACGTCGTACGAGAAGCCGAGGCGCGGCTGGAACTCGTTCTTGTACTGCGAACGGTTGTTGCCGTTGGAGAAGTAGCTCGAATCCACCTTGCCGGCCAGCGCCGCCGCGATGTTTCCCGGCGTCACGTAGCCGGTGTCGAGCTGGTTCGACTCGTAGTCCCAGCGCAGGCCGAGGGTCACCGTCAGCCGCGGGTTGACGACCCAGTTGTCCTGCCCGTAGATGCCGTACTCCTGGTTGCTGGCCGAGAGATTGGGATTGCCGAAGCCGAACTCCGCCTGGTAGGGCTGGGCGAAGGTGAAGCCGTGCGCCGGGTCGTTGCGGAAGTCGTACTGCGGGTTGCCGGTCAGGCTCTTGTTGACGTTGTAGCGGAGGTAGTCGAGGTTGCCGCCGAACTGGACGTTGTGGTCGCCGTGGCGGGCGACGGCGAAGCTGTAGTCGTCGCGCAGCTCGAGCCGCTTCTGATCGAACTTCTGGGTCGTGCTGTTGCCGCCGATGCGGATGACGCCCTCGTAGTTGAGCCCGACGAGGCCCGGATTGAGCGGCGTCGGGTTCCAGTAGTAGTCCTGGTAGCTGAGCGTCGCCTGGTTGAGGGCGTTGTCGTTGTTCCAACTGTCGCGGAGCGTGGAGCCGTACACCGCGTTCTTGAGATCGGTCGCCGACTGGAACGACGTCTGGCCGCCGAAGTCGCGCGTCTCGTGCTCGTGACGGTAGTTGCCGCTGAAGTCCACGAGCTGGTTCTGCGCCGGCTGCCAGCTCAGCTTGCCGAACGCCAGGTTCTCCTTGAACGGGCTGGGGAAGTTGCCGGTGTACTGGCCGAACTGGCCCAGGAAGCTCCCGTTGCCGACGGTGACCGGCGTCGTCGCCTTCTCGTCGTCCCCCTCGTAGGCCAGGAAATAATGGAGCTTGTCCTGGATGATCGGTCCGCCGAACGAGAGGCCGGGCTGGTTGCGCTCGTAGCTCTGGTTCGTGGTCAGCGTCGAGTATTGGAAGTTCTGCGGCAACTGCGACACCCACCGTTTCGGCTGGTAGAACCAGAACGCCTGGCCGCGCAGGTCGTTGCCGCCCGACTTGGTGATCGCGGTGATGATCGCGCTCGCCGCCTTGTCGTATTGCGCGCTGTAGTTCTGCGTGATGACGCGGAACTCCTGCACCGCGTTCTGCGGGAACGGGTTGCCGCGGCTCGAGTCCTGGCCGACCAGGCCGCCCTGCAGCACGTCGTTCTTGAAGCTCACGCCGTCGATGAACACGTTGGTCTGCTCGGCCGGCTGGGCGTCGCTGGAGATCGTCTTGCGCTGCGGATCGGTCGACAGCCGGATGCCGGGCGCCAGCGTCGCGAAGTTGAGGAAGTTGCGGTCGTCCTGCGGCAGGTTCTCGATCTGCTGCGTCGTGACGTTGGTCGACGCCTCCGAGGTCCGCATGTCGACCGCCTGCTCGCCGATGACGGTGATCGACTCGTTGAGGACGGCGGTCGGCGTCAGCACGAAGGTGACGTTCAGGTTCTGGCCGACGAGCACGGTCACCTTCTGCGTGCGCGGCTCGAAGCCGGTCGCCGACACCGTAATGTTGTATTCGCCTGGGGTGAGGCCCGCGAGCTGGAAGGACCCGTCGGGTCCCGCGGCGGCGGTGCGGACGAACCCCGAGGCGGTGCCGACGGCCTCGATCCGGGCGTCGGCGGGCGTGGCGCCGCTGTCGTTCGTCACCTTGCCGCGGATGGTCGCCGTCGACGACGACTGGGCGACCGCGGCGATCGCCAGGGCGCCGAGCAACAATGCGCAGAGAAACGGTTTCAACGTTCGTGTCATGACTGCGAGCCTCCTCCTCAAGACAGGTTGTTCGATCCGATCAATGATCCGTCGCGGCGCCACCGCAGGAGCCGCGCACCATCAGCGTGGTGGGGACCGTCTCCTGGCGCCGCTCGTGCTCGTTCTTGCTCTCCACCGCGTGCAGCAGCCGCTCCATGGCGCGCGTGCCCAGCTCCGCGATGGGCACGTGCACCGAGGAGAGCGGCGGCGTGATGTAGCGCGCGATCGGAATGTCGTCGAAGCCGGCCAGGGCCACGTCCCCGGGCACCTGGACCCCCGCCTCCCGCAGGGCGAAGAGACAGCCGATCGCCATCGAATCGTTGGCGGCGAACACCGCCGTGGGCCGCGGCGCGAGGGCGAGCAGCCGCCGGCCGGCCCGGTAGCCCGCCTCCTCGCTGAAGTCCCCCGCCAGCTCCAGCGCCGGCGACCGCTCGACGCCCTCGGCGCGGAGGGCGTCGCGGTAGCCCCGCCGGCGCTCGCGGGCGTCGGCGTTCTCCTCCGGTCCCTCGATCAGCGCGATGCGCCGGTGCCCCAGCCCCGCCAGGTGCCGCACCATGGCGAACGCCCCGCCCCGATTGTCGAGGTTGATGGCGTCGAACGCGGCACCGTCCAGTTGGCCGTCCACCCGGGTATTGAGGAGCACCACCGGCAGCGTCTCGGGGAGGTTGCGGCGCAGGGTCTGCGCGTCGACGTCCGGAGACAGCACGATCAGCCCGTCGACGCGCCCGCGCAGGGCCCGCAGCACGGCCGCGATCTCGGCGCGGTCGCTGTGGAAGCCGGAGACCAGGACGTGGAAGCCGTCGCGGCGCGCCGCCTGGTCGATGCCGCGGATAACCTCGGAGAAGAACTCGCCGTAGAGGTCCGGCAGCAGCACGCCGATGGTGTCGGTCTGGTTGGTGATCAGGCTGCGGGCGGCGCCGTGCGGCACGTAGCGCAGCTTCTCGATCGCCTCCAGGATGCGCTGCCGCGTCTCGACGGCGACCGGCCCCTTGTCGTTGAGCACCCGCGAGACGGTCGCGATCGACACCCCCGCCCGCAGGGCGACCTCCTTGATGGAGGCGCTCAACCGCGCGGCTCCCAAAGCTTCAGCCGGTCGGTGAAAGGGGGCGTGGCGGCTTTCGGACGTGGGTCCATGGTGGCGATGTAAGCGTTTACAGTCGCCTACCGTAACAGTGGCGTTACAGGGTTGTCAAGAAATCGCCTACCCCTTCGGCTTCAGGCGGTAGTGCTCTCTCTGCGCCCTGTGGATGACCTTGTTCTTCTTCTTTTCCTGCAGGCGTGCCAGCTCGTCGTGGCGGATGTGGAGGTGGTGCTGCTCGCGCTGGAGCTTGTGGTAGCTCTCCAGGCGCTCGGCGGGCAATCCGCCGCCCGCCACCGCCGCCTCGACGGCGCAGCCGGGCTCGCCCTGGTGCCCGCAGTCGCCGAAACGGCACGCTGCGGCGAGCTCCTCGATCTCCGGGAAGACCGACTCGATCCCCTGGTCCCCTTCCCAGAGCTGGATCTCGCGCAGGCCCGGAGTGTCGATGAGGAGGCCGCCGGCGGGGGTGCGGAACAGCTCGCGGTGGGTGGTGGTGTGACGGCCGCGGTCGTCCCCCTCGCGCACGGCGCCGGTGGCCTGGGCCTGGCGCCCGAGGAGGCGGTTGATGAGGGTGGACTTGCCGACCCCCGAGGAGCCGAGGAAGCCCACCGTCCGTCCGGGGACGATGTAGGCGGCGAGCTCCTCGCAGCCCTCGCCGGTGAGGGCGCTCACCCGATGGACGGGCACGCCCATGGCCACGGCCTCGGTCTCCAGCAGGCAGGTCTCGGGGTCCACGCAGCGGTCGAGCTTGTTGAGGACGACCACGGGCTGGGCGCCGCTGTCCCAGGCGGCGGTGAGGTAGCGCTCGATGCGGCGCGGGTTGAAGTCGCCGTCGAGGCCGGAGACGAGGAAGATGGTGTCGACGTTCGCCGCCACCACCTGCTCCTCGGTGCGCTGGCCGGCGCTCTTGCGGGAGAACCTGGACTTGCGGGGCAGGATGGCGTGGATCATCGCCCGTCCCTCGCCCGTGGGGCTGCGGAGGGCGACCCAGTCCCCCACCGCCGGATGGGCGCCGCCGGGCCCCTTGAGCTCGTGCCGCAGCTTGCCGGCGAGGTCGGCGTAGTGCTCGGCGTCGCCGGTCGAGATCTGGTTGAGCCCCTTCTGCGCCACCACGCGGGCGGGCACCAGGCCCTGCTCCGCGTATGGCGCGAAGGCCGCCGCGAAGAAGTCGTTCCAGCCGAGGTCCTCGAGGGTCAAAAGGTCAGGCGTCCATCTCGTAGGCGACCTTCAACCAGCGGCGGACCTCGCCGTCGATCTCCGCCAGGCTCGCGATCGGGATGCGGTGGGTGATGCGGTCCTTCCTGGCGAAGCCGCCGGTGTCGATCAGGCGGCCGGTGGCGGGGGTGCCCTTAAGGGCGAAGCCGAGGTCGATCCGCGTCCGCGTGGTGGGCTTGATCTGGGCGAAGACGGCGACCAGGCGGAGCCACTCGTCGAGCGAGCGGCCGGTCTTCTGCGGCAGGGTATCGAGCCAGCTCCGCAGGTAGAGGACGCTGGGGTGGACGCTGTAGGGGTGGGTCGGGGCCATGGGAGCTTCTCCGGAAGCTCCCATTGTAGCCCCTCCCTGCCAGAACTTCGGTCGCTCCCGGACGTAATCGCTCCCGGACGGAATCGCTCCCGGACGGAATACGCCGCGAAATCCGCCGTTCGGCGAATGGGCAGTCCGGCCGCGCCCTCATACGCTGAGCCGGCATGGAAAGAAGGAGTCGGGAGGTGACATCCCATGGCATCCGCTGAGAATCGCCGCGAGGGGCGGGCAGGAATCGCCGCCGTCCTCTCGCTGTTGACGTTTTTGCCCTGCGCGGCCGCC